>JBPYEI010000050.1:0-19349 GCA_051985455.1 Acidimicrobiales bacterium
CCGACCCAAAGCTCGTAGCAGCCATCCTCCTCCTCGACAACGCGCCCCCTCGGCGCGCCACGAGATCGACACATTTTGTCCGGACAGGGAGCTGCCGGCACCTCGAGGACCCGGGTGGAGTCGGTGCAGGTGAGGCCATTCACCGCGGGTGGGCGTGAAGCGGACAAATCCCGCTCTCCACCCTCCTGCGGGGAACCGGACTAACTCGTTGCTTCTCCCCCGACGTGGGCCTACCCTGACGATGGATGCTCGAGTCGGCGTGAAGCGGTCCACGCCGACCACGCGAATGGCGTGAAAGGGGGAGATCCGGACCGGGGTGCTTCAACATCCATGTCCATCGGGCGGCTGGGAAGGGGGGAGATGCGGGCATGGGAGCTCCTGAACCGACCAGCTCGTTGATCCGACGGTCGCTTGCGGTCTCCCGCGCACTGGCTTGGTTTCTCAAGCGCCTCCTCGAGACGTTCGTCGCAGGGGTGGCACTGGTCCTCTTGTCTCCCGTGTGGCTCGTCATCGCCCTGGCCGTCTGGTCGTCGAGTCGCGGGCCGGTGCTCTTCCGTCAGCGGCGGGTCGGGCGGGGAGGTCGTCCGTTCAACCTCCTCAAGTTCCGGACCATGGAGGTCAACACCGACTCGGATACGACGTGGTCGGTGGATACCGACAGCCGCATCACGCCGGTTGGACGCTTCCTGCGCGACACGAGCCTCGACGAGCTCCCCCAACTGCTGAACGTCCTCGGCGGTCAGATGGCGCTGGTGGGACCCCGGCCGGAGCGCCCCTACTTCGTCCGCCAGTTCGGGGCCGAAGTGCCCGACTACGCCGCTCGTCACCGGGTCCGACCGGGCATCACCGGCTGGGCCCAGGTGCACGGGCTCCGCGGCGACAGCTCGATCCCCGATCGTGTCCGGTTCGACAACGACTACATCGACAACTGGTCCCTCCGGAGGGACGCCGTCATCGTGGTTCGCACCGTCGTCGAGATGGCGGGCTTCATGCGACCGGGGTCTCTGGCCGCGACCGGGCGGAAGTCGCGATCGCGGGACGCGCGCCCCGTGGGCCCCACCCCCAACGGGGACTCGGAGGCGACCCTGGCCCAGAAGGTGGACTCGGCTGTGGGCGAGAACGATGGCTCCACGGCGGCGCCGCACCGGTACGGCCCGAACGGCGATGCCGCTGCTGCGCCCAGCCAGGCTGGCGACCGAGTGGCGGCACCGGCCGTGCCACCCGTGCGCCGTGAGAGCTCGTCGCCTGCAGGGTCGGATACGTGAGCGCCTTGGAGGCGGACCGGCAGGCGAGCCAGACACGTGGCCACGTCGTGCACGTCTTCGAGCCGCCCATCGGCGGGGTACCGGCGTACGTCGCCGCTCTTGCCGAAGGGCTGGTCCGCCGAGGGTGGCAGAACACGGTCGTCGCCCCGCCATCGACGTCGGTCGATGGTCGACTGGACCGCTCGGGTGCGCGGATCATCAGGCTGGAGATGGCCCACCAGCCGGCACCGGGTGACGTCCGAGCGGTCAGCAAGCTGACCGGCGTCTTTCGCCAGCTCGGCCCCGACCTCGTTCACGGACACAGCACCAAGGCCGGCTTTCTCGCCGGCACGGCCGCTCGAGTAACGCGCGTCCCGTCGGTCTACACACCCAATTGCTGGCCCTTCCAGGGCAAGGGTCGAGCTCTCGAGGCTGCGTACGTCCGGTTCGAGCGGCTGGTCGCCCGTCGGCTCCACCAGACGGTCATCGCCGTGAGCGAGTCGGAACGACGTCTCGGTCTCTCCCGCGGCGTCCGGCCGAAAGGCGGGATCCGGGTCGTCCACACCGGGCTGCCGCGGCTGCCCCTGCCACCCCGCGATCAGGCACGTGCTGCCCTGGGCCTCGGAGACCGGGAGGTCGTGGCCGTCTGGGTCGGCCGGTGTAACGCGCAGAAGCGGCCGGGTGATCTGGCGCCCCTTGCCAGCTTCTTGCGCCGAGACGGCGTGACCCTTCTCGCTGTCGGAAAAGGGCTGCGCGACAGTCGGGAGGGCCAGGCGGCGATGGCCTCCGGCGCCCGTCTTCCCGCCGACGGGGCACAGCCGGCAGCCCTCTACGCCGCCGCCGACGTGTTCGTGCAGACCTCGGGGTGGGAGGGCTTCTCGCTGGCGGTGCTCGAAGCGATGGGGGCCGGGCTGCCGGTCGTCGCCTACTCGGTCGGCGGCGTCGCCGAGCAAGTGGTGGACGGGCGCTCGGGATACCTCGTGAAGGCCGGTGACGTCGAGGCGCTCGCCGCTCGGGTCGTCGAGCTCGCCCGCCGGCCGGAGGTGCGAGCGCAGGCCGGAGCGGCCGGCCGCGCCCTCGTCGAGCGAGAGTTCTCCTACGAGCAGATGCTCGAGGGAGTCGAGGACGCCTACGAGAGCGTGACGTCCGGCCCCGCTGGCGACATCGGCGGGGAGATGAAGCTCGGCGGTGATGGCCCGGACGATCGAATGGCGACTCCCGCCGGCTTGACCCCGATGTGGGACCCCGCCGCCGACAGGGTCGTAGGAGAGCGATGATCCACGACGAGCCCCGACTGACCCGCCCGCTTGCGATCGACGGCGGGACGCCGGTGCGAGACCGGTTCCTGGTCTTCGGCCGACCCGCCATCGGCGAAGAAGAGATCGGCGAGGTCGTCGACTCGTTGCGTTCCGGCTGGATCGGGACGGGCCCCAAGGTCGGCCGGCTCGAGGAGGCTTTCCGCACCCGCACCGGCGCTCAGCACGCGGTCGCCGTCAGCTCGTGCACTGCCGCACTCCACCTCTCGCTCATGGCCGCAGGCGCCGGTCCCGGCGACGAGGTCATCACCACGCCGCTGACGTTCGGCGCCACGGCGAACGCCATTCTGCACACGGGCGCGACCCCCGTCTTTGCCGACGTGGACCCCTTGACCCAGAACATCAGTCCTGCCGCCATCGAGGAGGTCATCTCCCCGTCGACCCGGGCCATCCTGCCCGTTCATTTCGGCGGCTATCCCGTCGATATGACCGCGATCACGAGGTTGGCCGACGCCCACGGGTGCGTGGTCGTCGATGATGCAGCTCACTGCATCGAGGGTTCCCATCGCGGTGCCGCGGTCGGGACGCTCGGTGACGCGACGTGCTTCAGCTTCTATCCGACGAAGAACATGACGACGATCGAAGGCGGGATGATCACGACACCACGCGAGGAGTGGGCAGCCGAGACGAGATTGCGCTCGATGCACGGGCTGTCGACGGATGCGTGGGAGCGGTTTCAGGCCGGAAGCATCAAGCACTCCCTGGTCACGGCCATGGGCTTCAAGTACAACATGACCGACATCCAGGCCTCGGTCGGGCTACACCAGCTGGCCAAGCTCGATCAGCACCGCAAGGTGCGGGCTCACGTCTGGAGCCGCTACGACGAGGCGTTCGTCGGTCTTCCCCTCGAGCGCCCACGACAGCCGCAGGACGGCAGCGAGCACGCACTCCATCTGTATACCGTGCAGCTCGAGCTCGAAAAGCTGCGGGTCGGCCGAGACGAGGTGTTCGCTGCCCTCCGAGCAGAGAACATCGGATGCGGAGTGCACTACATATCCCTGCACCTGCATCCACTCTTCGGCCGGGACGACGGCGCGGGACGCTTTCCCCACGCCACGCGGATCTCCGAGCGGACGTTGTCCTTGCCCCTGGCCGGCAACCTTACGGACGGCGACGTGGACGACGTGATTGAGGCGGTGACGAAGGTCCTCAGCGCCTACCGCGTCTGAAGCGGCCTTGCGCTGCCGTGCCCTAGCGGACGTCTTCGACGGGGGTTTCGAGGACGCCCGCTCCGTCCCGGCCGTTCTCCCGCCTGGAGTAGGAGTAGTAGCCGTATCGGCGGGGCGGCACCGGAGCCCGGTTCACCACGACCCCGATCGGCTTGGTGTTCACCTGGCGCAGCCGGCCGAGCATGGCTCGCGCCGCCCGCCGCCGGGTCAGCTTCGGGTCGAGCACGAGGATCGTGGCGTCGCACTGCAGGGCGATGGCGGCGGCGTCTGGAAACGGTGCCTCGGCCGGCGTGTCGACGACGATCAGCTGGGCATCGCTGAGGCCCGAGAACACCCTCCGGCCGAGGCTGCCGAGCAGGCCGGCGGGGTCGGACACGGGTGCCCCAGCCGTGAGGACCATGAGGTTCGAGCCCGCGCCGACGCGATGGACCGCCGTAGCGGGATCGTGGCCGTGCAGCACTTCGCTGAGTCCCGGTCTCCGGGGCAGACCGAGGCGCTCGTCGATGGTGGGTCGGCGAAGATCGGCGTCCACCAACGCCGCCGGCGTGCCCAGCTCCGCCATGCATCCCGCCAGATTGATGCTCGTGAACGACTTGCCCGCCCCCGGCTCGGTGCTGACGACGGCAACCGTGCGGAGCTTCTGCCCGGTGTCCATGAAGAGCAGGTTCGTGCGCAGCGTGCGGAAGGCCTCGACCGCGTCGACGCGATCGGTTCCTGGCACCCGAGCCAGCACGGGCAGACCGGTGACCCGTCTGATGTCCTCGTCGAGGTCCTCTCTGGAGAAGCGGTCGCTCAGCAGCTCGATGCCGACCGCCAGCTCCGAGAAGACGACGAGGGCGGTGACGAAGCCGAGCAGGGCGTCACGCTTCGGAGTGGGCGAGATCGGCCCCGAATCGGCGCGAGCCGGGGAGACGATGGTCAGCTGGTCCTTCGTGGCCAGCTGGCGATTGGCGGCGGACTGGACGAGGGCCTGGTACTGATCCGCCAGCGCAGACTGCTGGGGCGAACCCGAGGGCGCGGCGGCGAGCTCGTTGCCCACCGCGGTGATCTGCGCTTGAACTGGCGCCAGCGAGGTCTGGACCAGAGCGTTCTGCTGGACGGTGACGGCGTTGGAGAGCGCTTGGGCCTCCCCCGCCGCCAGCGCTGTTGCGTCAGCGGGACTCGGCCCCGTGGCGCTGATGCTGATGAAACCGACCTGGCTGGACGCCGAGACGTTCAACCGATCGGCCGCCGTCTGCTCGTCGATGCGGAGGCGCGCTCGCGCTGTCGCGTCCTGGATTACCGGCCTGGTCTGGCCGAGCTGTGCGTACGTGCTGGCCAGGAAGGTCGTGACGTCCCCGCCGACGGGCTGCGTGATGCTCGGTGGCTGGCCGGGAATGACATTGAGCTGAGCCTGGGCGCGGTAGGTGCGGGCCTGACTGTCGCTGACGAAGTACACGACTGCGGCCACCAGGACGGAGGCGACGAGAATCCACCACTTACGGCGCCAGATCGTCTGGAAGTGCCCTCTAGCGGTCACGATGGAAAGGGTAGAAACCGCTCCGCCATACGGCAATGAGCGTACCTGGGAACGAGCCGGCGTGCCGGGGATCTTGTACCTTTTGGGACATGGCCGTCACCTCGCGGCTTCGCCTCGGGTACGCCGACCTCGATTGGCGCTTCGGGGCACCGCTCGTGTTTCTGGTCGCTGGCGTTGGGGTGGTAGCGGTGACTGTGCTGCTCGGGTGGATGGCGCCGGCTGGGGTTCTGGGTGTCGCCGTCGCCGTCCCTCTGGCCGTGGCCTTGCGCAAGCGACCTCAGTACGGCGTGCTGGCCCTGGTCGCGCTGGTTCCCTTCGACGGCCTGTTGCTCATAATTCCCCATCCGGAGATCGCCAAGTCCTGGAAGGAGGGCCTCGTCCTCGCGACCTTGGCCGCCACCTTCCTTGCCCCTCCGCAGGCGCGCGGCCCGCGCGGCCGCCGGCTTCCGCCGTTGCTGACCGCCGTCGCTCTGCTGGTGTTGCTGGGTGCGGTCTCGGCGGTCTGGGTTCGGGGCCAGCAAGGCCTCACGGGGTTCAGGATCGACTTCTTCTACCTGCTGCTCGCGTGGGCCGTCTGGCGCTGTCCCATCGATGCCATCGAGCGGGACCGCCTGGTGACGATCCTCATGACCACCGGTGTGGTTACCGCCCTGGGCGGCATTGCCCAGCAGGTCGTCGGCGCTAGCAGGCTGCACGCCCTCGGCTACCCGTACGACAGTACGATCCGCACCGTCGGGAGCGGCTACTACCTACGCGCCTTCTCCAGCTTCAACGACCCGTTCTCGTTCGCGTTCTTCCTTATGGTCGTGCTGCTCGTCTGCGTCCCCGTGGCCCTTTCCGATCTGCAGCGCCGGCGCAACCGCCTCTTCCTGTGCGCTCTCCCCATCGTCGGATTGGGTCTGATGCTCACCTTCGTGCGCGGGGCCTTGCTCGGCCTGGCCGTGGGCTGGGCGTACCTGGGCCTGAAGCGCTATCGGGTGTTGCTGGTCGCGTTCCCGTTCGCCGTGCTGGCGCTCTTCTATCTGCCGGGCGGGGTCACGGCCACCGTCTTGTCGGGCACGACGCTGGCCGAGCGGGGCAGCGGGTGGCAGGCAAACCTGCACCAGGTGGTCACGCACCCACTCGGGGTGGGTATCGGGTCGACCGGCGCCGCGGCTCAGAAGGTCGCGACGCTGCAGCCGGGCCCGTCAGGGCTCGTCGCAGGTAACCAGGCGTACACCCCGGACAACTACTACTTCCAGACTGTCTATGAGCTGGGTGTCCTGGGGCTGTGGCTGTTCGTGGTCGTGCTGGTGAGCGCGTTCGGCGCTGCTCGCACCGTTGCGGCGCGGGCGAGAGGGCCAGACGCGGCCTTTGCGTTGGGCGTGACCGCGATGGTGGCGGGGGCGGCAGCGGCCTCGACCGTGGCTGCCTATTTCGCGTTCTTCCCCATCGATGTCCTCTCTTGGCTGTTGCTCGGCGTTGTCGTCACCCTCGGTGCGTCGATCGACCGGCGCCCCAGTGGCTCTCCTGCGGCGTCTCCAGAGGCAGACCAAGTGTCGATCGCGCCTGTCAGTTGAGCGCTCGTGGGCGAGAGCTGTGAGCTACCGGACCAGGCCGGCGGTCCCGTCGGGTGAGGTGCAGGCGGACTTGCGACGGGCACCCGTCCCCATCCGCCTCCGTGGGCTGGCGGACGGCCTGCGGCTACTCGCAGGCGGCCGGCTGAACACGCCGGGTGCCGTGATTCTCGCCTACCACGACGTCGGCGACGACCCGAGGAATGACACAGACTGCTACGTCTCGCCGAAGCGTCTCCGCATGCACCTCACCTCCTCCCTCAGATGGGGACTGCGCTTCGTCGATCTCGCAGAGCTCGTGTCCTCCGCGACGGAGGGTGCCGACCTCGATGGCCTTGGGGCCGTGGTGTTCGACGACAGCCTGGTCGGCGTGCACCATCACGCCATGCCCATTCTCTTGGAGCTCGGCCTGCCGGCAACGGTCTTCACCGTCTCTGGCGCCCTCGGTCGCACCCCTCCATGGTGGGAGGGTGCGGCCCGGGTCATGACCCGTGCGGAGCTCGAGGAGATGGCCGCAGCTGGGTTTCGGATCTCGTCGCACTCCCGCACCCACCCGTCGTTGCCGACGGTCCCGCCCGACCGCCTCGAGGACGAGCTGACCGGCTCGCGCCACGAGCTGGAGGACCTGATCGGCACGGACGTGGACCTGTTCGCCTACCCCTTCGGCCATTACGACCCCGGGGTGGTGCGGGGCGTGGCCGAAGCCGGTTATGGGGCCGCCTTCAGCTTCCTCAACGGCCGTGTCGTCCCCGGGCTCGAGCGGTTTCGCCTACCTCGGATGACCATGTGGAAGCAGTCGCGACCACGGCTCGCGTACCACCTTGCCCGTCCCGCCGGCTCGTGGCCGGACAACCAGCTCCGCACCGTCACTGGATAGTGCGGAGGACCAGGCGACGAACGGTCAAGCCGATGTTGCACCTCGTGCCGTCGACCAGCGCCAAGGGTCGTGATCGCCTCCGGCTGCTCGGCTATGCCCATACTCCGCTCCTGGCGGGGGGCTCAGAGACGGTGTTCCTGCGCACCCTCCAGGCTGCCCGTGGTGCTGGCTGGGAGGTCGCCTGCGTGTCGCCGGAGGGGCCCCTGGCCGACGAGCTGAAAGCTCTGGGGGCCCATTGGGTGCCCGGCCCGGATCTGCAGCTGGGGTCGGCACCTCGCCCGTTGGCCGTGGCCGAGCTGGCCTGGCGGTGGCTCGCTGGCGCACCTCGACTGCGGCGCTTGTGCGCCGACGTTGACCTGGTGCTGGTCAACGGCATTCGTGCCCTGCCGGCCCTCAGCGTCGCACGACCTCGGGCACGGGTGGTGTGGCTGGCACACGACGTGCTGTGGCAGTCGAGCTACCGCCGGCTGGCGCGCTGGTCCCTTGGTGGGGTCGACGAGGTCGTCGCCGTCTCTCGCGCCACGGCGGCTCCGCTCCAACGCCTTAGGGTGCCGACCAGGGTCGTGTACAACGGCACGCCCTGGCCGGTGCAGCCGGCACCTCCAGAGCCACCCCGCCCCCTGACCATCGGGAACGCGGCAGCGATGACGCCATGGAAGGGCCAGAGTGTCCTGATCGATGCCCTCGCCCAGCTCGAACGGCCCGACGTCCATCTGGAGCTTCTGGGCACGCCGAACCCGAAGGACGCCGACTATGGAGCGATGCTTCACCGACAGGTCGATCGTCTCGGGCTCACCGATCGGGTCCACTTCCCCGGTCAGGTATCCGACGCGATCGAGCATATGCGCCGATGGGCAGTGGCCGTCGTCGCGAGCACCGACCCGGAACCCGGACCGTTGGTCATGATCGAGGCCATGAGCGTGGGCGTTCCGGTGGTGGCTACGGCCCATGGCGGTCCGACGGAGCTCCTTGGCGACGCCGGCCTGCTCGTACCGCCCGGGGACCCAGCGGCGATGGCCAGCGCAGTGGCGAGGCTTCTCGACGACCGCGCCCTGCGTCAAGGGTGCAGGCAGGCCGGCACGCATAAGGTCGAGCAAGACCTGGTGCTGGCAGACCGGACAGCAGAGCTGCTGGGCGTTCTCGCCGACGTCGCCACACGGGCGCCGTCCCGTCGCAGGTTCGCCACGCGGTCACACCGGCCTGGCGACGGGCGCCGCCCCCGACGGGTTATTGCGTCCGGGTGACCAGCACCCAGGGATGGTCCACGCGCCGGGCTGTCCCGACATCGGTCAGCTCCGTTCGCTCGAGCCCGCCCCGGCGCAGGTGCCCCACCAGCTGCGAGACCGTCTCCAAAGGGAGATCGGTGGCGAACATGAGAGATGAGACCTCCCGCCATCGCTCGACGGACGTGCCGAGTATCACGTCTGCCTCGGCACCTTCGATGGTCATCTCGACTGCGATCTCCGCCTCTGGATGAGCGGCGCGGACCTCGTTCAAGATCGACGAGAATGACCTCATTGGCACCCGCTCGGTCATGTCGGTCCCCTGGCTGGCCGGCTCGTAGATGGAGTGATGCCAGGAGTTCTCCGACAGGTGCAGATCGACCTCTCCGTCGCGGTCGGAGACGGCGCACCGTTGGCACTTCCACAGGTACCTGCTGGCGTCGCACATCGCCCGGCTCCGTTGCAAACTTGCATAGTTACCGGAACTCGGCTCGAACGAGTAGACGGCGGCCGCTCCGTTCAACAGCGCGTACGAGGCAAAGTAGCCGCGGTTTCCGCCCAGGTCGATGACCACTCCATGGTCGAAGAAGCGACCGTGAACCTGTTGAAGGAAGACGTAGCGAAAGGCCGAGAAGTCCGTGATCCACGTCGCTTTGGCGACCGTCACCGCTCCCGTGTCCAGTCGTAGGGTTACATCGGACCGCGGACCATCTGCCATCCCGGCCGGCAGCCTGAGAAGGTTGCCCTTGTCCCGCTGATGACGGAGCTCGAATCGGAGGCCGAGCAGGAGGACCCGACCGCGAGTGTGAACGGCCAACGGGACCCTCAGCACCGAATGCACGAACGAGAGGCATCGACGCGCCACCCGGCTGGTTCCGCGAAGGCGGACTACTGCTCTAGTCGCCACTTCGGTCTCGGCGAGGGCCCCAGCCGCCCGCAGCTGCCGGTTCGGCCATACTGGGTCCGGAGGATACTCGGGAGCATGCGGGCGTGGCTCGATCGTGTCCGTGCCAGGATTCAGGACGGGGGTACGCGTGACGTGGCGGCTGCGGAGGCCGAGTCGCGAGGGTGAGCGGCTGACGCCCGAACGTGGCGCGGCCGCCTTGGTCACCAGCTCGAGCGCCCTTATGGGTAGCCGCCTCGTCGTCGCCGCCCTCGGCTGGGCCGGCACCCTCCTGATCGTTCGCAACCTCGCGGTCCACGCGTGGGGCGAGTTCTCGTTCGTGTTCAGCTTCATCGCCATCGTCAGCATCCTCACGGACTTGGCAACGAGCCCGATGGTCATCAAGGGTGTGCTAGCCGACAACGACCCCGGACGGTTCGCCGGTATCTACGTGCTGCTGAGAGCCGCTCTCGGGCTCCTCGCCTACGCAGTGGCGATGGCCTTCGTAGTGCTCGCCGGCTACCCCGCCGAAGTGGTGAGGACCATGGCGGTAGGTGGCTCGCTCCTGGTCGCAGCGAGCGTCTCCAACGGTTACGACGGGATCTTCCAAGCCGTCGTCCGCATGGGGCCCGTGGCACTCGCCAACATCGTCGGCCAGGCGGCACAGTTCGCGCTCATCGGTGTCCTGGCGTACATCGGCAGCTCGGTGGTGGTCTTCGCCATCCCGGCGGTCGCCGCACAAGTTGTGATCCTGGCCTGGAAGCTCCGCGCTGCACGACCAATTCTTCGGGTGCGACCCGCCTTCTCCTGGCTGACGTCAGTCGGCATGCTACGGGCCGCCTTGCCACTGGCGATCGGGGGCGCCCTGATCACGGTGTACTACAACCTCGACTCGGTGATGCTCTCGAAACTGGCGACCTTCACCGCCGTGGGCATCTACGGCGTCGCCTACAAGTTCGCAGGCGTCGTCTCGTTCCTGCCGCTTGCCATCCAGGCTCCTCTGCTCGGTCTGCTCGTCCGGTCCTGGCCGCATGATCCTGCTGCGTTCTGGGGGGCGTGCAGGAAGGCCTTCGTCGTGATGAGCATCACCGCTGTCCTCATCCTCGTCGAGTTCGGCCTGTTCGCCCCACAAGCCATCCATCTTCTCTACGGCGCCAACTTCGTTGTCGGAGCGAACGCAGCCCGAATCGTCGTCGCCTCGGAGTGCCTCGGGTTCTTCGGCGCTCTTGCCATTGCGATCCTGATCGCGATAGGACGCAACCGCGTTTACGTGATCGCTGGGCTCGCCGGGTTGGTGATCAACTTCTCGCTCAACCTCGTCGTGATTCCGCGGTACTCGTACCAGGGTGCGGCCTGGGCGACCATGGGCACCGAGATTGCTGTGACGGCCGTGCTGTGGGGACCGATCCTCCGTCTTCGGGACAGGGCGCACTTTCCGGTGTCGACGGCGATAAAGGCCGGGGTATGCGGCGCGCTGGCGGCCGGCGCCGCGATGCTCGCAGACCTCGTGACTCCGTGGTATGTCGCTGTGATCGGCAGCTCCCTCCTCTACGTCGCCCTGCTGCACTTCTGGAGGGTGCCTGGCGACGCTGGACTCAGGTCCCTCTTGCGTGACGAGGAGGTGCTGCCGGGTCTCCCCGAGTCGGCGGCACCGGCGGGGGGCGGCTGACGATGGTCCCTGGGCGGACCGGTGAACGGGGAACGATCGTGTTCGTTGCCCACGATTTCGAGCCGACCGTCGCCGGGATCGCGCGGCAGACGTCAAACCAAGCCCGCGCCCTCGCCCGACGAGGCCACGATGTGGCTGTCGTCACTCGTCGGCTCCGCGCCAGCTGGCCGAGGCGCGAGCGACTCGATGGTGTGGAGGTGGTGCGACTCGGCGTACCTGGAAAAGGCAGCGTGCAGGACAAGGTCATGGTGACAGTCGTTGCCGTCTGGCTATGGCGAGCCCGCCGATCGGTCAGGATCGTCAACGTGGTCGGCTATGCCGATTTCGCCTTCAGCACCTACCTGGCGGGACTCCTCGGTCGCACCGTCGTGCTGTGGGTCTCTCTCGGGGACGCTCGCGACGATTTGGGACCTTCGAGGAAGGGTCTCCGTCGATGGCAGGCCGAGATACGGCGGCGGGCCCTTCGGCGTTGCACCAATGTGGGCATGACCGTGCCGATCGTCCAAGAGCTCGACGGCGTCGGTCTGGGCAGTCGCGCCCTGGAGGTCCCGGTGCCCGTGGACCGGACTCGCTTCCGCCCGCCAACCCCTGGTGAGCGGGCGACTGCTCGTCGGCAGATCGGTCTCGATCGTGACCAGCTCGCTTTCGTGTATATCGGGCACCTCCGCAAGCTCAAAGGTGTCGACCGGCTCATAGATGCGTTCGCCTCGCTCAGGGGCACTCACCCTCGGGCCTGCCTTCTCCTCGTAGGGGCGGCGCGGGGAGCGAGCGATGACGCCGAGCTCGAATGGCGGGAGCAGGTCGAGGCCCTCGGACTGTCGTCGAGCATCATCTTCACCGGCAATGTGGCCGACGTGCGGCAGCCTCTCTGGGCGGCCGACGTCTTCGTCCTTCCCTCGTCCCGGGAGGGCCTGCCCAACAGCCTGGTCGAGGCCATGTCGTGCGGCCTGGCGTGCATTGCCCCGCGCAGTGCAGCGGGGCTGGAGGTACTGTCCGACCAGGCCGGGCTCGTTCCAGCCAGCAACGACCCCGAGGACCTGCTGCCTTCCCTGGTCGAGATGGCCGACGACGGGCCGCTCCGTTCGCAATTGAGCGCGGCAGCGCTCGCACGGGTCGCCACCTTCGACCTCGAAGCGGTCACTGACACCTACGAAAAGCTCTACCAGGAGCTCGACGACGCCCTCGTCTGAGAGTCCCCGGGGTCGCTCATTATGCAGCTGACGAGAACACCGGTTGTGGTCGCGTCGATCGATGTCACACCGCGGATGGACGTATATCCTTAGCGCGTGTCGCGCGGCGTCGAGTCGCTATCGGTGTCTGTGGTCGTCCCAACGTACCGGTATCCGTCCGGCTTGGAAGCGGTCGTGACCGCTGCCTTGGGCGACTCGGTGGTCTCCGAAGCAGTCGTTGTCGTCGACGGGTGCCGGGACGGTTCTTTGGAGCTGTTGGAGCGCATGGCCCAGGTCGATCGCAGGGTGAAACCGATGTTCATCGAGCACAGCGGGGAGAACATGGCGCGCCAGCGAGGCGCCGAGGCCGCGACCGGGGAGATCCTGCTGTTTCTCGATCACGATGTCGTGGCCGGCACGAGGTTGGCGTGGGGCCACGCCCGCCGCCACGAGGGTCGGGACCGCCTCGTCGTGATGGGGTACATGCCGATGAGCGTGGGCGACGGCTATCGACCCGACGACGTACCGTCCAGGATCTACGGCAAAGACTACGAAGCTCAGTGCCGAGCGTATGAGCAGGATCCAGCCAACGTCCTCTTGTACTTCTGGGCCGGTAATTTCTCGATTCGGCGGCGCGACGCGCTCGAGGTAGGCCTCTTCTCTCCTACCTATCCCGGCGTTCGGCTCGGCGATTGGGACTTCGGGTTGCGATGCGCGAGGAGCGGCATGACCGGGCGGTTCGACCGCTCGCTCCTGGCGCACCACCGCCGGCCGCGCTCGTTGGACGACTTTCTCGAGGACGAGGCGCAGTACATCGAGGAGCTGGAGGTTATTCACCAACTGCACGGTGATCTCATCGGTCCGTTCAGCTTCTCGGAGCACGTGGCGGGCCTGCCAAGGCCGATGTTGATGGCCCTGCGAACAGCTCGAGCCGATGTCGTGGCCGCAGCCGAGCTGGCGGTGCTGAAACGGATCGTCGCTCTCGGCGGCCGCCTCAAGTGGGCTCGGGCGCAGAACGCCGCTGGGCTGCTCGCCCGCGCCCTCGAGCAGCAGCGGAGGCTGTCGACCTCGGCGTGACATAGCCGTGCTTCGGGGACCGCCCCACGGCGATGAGGCTGAGCTGACCGCCTCCTTACCCGTCAGCCCCCGGGACCCCGCCACCGCCGTTGCGTGGGGTCCACCGCGCTCCCGCCCGCGTCGCGGCTGGGGGCCCCGCAGCGCGTGTGTCCAGGCGTCGTGCCTCCGACCAGCCAGCCAGGAGCCCGAGCAGCACGTGAGGGACAGCCTCTCGTCGGTGGTCGTTCCAGCGTGCATGGCGGCCGAGGGCGCCGCCGACCAGGCTGCGAGCCCACTGGTACAGGTCGGACCCCACCCAGGGCAGGATGTGTCGCCAGTCGCCAGCGCGAAGGTGCCTGCCGTAGAACGACCCACGCGACAGCGCGTAGCGCTGGTGAGTGCGGACGAGGTCCTCCGGGCTTCGCCAATCGTGGTGCCAGACCACGAGGTCCGGCTCGTACCGGAGGCGGCGGCCCGTGCGCAACCAGCGGTAGCAGAAGTCGATGTCCTCGGCGACCAGAAGTCCGGGGCGCTCGTCGAAACCGCCGGTGGCAACCACCGCGGATCGGCTCGCGGCCATGTTGGCCGGGTACAGCGCGTCCCAGACGATCCGGCCCGTGAAGTCCTCCGGCGCGCTCTGAGACTTGGTCGATGGCACGTAAGCCGCGCCGTCGGGTGGCAGCACTCGGCCGGTGACGATACCGTCCGGCATCTCGCTCACCAGCCGCTCGGCTGTGACGACCCAGTCCAAAGCCACGGTGCAGTCGTCATGGGTGACGAGTACGAGATCGTGGGACGCCTCGCGCAGCCCGAGGTTCGTCGCCTTCGCGACCCCGCGGCCCTCGCACGGGACAACCCGCACCCTCCTGGGGCCGAGATCCCTGGCCAGCGTCTGCACGACATTCCCGCCGCTTTGGTCCACGACCAGCACCTCGTCGGCAGCCGGGTCGCACGACAGCACGGAGTCGAGGCACCTGCGGAGCAGGTCGGAGCGGCCGATCGTGGGAATCACGACCGAGACCGGCAGTGTCCGGCCGCTGTTGCGAGATGTGCGGTCAGTGGGCGTTCCGCCCATGTGGGGCAGTGTAGAGGTCGTGGTCCCCGCTTTCTCAGGCGTCCTTGCCTTCCCCGCATCCACGATCATCCTTGCCTCTCGCGGGCGAGGGACTCCGGAGGACGTCTCAGAGGCTTGCTCGGCGCCGCCATCGAGACCTTCCCAGGGCGAGGGCGCTGAGCGCCACTGCGCTGACGGCGAGGAGAGGGGTGCCGACGGGTCGGCCGGCAGGCGGGCGCGATCGCCCGACGCTGCGCTGGAGGGCGGCGGACGGAGCCGTAGTCGGCGGAGCGCTCGTCGGGGGAGCCGTAGCGGATGGGGCGGTAGACGGCGTCGTCGCGCTCGTTGTCGGAGTACGGGAGCAGCTGGCGATGAAGGCCGACGCTGCCTGCTGAAAGGCCCCCCACGCGGGCTTCACGGAACCGTCGAAACGCACGAGCCCGAAGAAGTCGTCATCGGTGCTGGTGTCGGTCCCCAGGTCCTTGTAGCTGTAGACGAAGAGGGGGCCGGCCCACGGTGCCGAGCCGAGGAGCTGGAAAGCCTGCGTGATCATGTTCGCCTGCACGGCGTCGCTGACCGCGCCGTTGGTGGGTGCACCGTACTCGGTGACCGAGATCTTCTTGGCGCTGTCACCGTGAGCGGTCATCACGCTGCGAAGGCTGGGGTCGGAGCTGCCCATCTCCGCCCATGCGCTGCTGTCCGACGGCATGTCCGGATAGGTGTACGGGTGGTCGGCGACGACATCGAACGAACCGCCGGCGCCGGCGGCGTAGAGGTCCGAGAGGAACGAGACGGGATCGAGGCCGCCAGGCTCCGTACCAGAGAGGCCGCCGGCGATGACAGTGGCGCTCGGGTCGACCCCCTTGATGGCGGCGGAGGCCTTCTCGAGCAGGACCGCGTACTGGCGGGCGTTCGGAGCCGGCTTCCAGAAGCCGGGGTTGTTCTCCTCGTTCCAGATCTCCCACGTGTGCACACCCATCGGTGCGTAGCGGCGTGCCGTGGCTGCGGCGAAGCTGGCGTAGGTGTCTGGATTCGTCGGTGGATACTTGTCGTCGCTGGTGCCCGGCGCCCGAGCCCACGATGGGGTGTAGGCGATGTTGCCGTCGACGCTGATGCCCCGGGACAGGGCGCCTTTGATGGGCGGGTCATCGTTCGACCAGTCGTAGCTGGTTGGCCCGCCCTTCTGGACGTCCGACCAGGTGATGTCCATGCGCAGCCACCGGACGCGCAACGTCTGGAAGTCGTTCAGCTCGTTGGTCAGAGCCTTTCCCGTGGTGTACTCGATCGCGCTCGCCCCGGCGATGCCCGGCGCGCCGGGGAGCGGTTGGTAGCAGGCAGGCGGCAACGGCGCGGCCGTGGTCGACGCCGAGCCGCAGTCGGCGAACGTAAGCCCGATCGCGCAGAACGCGATGAACGGGCCCGCCAAGCGGCGCAGGAACACGATCCGGATAGAGAGCAATGTGCCGATGGTGGTCGGAGAGCCCTGGAAGCGCGCCAAGGGCGCTATCACACTTCCACATCCGACCGTCGATGACCTCTTCGGCCGCGAGCACCACGAGGATCTCCTGCGGTGGGCGCGTGACCGGTCGCCGACAGCCCCATTTCGACCAAACGTGGGAACCGGACAACATGGCCGGGACCGCGGCGCCCGAGCCCGAGCCACGCCCACTCCACGTGGCGGTCGTCAGACCCTTGTTCCAGAGCGACCATACTTGGGGCCCGTGAGTCGCTTCGTCGTTCGCCCCGGTCCGCCACTGTCGGGCACGGTGCAGGTGGGAGGGGCCAAGAACTCGGCCCTGAAGCTCATGGCCGCCTGCCTGTTGGCCGAGGGGCGCTACAGGCTGTCGAACGTCCCTCACATCGCCGACGTGGACACGATGAGCGACGTGCTGGCGGCCATGGGGGTCGGCGTCCACCGCAGCGGCGAGCACGAGGTGACGATCGACACGCCGGCAACACTCACGCCCGAGGCGCCCTACGAGCTGGTCGAGCGCATGCGGGCGTCGGTGGTCGTGCTGGGACCCCTCCTCGGGCGGTTCGGCACAGCCAAGGTCGCCCTGCCTGGAGGAGACGACTTCGGGCACCGGCCCATCGACATCCACCTCCGCAGCTTCGAGGCGATGGGTGTCACCTTCGAAGCCGCCCACGGCTATGTCGAGGGGCGCGCCGGGCGGCTCGTCGGCACCAGGGTGGTCCTGGAGTTCCCCAGCCACACGGCGACGGACAACGTGCTGATGGCGGCGGCGCGCGCCAAGGGGACGACGATCGTCGAGAACGCGGCGCGCGAGCCCGAGGTGGCCGACCTCGCCGCCTTCCTCAACCGCATGGGTGCCCGGATCAGCGGCGCCGGCACGTCGCGCATCGAGATCGAGGGCGTCGACGACCTCCACCCTGTGGATCATCGGGTGATCCCCGACCGCGTCGAGGCGGCGACGTTCCTGACCGCCGTGGGCCTGGCCCGAGGTGAGGCTGTCGTGGAGGGCGGTCGGGCCGAGCATCTCGACATGCTCATCGAGAAGCTCGGCGCCATGGGGGTGCACGTCTCGCCCACGACGCGAGGTCTGTGGGTGGCGGCCTCGGGACCGCGCCGGTCGGTCGACGTGGCCACCCTGCCCTATCCCGGAGTCGCCACCGACTACAAGCCCCTGCTGGTGACCATGCTCACCGTTGCCGACGGCGTCGGCATCGTCACCGAGAACCTCTTCAGGGGCCGCTTCAGGTACGTCGACGAGCTGCGCCGCATGGGTGCCGACATCCGCACCGAGGGTCACCACGCCGTCGTGCGGGGCGTGCCGCGTCTGTCGGGAGCCCCGGTCAAGGCTCCCGACATCAGGGCGGGCGCCGCCCTCGTGCTGGCCGGGCTGGTGGCCGACGGTGAGACCGTCGTGGGCGACGCCTTCCACGTGGATCGCGGCTACGAGCGCTTCGCCGAGAAGCTCGCCGCCCTGGGCGCCGACGTGTCCAGAGCAAGCTGAGTGCCGGGTCGCGTCGACGCCGAGAAGCTGGTCGCGGCGGCCCTGCAGGGCGACCGGGGCTCGCTGGCCCGCCTCATCTCCCTGGTCGAGCGGGGGGGCCCGCAGGCGCGGGCCGTCGGCCGCCTCACCTACTCGAAAGGTGGCCGGGCCTACAGCGTCGGGATCACGGGGGCTCCGGGCTCGGGGAAGTCCACCCTCACCGACGGGCTGATCGGTGAGGTGCGGAGCCAGGGGGGTCAGGTCGGCGTGCTCGCCGTCGACCCGTCGTCACCGTTCTCCGGCGGGGCGATTCTCGGCGATCGGGTCCGCATGCAGGATCACGCCGTCGACCCGGGCGTGTTCATCCGTTCGATGGCGACGCGGGGGCACATGGGCGGACTCGCCCTGGCCGTGCCCGAAGCCATCAGGGTGCTCGACGCCGCCGGGATGCCCGTCGTCCTGGTCGAGACGGTCGGGGTCGGACAGGTGGAGATCGAGGTGGCGGGCGCGACCGACACGACCGTCGTCGTGGTGAACCCCGGTTGGGGTGATTCGGTGCAGGCCAACAAGGCCGGCTTGCTGGAGATCGCCGACATCCTGGTGATCAACAAGGCCGATCGTCCTGGTGCTAGGGAGACGCATCGCGACCTGACGCTCATGCTCGAGCTGTCCTCTTTCGGAGACTGGCGACCACCCATCGTCGAGACGGTGGCCTCGACGGGACAGGGAGTGACGGAGCTGTGGCAGGAGCTGGGACGTCACCGCACCTTCCAGGAGGAGCGGGGTGTGCTCGACCACCGGCGGGCTCGGCGTCTCGAGGACGAGCTGCGCACGATCGTGACCCGTCGGCTCGAACAGCGCGCCGACAGCCTGGCGACCAGCGCCTCGTTCGACGACGTGCGATCGGCGATGCTCGAGCGTCGCCTCGATCCGTACGAGGCGGCCGACGAGATCCTCGACGGCCTGGCCGGCTGACTCGCTCGTCAGCGGCCCGTCACCGGCCGAGGAACGTCGCCTTGCCCGGCCCCTGCTCGAGGAACGAGCGGACGCCGATGCCGGCGTCCTCGGTGTGGAACGACTCGACGAACAGGTCGCGCTCGCGCGACAGGCCCTGTGCCAACCCCGTGGCGAGGCCGTCGTCGATGGCCCGCTTGGCCAGGCCCTGGGCCACCAGCGGGCCGCGGGCCAGCTCGGCCGCCCAGGAGAGGGCGGCGTCGAGCACCTCGGACGCAGGAACCACCCGGTCGACCAGGCCGATCCGCGCCGCCTCCTCCGAGCCCACCTGCCGACCGGTCAGGATGAGGTCCTTGGCCCGGGCGCTGCCGATCAGGCGAGGAAGGCGCTGGGTGCCCCCTCCTCCAGGGATGATGCCGAGGAGCATCTCGGGCTGGCCCAGCTTGGCGTTCTCGGCCGCCACCCGGAAGTCGCACGCCAGGCCCAGCTCGCATCCTCCGCCGAGGGCGAACCCGCTGACGGCGGCGATCGTCGCCCGTGGGATGGCAGCCACGGCGTCGAGGGCGGCGTGGAACGAACCGGCCACGTCGGCCGCCTCCGCCGGTCCGCCCAGCTCGGAGATCTCGGCGCCGGCGGCAAAGATGCGCTCACCGCCCCAGACCACCACCGCCCCGGGGGGGTCGATGGTCAGCTCCGACGCCACGGT
>JBPYEI010000051.1:0-15649 GCA_051985455.1 Acidimicrobiales bacterium
ATCCTGATGCTCGTCCTGCAGGGCCTGCTCGCCGTGGCCGCGGCGTCGCTGGCCATCTTCATGGTCAGGCGTCACCGCCGCGTCGAGATACCGATGCTGACCTGGCTGGCGGCGTTGTTGTTCGCCATCGTCCCGCTCCGCAACGCCATGCCCACCTCTCCGCCCATCGGCGCCGAGGTGGACGTGATCGTTTTCTTCTGGGCGGTGACCGTCATCACCATCTCGTTGCTCACCATCCTGTTCACCTGGTTCCGCCAGCCACCCTCCTGATTCCACTCCGGTGCCCGGCACCACTGAATCGGACCAGAAGGCTACCCATGGGACTCCTTGGTCAGGCGTCTCGTCGCCTGGCGGAGACGCTCGGCGCTGCGGCCGAGGAAGTCGTGGATGACCTCGAGTTGGTCGACCGTGTACGGAGCGAACAACTGCTCTTGAGAGAGGTAGGGCGAGCGGAAGAAGGGGGCGAAGGTGGCGATTCCTTCTGCAGTTGCCTCCACGATGACTCGACGTCCATCGGAGGGATCGCGTCGGCGGCGCGCAAATCGCCGTGCCTCCAGCCGGTCGATGAGCGCGGTTACAGAGGCGGTAGCGAGACCAGTTGTCTCCCCTATGGCTCCGGCACTCAGAGGTCCTCGACGCTGCAGGAGGCTCAGAGTCTTGTAGTCAGTTGGGTGGATCCCTACCCGCTCGGCGATGGTCGTGTGCCACAGAACCGTGGCGTCGCTGTAGGCCCGACCCGACTCGCGCAGTGCGGCGAGTGCCGCTCGTCGGCCCGACCGTCTGCTGCTCGCGCTTGACATGGCGGCTCCCTCTGGGTAAATATCTCGATGCGTCGAGGTATATGGCCTAAGGATAGGACAAACGATTGCGATGACGGCCGAGTCTCAGGCACGATCGGACGATGATGCCGCGGTCAGAGCGCTGTATGACGAGCTTCTTGGCGGCTGGAACGAGGGCAACGGGGCACGCTTCGCGGCGGCCTTCGCCGACGATGGCGTACTGATCGCCTTCGATGGGACGCGCTTGCGGGGGCGCCAGGTCATCGAGGAGTTCCAGCAAGAGCTATTCGACCGTTGGGTCAAGGGCACCCGGCTGACGGGATCTGTCGCACACATTCGTTTCCTCGGCCCGGACACCGCAGTCATGCAGGCTGTCGGCAGCACGATCAAGCGCCACAGGACTAACCCGGTTCGAGCCCGCGACTCCATCCAGACGCTCGTGGCCAGCAAGACCCCAGAAGGGTGGCGCCTGGGCGCTTTCCAGAACACACGTATCCATCCCATTGGCAGTGGTTTCCTTGCCTTCTTGCACTGGTCGATCGGCGACAGCCTGTGGGGGCTCCTCCGTCTCAGCACCGATCCCTCCGCCAGCATCAAGGCCAAGTAGAAAGAGGAGACTACTCATGCCAGCGCCTAGCAAGATTGCGGTAGCAGGAGCGACCGGGAGGGTCGGCCACCATCTCGCAGAAGTTCTCAAGACCCGCGGACACGACGTCGTCGCCATATCGCGATCGAGCGGCGTGGACGTCATCACCGGGGATGGCCTTGCTGACGCTCTGGGAGGCGTGGAGAGCATCATCGACACCGCCACCGGGCCTTCGCCCGAGCAGGAGGCGGCCACGGAGTTCTTCACCACGGCTGCTCGAAACCTGCATGATGCCGGCAAGCGAGCTGGAGTGGGACGGATCGTCGTGGTGTCCATCATCGGGTGCGATTTGTTCGAGACCGGGTATGGGGCGGCGAAGGTCGCTCACGAGCAGGCGATCCTCTCGGGCCCCATTCCCGCACGGGTGCTGCGAGCCGCCCAGTTCCACGAGTTCGTCGGACTGCTCGTGGACTGGGGGCGGCAAGGCGACGTTGCCTATGTACCGAAGATGCGCACCCAGCTGGTCGCCGCCAGGTCCGTCGCCGAGTCACTCGCGGACATGGCCACCGAGGCGGATTGGTCGAGGGCGCCAGGTTCTGCGGGAACGCACATACCGGAGGTCGCCGGTCCGCGAGAAGAGAGCATGGTCGACATGGCAAGACTCCTGGTGACCCGGCGCGGTGACCCGGTCAAGATCGAGGGTGTGAGCGACCCATCGGACCCAGAGCACCTCGGGGAGAAGGGCCGGCTGCTGCCGGGCCCGCATGCAGCTCTCGCCGGCCCGACGTTCGAGCAGTGGCTCAGCTCCACCGCGTGATTGGGCAGAGCAGATGCCGATGGACGACGAAGTCAAAGAACTCTATGGCCGCCTGATCGACGGCTGGAACGCGAACGATCCGGTCGCGATGGCGGCACCTCTCGCTCGCGACGGACTGGTCATTGGCTACGACGGAAGTCAGATGATCGGACGGGACGAGGTCGCCAACCAGCTAACTCAGATCTTCGCCGATCACAGGACCGCCACATACGTCACGAAGGTTCGCTTGGTCAGATCGCTGGGTGCTGAAACCGCGCTCCTCTACGCCGTGGTGGGCATGCTGCCGCCAGGTGACACCGAGATCATGTCGGACCGCAATGCCATCCAGATGGTGGTGGCGCATCGTGACGAGGACGGATGGTCAGTCGCGCTGTTTCAGACCACGCCCGCGCAGTTCCATGGCCGGCCCGACCTCACCGAAGCTCTGACGGCCGAGCTGGCTGAACTGTTACCCCGGTAGGAACAGAACGTAAACCCAACCCCCGATCAGGAAACCGCCTCTGACCTGGTCGGGAAGGCGGGATTTGAACCCGCGACCTCAGCGTCCCGAACGCTGCGCGCTAACCAAGCTGCGCTACTTCCCGTTCTCCTGTGGTGGAGCTTCGCCGATCGTACCCGACGGCGCCCGGATGACGACCTTGGCGACACGGCGGCGGTCCATCTCGGCCACCCGGAGCTCCCAGCCGCCGACCATCAGCTGCTCGCCCTCGGCCGGGATGTGGCCGAAGCCGTCGAACAGGAACCCACCCAGGGTCACGTACTCGCCCGGCGGGAGCTCGAGGCCCAAGCGCTCTCCCACCTCGTCCACCGGACAACTGCCGTCGACGAGCCAGCGGCGACGGTCGACCCTGGTGATGGGCTCGTCAGCGGGGCGATCGAACTCGTCGAGCAGATCGCCGACGACCTCGCCGACCAGGTCCTTCACCGTGAGCACGCCTTCCACACCCCCGTACTCGTCGACCACGACGGCGAAGGCCTTGCGCCGCTGGCGCATCTCGGAGAGCAGCTCGAGCACGTGCCGGGACTCGGGCACGAGAAACGGCTCCCGGACGCGCCGGCTCATGTCCAGGCGCGTGTCCCGCTGTCCGGCCTGCGCCTCCTGGGTGAGCCATCCCGAGCGCAGAAGGTCCTTCACGAAGAGCACGCCGACGAGGTGGTCGAGATCCTCCTCGTACACGGGGAAGCGGCTGTGTCCGGACTCCCGCACCGCCCGCGAGACGTCGTCGAGGGTCACGGGCACCGAGAGCGCCACCACGTCGACCCGCGGCGTCATCACCTCGCGCGCCATCGTGTCGCCGAGCGACGCCAACGCGGCCAGGATCTGCTGCTCGTGCACCGTCCCGTCGGTGCTCTGGGGTCGGTCGTCGGCGCTGCTCCGCCGACGCAACGCCTTCCAGAAGCGGGGCACGGCTCGTCGCCTGCGGGTCAGGCGCCGCTGTTGCCAGGACCCTCGGCCGCGCCGATGAACGTCGGAGCCGGTTGGTACGAGGTGTCGTGGTAGCTGTGCCCCGCCAGCACCTCGTTGATGGCTCGTCGGAGACGGAGTGGGTCGAGGGGCTTGACGATCCAGCCTTCGGCGGCGGCGCGCCGGGCGAGGAACACGTCGGCCCGGCGGTCGAGCAGCATGAGCACGCCCACGTGAGGCAGGCGACCGGCCGACTCCTCGAGCCGGAGGTCGAGACACGTCGCCATGCCGCCCATGTTGCCGATCTGCAGGTCGAGCACGACCAGGTCCGGCGGGTCTGCCCCGACGGCGGGGGCCACTGCGCTACCCCTCGTCACCTCGGTGACGACGGTGTCACGACCGCTCAGGACGGACTTGACGTCCTCCCGGACGGCGGCGGAGTCGCTGGCGACAAGGATGTGCGGCACATTCGAAGGGTAATCCGGCGCCCAGCCCGGGTACCATCGCAGGGCGGTCCGGTCCCACCAGGTCAGGCGGACGCCGGCAGCGGTAGCAAGGAGGACTCCCCGTGCTCGACATCCAGATCGACTCGGCCGACGACTACACCATCTGTCGGCCGGTCGGGGAGCTGGACGCCTTCACGGTCAGCCAGTTCCGTCAGGCGCTGGCGCAGCTCGCCTCCAATCCGCGCCTGCTGATCGACATGTCCGGGGTGCCCTTCGTGGACTCCGCGGGGCTGGGTGCGCTCATCGGCGGCATCCGTCGGGCGCGCGAGCTCGGCGGCGACGTGGCCGTCAGCTGCAGCCGCCCCACGCTGACCCGCCTGCTGCGGACCACCGGTTTCGACCGCATCGTGACGGTGGCCGAGACGGTCGAAGAGGCGGCGGCCTCGCTGGTGCCCGGACCCTCTCCGACCTGACGCACTGACGTGACACGCTGACCTCACGCACCGGGGGGACGCGCCGTCGCGTCGAGCTCAGGCGGCCGCCGGCCGGCCCTCCCGGAACAGGTGATCGGCGATCACCCCCAGTCCGTCGAGATCGTGGACGTCGGCGGCCAGAAACGGCACCCGCGCCACCGGCGCCGGTGCGACCTGGGCGGCCAGGGCCGCGAGGTGGCCCTCCTCCCGCGCCGCCATGGCCCGCAGCTCGTTGCGGTTGGCGACGAGCGCACCCAGCGCCCCGCCCTCGCCGGCAAGGGTCGCCGCCGTCGGCTGGTCGTCGGGCACACCGCCGGGCGCACCCTCGGGCGCCGGCTCGTCAGGCCGGGCGTCGAAGCGGGGGTGCAGTCGGTTGACGATCAGACCCTGCACGGCGATGTGGGACCGGCCCAGGCGCTCGGCGAAGAACAGGGCCTCATCCACCGCGTCGCGGCGCGGCGATGCGACGAGCACGAACGCGGTCGAGCGCAGCGACAGGAGCTCGAGGACCCGATCGGCCCGGTTGCGGAAGCCCTGCTCCATCCCCTCGAAGGCCTGGAAGAAGGCGACGGTGTCGCTGACCATCTCCGCTCCCACCACCTTTGCCACCGTGCGCAGGAACGCTTGGGTCGCCACGCTCACTGCTCGCAGGTACGCCCGCGTCGGCAACACCAGCATGCGAAAGATCCTGTTGTCGAGAAACCGCGTCAGCCGCCGCGGCGCGCTCAGGAAGTCGAGCGCGCTCCGTGTCGGCGGCGTGTCCACGACGACGAGATCGAAGCCGCCTTCCTCGTGCAGCTCGTACAGCTTCTCCATGGCCATGTACTCCTGGGTGCCGGACAAGGCGTCGGAGAGGTTTCGGTAGAGGCGGTTGTCGAGGATGCCCCGAGCTTGCTGCGGGTCGCGGGCGTAGCGGACGACGAGGTCGTCGAACGTCCCCTTGGTGTCCAGCATCAGTGCCCACAGCTCGCCGGGCCAGTCCCCGTCGACCTGTCGCGGGGTGTTGGTGAGCGACCGGAGGCCGAGAGCGTCGGCCAGCCGGCGGGCGGGATCGATGGTCACGACGCAGCTTCGCCGCCCGTGCCGGGCTCCCTCGACGGCGATGGCGGCGGCGGTCGTCGTCTTCCCCACGCCGCCGGAGCCGCAGCAGACGATGATCTCGCGCTCGGAGACGAGAAAGCCGATGTCGCTCCCACTCACGACGCCGACTCCGCATTTTCGGGTCGGCCCGCGCGGCCGACGGTCACGTTGGGGAGAGGCCCCAGGCCGTCGGCGAGGGCATCGGCCAGCTGGTCGATCTCCCGCAGGCCGATGTCGGTCGTGAACAGATGCGGCAGCCACAGCTGCGGCAGCGGGAGGCCGTCCGCCAGCCGGGTCACCTGTTCCGCCTGCACCTCCTCCCGCCTTCGGCGGAACTCAGCCGCAGCCCGCAGGGCGTCGGCTTCCCCGGAACCGAGGGTGATGCCGGCCGCAGCCGCCGCCTGCTCGGGATCGGTCTCCAGGTGGTCGAGATGGGGATAGATCCCGTTGACGATGACCGGGCCCAAACTGGCCCCCACGCGATCCTCCAGGGCGAAGGCCGTCTCCACCGTCTCGTTGACCGGCGTCTCCTCCGGCAGGGTCACCAGCACCACCTGGCAGCGGGTGGCGTCCGACAGCAGGTCGACGACGTCTGCGGCCTGGGTCCGTATCGGTCCCACCCTCGCTGAGTCCAGCAGCCCCTGGGCGCTCGTCAGGAAGGTGATGGCATGGCCGGCGGCCGGTGCGTCCACCAGGATGACGTCCGCCCGTCGGGTCCGCTCGAGCTGCTTGACCTTGCCCAGGATCAAAATGTCCCGAATGCCGGGAACGGCCGTGGCCACCACATCGAGCGCACCCGAGTTGACCAGTCGTTTCGACACCCGTCGCAGGCCGTGGTCGACCAGGTACTCGAGCAGGGCGTCGTCGGGAGTGAGGGTGCGGGCCCGTATCTCCGCCATGGGACCGCCGCCGTCGGTCCGGCTACCGGCGGGGCTGAGGACGACCTCGT
The DNA here is from genome assembly GCA_051985455.1 of Acidimicrobiales bacterium. GTDB lineage: Bacteria > Actinomycetota > Acidimicrobiia > Acidimicrobiales > AC-9 > AC-9. The sequence continues at coordinate 6,536 of JBPYEI010000051.1, forward strand.
CGTAGGTGAGCAGCTCGGGATGGCCGAGAGCCGAGGTCAGGCCGCTCTTGCCCTCCAGCTCCACGATCAGCACCGAGAGGCCGCCACGGGCCGCCATGCGGGCCATGGCGGCGGTCACCGTGGTCTTCCCGACACCGCCCTTGCCGGCGACAATCATGACCGAGCTCTGGGTGCAGAAGCCGGCAATATCCATGCAATCGGCACACTAGCCGTCGCCGGCCAGAGACAAATGCCCTGGTCAATGGCATTTCTTTCAAGAAGACCCTTGTTGGCCGGGCGAGGCAGGGGTAGGGTCGAAACCGCAGAGAGGGGGAGTTGTGAGCGTTCAACGAGTCGACGAGGCATGGCAGGTACGGGCAGCCTGTCGAGGGCCACAGGCCTCGGTCTTCTTCCCACCTTCGCATTTCGAGCGCAAGGACGAGCGCAACGTCCGGGAGACTCGAGCCAAGGCCATCTGCGCGACCTGCACGGTTCGGAAAGAATGTCTGGATTACGCCCTCCGCATTCGTGAGCCCCATGGGATCTGGGGCGGGCTGAACGAGGTGGAGCGCAAGAGCATGCTGGCCGGGAGGGCCGGGTAGGGCAGCCAGTCGGCGCGTCGGCGCCGCCGACTCCGGGGCCCTCGCCAGCTGACCCCTGAGACGCCTGGCTTGATCAGGAGGCGGGCGCGCGGGGTCCCGCCACCCGCAAGTCACCGCGCCGTCGCGTGATCCCGCTCGCGTCCAGGTGCGCCAGCAGCGGGAGGAGGAACTTGCGGGTGGTGCCCAACGAGTCGCGGATCGTCGCCACGGTGACGCCGTCGGGGTGGGTTCGGAGCAAGCTGGCGACGACACGGGCGGCGTCCTCGACGGCCTCCGCGGCGAAAAAGCACCCGTCCCGCTCCACTACCAGCCCATGGCGTACGAGCTCCCTGAGCTCGGCCCGCTCGATGCGGCCCTCGGGACCGGGCGGGCTGAACGGCGCCGCCCGCAACGTCGCCAGGTAGGGGTGCGCGGCCAGGGTCTCCTGAGCCGCTCCGGTGGACGCCGGTCGGGCCCGACCGCCCTCGATGGCGACCCCCTCGAGGGTGGTGGCCACGGCCCGCTGGCGGTCGTCGAACGTCGCCAGGTCGAGCCCGAGGGGCCCCGCTCCGGCGACAGCCGCTCTGACCGACTCGGTCGCCTCGGCCAGGGCAGCGGGGTCGACGACCCACCGGCCGGCCACGTCGGGCGGGCGCTGTTCGCCTGTCAGGCGCTCCAGCACCTCGGCCTCCACCCACCCTCGCTCGGCCACCACCCGGGAGACGGACCGGCTCGGGGCCGCCTTGGAGGCCGGGAGCACGGGGTCGACGTCGAGTACCTCGCCACCGCCGACGGTCTCGGACCGTCCACTCTCACGGAGCACGTAGCGGTCACCGGGGAGCAGCGGTAGAGCGACGGGCAGGTGGATGCGGACGTGGCCCTCGGTCCCTGGGGCCAGGGCCTGCCCGCCGAGCACCCGCAGTCTGACGGCGTGCTCGCCGGAGCCCAGGTAGGCCTGGTACGCACCCCGGCGGCTGACCTCGTGATCGAGGGTCGCCAGCACCCCGATGGAGCAGTCGAGCCGACGCGACAGGAACCACTGTCCGGGCCGGACGAGGGCGTCGCCGCGGCCCGGCCGCTCGTGGCCGAGGCCGCTCAGGTTGACGGCCACCCGCCGGCCCGGGCCCGCCGACGCCAGGGCCTCGTTGTGGCTCTGCAGGGCCCGCACCCGCACCCTCTGCGGCCTCCGCATCGTGGCCCCGATCACCAGCAGCTCCTCGGTCACCTCGAAGGAGCCTCCTGTCAAGGTGCCCGTGACGACCGTCCCCGAGCCATGCGCCGAGAAGGAGCGGTCGACCCACAACCGCGGTCGGTCGTGGTCGACGGCGGTAGGAGTGGCGTCGAGCAGACGGTCCAGCGCCGTCCTGAGGTCGTCGACGCCCCGGCCGGCGGGCGGGTCGACCTCGACGATCTCGGACTTGGCCAGGAACGTGCCCGCCACGTGGTCGATCACGTCGAGGCGGGCGAGCTGGCGCCACTCGTCGTCGACGCCGGCGACCTTGGTCAGCGCCAGCAGCCCGCTGCGCACGCCGAGCAGCTCGAGGATGCGCAGGTGCTCCTCCGACTGCGGCTTCCAGCCTTCGGTGGCAGCCACGACGAAGAGGCAGGCATCGACTGCGCCCACTCCGGCCAGCATGTTCTTGATGAACCGGACGTGGCCGGGCACGTCGACAAAGGCCAGCTCGGCCCCCGACGGCAACCTCGTCCAGGCGAAGCCCAGATCGATGGTCAGGCCCCGCTCCCGTTCCTCGGCCAGGCGGTCCGGATTGGTGCCGGTCAGCGCCTCGACGAGCGTGGACTTGCCGTGGTCGACGTGGCCCGCGGTGGCGAGGACGTGCACTGTTCTACTGGCGGCTACGCCGCACCGGGCGGGACCCCAGCCCCGCCGGAGGCCGTGCCCGCCGGCTGCGCTTCGGCCAGGGACAGCGCCTTGGCCAGGACGGGGTCGTCGGCGGGATCGACCGTGCGGAGGTCGACCACGGTACGGTCCTCCACGACCCGGGCGATGACAGGCGGATCGTGGGCACGGAGAGGGGCGGTGAGATCGCTGGCGAGGGCCACGCCCGCCGACGGGATCTCGAGGCCCGGAAGCGACCCGCCGCCGGCGACAGAGGAGCAGTCCACCGCTTCGCCGCCCCCGAGGGAACACGCCCGCCGGCGCAGCTCGCCCACCTCGGTGGTGGCCATGCGCCAGAAGGGAATGGCGGCGGCGTCGCGGCGCAGGTAGGCGAGGAGCGTTTCCTGGAGGGCGCCGAGCACCAGGCCTCCCGGCCGCAGCGCCCGGGCCAGGGGATGGCGGGCGCAGGCGGCGACCAGGTCCGCCCGCCCGGCGATCACGCCCGCCTGGGGACCGCCCAGCAGCTTGTCGCCCGAGAACGTCACCAGCGCCGCCCCCGCCTCCAGGGTCTGGCGGGCGGCCGGCTCGCCCGCCAGCCACTGCGGCGGCCCACCCGACAGCCACGGCGTCCGCTCGTCGAGGAGCCCGGACCCGATGTCGACGACGACGGGCGGGCCCAACGTGGCCAGCTCGGACACCGACGCCGACTCGGTGAACCCGACGACGCGGTAGTTCGACTGGTGCACCTTCAATACCAGGGCCGGGTCGTGCGCCAGCGTGGCGGCGTAGTCAGACAAGCGGGTGCGGTTGGTGGTGCCGACCTCGACGAGCGTGGCGCCGGACGTCGCCAGTACCTCGGGGATGCGGAAGCCGCCGCCGATCTCCACCAACTCGCCCCGGCTGACGACGACGGGACGGTCCCGGGCCATCGTGGCGAGGACGAGCAGGACGGCGGCCGCTCCGTTGTTGACGACCAAAGCCGCGTCGCAGTCGACCGCTCGAGCGAGGAGCGCCGCCGCGTGCGCCTGGCGTGACCCGCGGCGGCCGGTCGACAGCTCGAGCTCGAGGTTGGTGCCCCGGGTCGGGGTTGCGTCCGGCGCAGGTCCGAGCGGCGCCCGCCCGAGGTTGGTGTGTAGCAGCACTCCGGTGGCGTTGATGACCGGGCCCAGCAGGCTGCGGGAGAAGGCCTCGGCTCGGGCCGCAGCCGACTCGGGGTCGCCGGCGGCGATGGCGTCCCGGGCGGCGTCGACCAGGAGCGGATGAGGCAGGCCGGAGTCGGCGAGGCTCCTGGCCAGCGAGTCCACGGAGGGAGGCCTCACCTATCGGAGCCTATTCCGCGGTTTGGAGGAGCGGCTGGCCGTGCCACCATAGTGACCACAAAAGATGAGACGGCTGCTGCATCCGCTGGCCGTGTTGGGGCTCTCTGCGGTGGTGGTGCCATTCGCTGTTGGTGGCACTGTCCTCGCCTCGTTCCTGTACCTGCCCCTCCCTGCGGCCCTGCCCCCGACCAAGCCCGGCGCGTCGCAGGTGAGCCACCTGCTCGACGCCAGCGGCCACGAGTTCGCGCAGTTCCACGCCTTCGGCGAGAACATTCCGGTCGCCGAGCAGGACATACCGGCCGTGCTGGACCACGCCGTGATCTCCTCCGAGGATCGCCACTTCTACGACGAGGGCGCGGTGTCGCTGACCTCGACCATGCGGGCCTTGTGGTCCAACATCCGGGGCACCGTCCAGGGCGGTTCGACCATCACCCAGCAGTACGCCAAGAACGCCTACACGAACGGTGAGCGGACGCTCATGCGCAAGTTCCAGGAGGCCATCCTGGCCGCCCAGGTCAGCCGGCAGCTGCCCAAGCACGAGATCCTGTTCCGGTACCTGTCGACCATCTACTTCGGCGAAGGCGCCTACGGGGTCGGCGCGGCGTCGCAGGCCTACTTTCGTAAGCCCGTGAGCCAGCTGGACGCATCCGAAGCAGCCATGCTGGCCGGGCTCATCCCCGCTCCCAGCCTCTACGACCCGTTGGTCGGCCCCGATCTGGCCGAGCACCGCCGGGTGGTCGTGCTCGGCCTGATGCGCGACCAGCATTACCTCACGCCCGACGAGTACGACACTGCCCTCGCGGAACACGTGACCCCCGCCTCGCAGGTGAAGTTCGGCGAGCCGGCCACGGTCTTCTATCCACCCGAGCAGCCCCAGATCGCGTACCCCTACTTCGAGGACTACGTCCGGCGCTACCTGCTGGCCAAGCTGGGACCCGGTGAGGTGTTCCATGGGGGCCTGAAGGTCCAGACCACCCTCGACCCGGCCGTGCAGAGCGCGGCGGAGAGCACGGTCGGCAAGCAGCTGTTCGGCACCAAGCCGCCGCTCGACATGTCGCTGGTCTCGGTCGAGCCGTCCACCGGTTACGTGAAGGCGCTCGTGGGCGGCCGCGACTACGGCGCTTCGCAGGTGAACCTGGCCCTGGGCGGGTGTCCAGCTCGGCCACCTCCTCTCATCCAGGAGGAGGTGACCCCCACCTGCTGGGACGGCGGGACCGTGATCGGCGGCGGCGGCGGCCGCCAGCCGGGCTCGGCGTTCAAGGTCTTCACCCTCGCCACCGCGCTGTCCAAGGGATTCCTGCCCAGCCGTACGTACCCGGCCCCGGACACCTACCAGGTGCCGAATTGCGCCGGACCGGGCTGCACGATCCACAACGCCGAAGGACAGGGTGGGCCGCCGGCCAGCATCGCCAGCGCCACGTGGGCGTCCATCAACACGGTCTACGCGCAGATCATCAGAGACACAGGCGTGCGCGACGTGGCGGACCTGGCCAAGCGGATGGGCATCTCCAGCGCGCTGTACAACCCCCAACAGTTCGGTCTCTCCTACACCTTGGGCGTGATCGGCGTCTCGCCTCTGGACATGGCCTCGGCCTACGGCACCTTCGACAACCATGGGGTCAGGGACGAGCCCACGCCGGTCATCAAGGTCACCGACTCGAGCGGCAAGGTCCTGCTCGACAACAGCCACCCCAACGGGGACCAGGTCGTGAGCCGGCCCGTGGCCGACAACGTGACCGACATCCTCAAGGGCGTCATCACACAGGGCACCGGCAACCCCAACGCCAACATCGGTCGGCCGGCGGCAGGCAAGACGGGCACGACGGAGGGCTTCCACGACGCCTGGTTTGTCGGCTACACGCCGACGCTGTCCACCGCCGTGTGGATGGGCGACTCCGACTCGGAGACGAGATCACTGACGAACATCAAAGGGGTCGGGCAGGTCTACGGTGGCACCATCCCCGCCCAGGTGTGGCACGACTTCATGATGCAGGCCCTCCAGAACGTGCCCGTCACCGACTTCAGCCAGCCGCCCCCGCTCACCCCACCGCCCTCGACCGTGCCCCAGGGCGTCTCGCAGGGATCGCAGCAGACGCCGGCCCAGACCGGGCAGGGAGGTCCCTACCTCCTCCAGCCGCCCACACCGCAGGCCCAGGAGCCGACGACGACAACGACGTCGCCGTCTTCGACACCAGGTTCCACGACGACGACAGAACCGCCACACAGCACGACGACGACGCCGGGACTGCTGCCAAAGCCCTGAGCGCGTGGCAACAAGCTCGGTTCCACGTTTGGTCGAAAGCAGTGGCTGGCGGGCCCCCTTTTCGACGGCTCGTGGAACCGACGAGTGCCCGATGGTCGACGATCCGGCGACCTTGTGCCCGACGTGACGCGGCAGCGAGCCGGCGGGTTCCACTACAGGTCGAAAACTTGGGCCTCGCCACCGTCACAACGGCCGTTTTCGACGCAACGTGGAACCGAGGCAATACCCCCGTACCGGGCTCCCGTCAGGACTTGGGACCGGCGGACGGAGGGGAGCCGCCCGGGCAGTTGAGGATCTGGTCACACGCGGCCTGGATGGGCACCCCGAAGTAGACCCCGTCCGAGGTGAACCCGAGCGGGTTGTACGAGCGCGAGGCGACACCAACGACATCGCCCTGACCGTTGATCAGCGGCCCCCCCTGGAACGCGGTGCCGACGGCGGCGTCGGTCTGCAGGACGTTGGACGAGGCGTCGGCCACGCTCCCGGCGGTGATCGAGCCGCCGGCGGCACCGAGGCCGGACACGGCGTAGACCCGGTCGCCGACCTTGAGTGGCGCGTCGCCGGACGCGAAGTTCACGGTCTTCACGTTCTCTCGGTTGACCATGAGCAGGGCGAGGTCCTTGGCCGGCTGCCACGACCACAGCGTCGCCGGCGAGTCCGTGTCGCCCTTGCGCACGAAGATCGTGGGTGCCGGCTGGTGCGTCGCAGCCTGGACGGTGTTGTAGGACGCGACCATCAGGGTCCTGCCGTTGCCGGAGGACACGGCGAAGGCCGACCCGACAGAAGGCTGGCCGTTGGCGTCCACCGTGTGCACGAACCACACCGACGCCTGCGTCTGCTTGAGCAGGTTGTTCAGGGCAGCCCCCTGGGACTGCACGCTCTGAATGGGGCCGAGCGACCGCTGGATGGAAGCTTGGGCGTTTGCCTGGTCGGCCTGGATCGTGCTCGTGGCGGTCTTGAACCGCTGGTCGAACCCGTCCACGAACGAGCCCACGCGCTGCTCGGTCTGGTTGAGCCGGTACTGGTAGTAGGCGTAGAGGATGGTGCCGCTCAGGGCAGCGCCCACCGAGGCGGCCACGATGAGCGAGACCATGCCGCGGACCGACTTTGGCAGTAGGCGTTGTCGCAACGTGGCCAGGTCCGGCCCCGCTGACGCCGCCGCCCCCCCTGGGGCCGAGCCGGCTGCGGCTGCACCAGCTGCACCAGCCGCACCAGCTGCGCTGCCGCCGACGGCGGCTGCCTCGCCTCCTGCTCCAAGGGGCCGAGTCCGGCGGGGCGCCGCCTCGGGCCCACCGCGCTTGTTCGTTTCGGCATCGAAGAGTGCGCCGCCCGCCTGCCGGCGTCCGTTGTCGCCCACCGGGCGCGGCGGCGGGGGCAGGGTGTCGGGCGTCCTCGACTTCTCGCGCCGCAGCGGTGGCTCGTCCCGGTTGGACCGCTGATCACCGCTCGGGCTGCTGCTCCGCTCGCGCTGCACCGATCGGAATCGCCGGGTGTCGTCCCCTTTGTCCCCTGCTCCCGACCCTCCCCTCTCAGGGTCGAGTCTGCTGCTCCCCATCGACACGAGGGTAGCTTGCGCCGGGCGTGGCGATGAACGTCGTCTGGCCTGACGACGAGGCGGGTAGGTGATTCTCGGCTCGCGTCGAACTAGAACTGGGTCATGCCCGACCGAGATACCGGAAGTCGGCGGCCGGTCTCGCTCGCCAAGGCCGCGGAGTACCTCGACCTTCCGGCCGAGTCGGTCGAGTCCCTCGTCGACACTGGCTACCTGGCTGCGACTGGCGCCGGCGCCGGCGGGCCGGAGTTCGCGCTCGTCGATCTCAAGGCCTTCCTCGCCCGCAACGCCGAGAACGGGTCGGGCAACATCCTCGACGCCGCATTGGAGAGCGTCGACCCCCAGGGTCTCCTCGATGCCCTCGACGGCCGCTCCGACGAGATGGCGCGGCGGGCGTTCGAGATCTTCTCGACCGTCTTTCCCGAGTCCCGGGGATGGTCGCTGTCCGAGCAGGCGCGCTTCATCGACCAGGCCCGGGCCCGCTTCGAAGCGATCCTCGCCGTGACCGGCCAGGGGGCCGAGGTCGACGAAGCGCTCGTCGGCGACCTGCAGGAAGTGGGCGCCAGCGCCGCGTGGGCGGGCTCCCCTCTTCCGCAGCTGCTCGTCGTGCTGCGCATCTCCCGCGATCTGGTCGTCCAGACGTCGGTCGAGCTGGCCGAGGAGCGGGGGCGCCATTGGGGCCTGGCCCTTTCCCTCTTGCTGACCCGAGTCCTGCCGGCCATGGACCGTCTGACCGACGCCCTGGCTCAGGGCTACTGGGCCGCGGTGGTCGAGGAGCAGAAGGAGAGCCGGGCCCGCTACGAGAACATCGTCGAGCACTCCTTCAGCGGGATCTGGGAGGTCGATCTCGAGGGTCGGATCCAGTTCGCCAATCCCGCCCTGGGCGTGATCCTGGGTCGTCCCTCCGAGGGGCTGGAGGGCACCCGGCTCACCGAGCTGATCGTTCCTCTGGACCCGACGGCCAAGCTCGAGGCCCTCATCTCCGAGCCCCCCGACGGGTCGGAGCTGCTCGAGCTCACCATCGTGCGGCCCGACGGCGTGCGGCGGGTGCTCGAGGTCCGCACCGTGCCCCGCTACCACGACGCCGAGATCGTCGGCTTCCAGGGCGTGGTGCGCGACACCACCACTGCGCACGACCTCGAGGCGGAGAAGAACGAGTTCCTCGCCCTGGTCACTCACGACCTGCGCACTCCGCTCAGCACGATCCTCGGCCTCGGCTCCACGCTGGAGGCTCACGGCCGCGACCTCGGGCCGGATCACATCCAGCGGACGGGCGAGTCGATCCGCCGCCACGCCGAGCGCATCGCCCGCCTGGCCGACGACCTCTACGACGTCAGCCGGCTGCAGGCCAGCTCGCTGCTCCTCGCCCCCCGGCCGGTCGACCTGGCTCGGGTCGTCGATGTCGCCCTGCACTCGGTCGACCTGTTCTCGAACGACACGGATCCCGCCATCGAGGTGCGAATCCCCTCGGGAACGCCCGTCCTGGCCGACCCCCGTCGTCTCGAGCAGGTCATGGCCAACCTGGTCGAGAACGCCTTCGTGCACGGAGCCCCACCGGTGACGGTCGAGCTTCGTCGGGCCGA
>JBPYEI010000052.1:0-32674 GCA_051985455.1 Acidimicrobiales bacterium
CGCCAACGGCATCATCTCGGTGGCCTGGCAGGTCCTCAGCGTCGGCAAGCACTACGGGGGTACCGTCGTCGACGTTCACGTCACCGACCAGCTGCTCGACATCTGGTCGGGCAACACCCTGCTCAAGACCGTCCTCCGAGAATCGAAAGGGGGCATCCGCAAGAAGCGGGCCCAACGGCCCCGGCAGTCCTAACCGGAGGTGTCGCACATCACCCGAGACGCGTTCGTAACCCCTCAGGTGAGACTGCACAGGCGCACTGCACAGGCGCACTGCACAGGTGTGCGATCTCGGCTGATCCACGTCGGATCGGTATCGGTTGATCGTTTACTCAGTCTCGGCTGACCGTTTACATCGTCTCGGCTGATGGTTGACACCTCACCCCCCTTCGCCCTCGGCTCTCCACAGAGCCGAGGGGGTGGGCCAAGTGTTGAGGGAGATCAGTGTGGCCGAGCAGCGATACCAGGCGGTGTTGGCCGTCCTCCAGGACGGCCTGTCGGTGACCGCGGTGGCCGAGAAGATGGGGGTGAACGGCCAGACGCTGCACAAGTGGCTGGCCTGGTATGCGGGCGGCGGCATCGAGTCTCGACCCGGGCTCATCCTTCGATATCAAGCCCGTAAACCTCAGGGTTGTGGTGCGGACGACCGTCACCAGCCGCGAGGCTCCTGCCGACATCAGCGCCTGGGTCTCCGGTTAATCGTGTAAATCCTGCGTGCCAACTGTGCGCTTCCGATGAGGGCGCTAGCATCGCGTTGGAGGAGCGGAAGGTGGCCGGACAGGTCGAGAGACGCCGGGTTTACTCCGACGATCGGGCCAATCGACCGAGTGTCAGTGCCGCTCAGGCGGTTTCAAGGCCCGAAAGCGTCGCCTGGTTCGACGTTGCCTATGACCAGGCCGGACGGTCCCGGTCGGGCAGCGCGAGCAGTGCCGCGATCAGACCTCCAGCCAGCCGACCAGACATCGTCCCCGCCCTACTCCAGTTGCTCGGCTGGGTCGGCTGGCTCGGAATCGGCTACGTGGCCTGGGGCAGAGTCCTGTTTGGCATTCTCATGTTGATCGCATGGTGGGCCGTCTTCTGGGTCCTGTCCTTCTTCACGCTGGTCACGCAGACCGTGGCCCTGCCGCTGGCCCTCTTGGCGTGGTTCCTGGTTCCACTCATCACCTCGGTGGCGCTCTGGGTCGAAGCACGCCGGGAATACAGCCCGGTAGGCCCCTTCGAGCCAATGGATGCGGAACTGCACCGTGCAGCCTACGGGGTCATCGTCGATGCCCTCGATCGCCCGTTCCGGATCGACGTACCGGAGTCCAAATCGAACGCGGCAAAGGTGCCCGGCGTGAGCCCCGGTGCGCGTCGGGTCATGCCCGCCGACCTCTTCCGCCACCTCGAGGGTCGAAGTGTCCATTACGCCGCCTTCGAAGACGAAGCGGTCCAGCGAAAGGGGGGTCGCCATCATGAGCGGTAAGCAAGGCACTCGCCTGCCGACGATCGGCATCGCCAACCCTGGTGCGAGAGCACCGGACGTTTCTTCCGCAGGTCCGCGCGAAAAGGTGAGCCTGGAGGTTGCTGAGGACCACCGCAATGATGGGTTCGACTACGAGACAATTTCAGGCGGGTACTACGACGATGTCTGCCGGCGAGGCCGGGGCATCCAGAGCAAGTGGCACCACCTGAAATTCAGGCGTGTCATCGAAGAGATGGAGGGCCACCCGCGGCATCTCGACGTGGGCTGTGGACCCGGGACGCTGATTGGGTTGCTCGACCACCGCTATATCTCGACGGGGATCGACATCTGCACAGCGGAGATCGACTACGCGCGCCGCGCTTACGAGAGCGAGTCGAAGCGCTTCTTCGCCGTCCCTGCGCACGCGCTACCGGACGAGTGCCGCGACTATGACGTGGCGACCATCGTCGAGGTGATCGAGCACCTCGCGCCCGCCGAACTGGACGACGTTCTCCGGACCATGGTCGAGCGTCTACGTCCGGGCGGGAAGCTCGTGGTGACGACTCCGAACGTCCGCAGCGCGTGGCCGCTTGTGGAGATGCTCGTCGACCGCCTTGGCGAGTTGAATTACGCTCCGCAGCACATCAACAGGTTCACGCCCCGCCGCCTGCAGCAGCTGCTCCAGGATCTGGCGCTGGACGACGTGCGCGTCCGTCCATACCTCGCGTTTGCTCCGTTCACAGCCCCCCTGGGTTGGCGGGTTGCGGACCTGTTCGCCCAAGCCGAGCGTGGCCCACTCGAGCGAGTGGCGGGACTGCTGCTCCTTGGCACTGGCTTCAAGCCCCGGAAGTAAGGACGCCTCGGCCTACCCGAAGGGGACGGTCACCGGACCCGGCAGGGGTGTGTAGACGGCAAAGAAGTCACGGTCGTCGGAAACGAGGTAGCGGTTATCCGATTGGTTCGGGTTGGGCCCCACCATCGTCGGGACGAGACCGGGGTCATGGGTGTAGGTCATTAGCGTGTGCCATTCGGGGTTGATGTCGAACTCCATCGCCCGTACCGCGCCGGCGTGCTGGAGGATCTTGGCAAGGGTGACCACGGTCTGCCCGTCGGCGGCCGCATACATGAGATTGCCACGAGCGTCGATGCCGACGCCAGTGCGCCAGACGCGGGTGCGGCCGCCGAGCGTGTATCCCCATTGGGGGCTGTCCGGGTTCTCATTCAAGAACGGATTCAGCTGTCCGTTCCAGACGATCGGAGCCAGGCTCTGGCGGGCCCAAGCGACGTCGGGCCCCGTGGTGGAGCCGCCACTCCAGTTCACGATGTCGACGCGACCGTCGGTATAGCCGACGAGCGTGGCGTTACCGTCCTTGAGGGGCTCGTTCATGCGGCCATTGATGGTCGAGCCGTTGTCGCCGTCCGTGTAGGTGAAGCCGCCGTTGAAGGTCGCAAGCAGTCGCGAGCGCTGACTGTCGGGAACCATCATCGGCCCGCGTACGGCCGCGTTTGGCGGCTCGTAGCGGCCCGGGTAATAGCCCAGCTCTGTGCGGGTATGGTCGAACCAGGCGACGTAGGCGAGGAGTTGCGGGTAGTCGAGCTCAGGTCGAAAGGTCGTCACCAGCAGCGGTGGGCCACCGTTCACCGGCGGGGCTCCGGTGGGGTTCCAGACGCCCTCGCCGGGAAGCGGGTTCGGGAAGACCGGGCTGATCGGCGGCGGCCACGGAGCCTGCGCGGTCGTCGGCGCCCCGTGCACCCCGACCGCCGGCAGGCTCTTCCGCTGCGGCCCGCCCTTCTTGGGCGCGTTGTGGTTGTAGTAGGCCGACTCGATGTGGTCGGCCATCCAGTTGCCAAGGGGGACCTTGTGCCTGACCCACTCGACGCTGTTGATGTTCCACGACACGCTCGTGGGCCGTAGCATCCAGGTCGTATACGAAACGGTCGCCCACACCAGCAGACCGAGGAGCGGCACCGCCACGATCAAGATGCGCCGTCGACGGCGCCTGCGCCTCGCCGCAGGGCTGGGCAGTTGCTCGCCGCTCTCCGGACCCCCGGCGAGGGGCGCCTGGTCGGCCGGAGTGTCGGCCACAGCCGCCGGGCCAGTCACACTGCGACCAGAGCCTTCTCGCCCCATACGGCCAACCATCCTAGCCCGCGATTCTTCTCATCGAATGCCGTCTGAAGGGTGAACTATCGAACTCCTGGTCGTGGGCTCCTGCCGTGCGAACCGCGTGTCGTTTGATGCTGGACAGTGGTGACGTGGCGCAACTGATGGCGAAGTCATAGTTTGCGTTGATGCCAGTCTTCCCACTAGGGATGGTGCCGGACTCGTTGTGCGCCTGCCCAAACGCATGCCGGCTCCCAACCCTCGGTGGCGGAGCCCACCTTCCAGGAACCCCCGTCAACGCACGCGAGTTGTGAGTGTGCCGATGCAGCCGCTCCGTGCCCTGATCGTGTTGCCCACCTATCAGGAGGCCGAGAACATCGCCGAAGTCCTTCGGCGGGTACGAGCTGCGGCTCCGCGGGCCGACGTGCTTGTGATCGACGACTCAAGCCCCGATGGCACAGCGGACATCGCCCGGGCGATGGACCTCGAACTCGGCGGCGTCAGTGTCATCTGTAGGCCAGCGAAGTTGGGGTTGGGGAGCGCCTACCGAGAAGGGTTTCGCCTGGGTCGCGAGCTGGGGTACGAGGCCCTCGTCGAGATGGACAGTGACCTGTCCCACGAGCCCTCGGACGTCCCCCGCCTTCTTGGCAGCCTCGACGCCGCGGCGGACCTGGTTATTGGCTCCCGCTACGTACCGGGCGGGTCCGTCCCCGATTTGGCCCTCGCACCGTCGTACACTCTCGTCCTACGGCAACCTCTACGCCGCCTTCATGCTTCGACTCCGCGTGCGGGATGCCACCGCCGGTTTTCGCGCCTACCGGGCGGACGTTCTCGGCCGAATCGACATCGGCTCGGTCCGGACAGAGGGCTATGGGTTCCAGGTCGAGATGACGCACCGGGTGATGGGGGCGGGGGGCACCATCGTCGAGGTTCCGATCCAGTTCGTCGACCGCCGCCGGGGCACCTCGAAGATGTCTGCGCGGATCGTCATCGAAGCCCTGATCCTGGTTACATGGTGGGGCCTCAAGAAGCGCCTTCCCGGGAGGCACCCAGACTTACGCACAGCGCCAGATCCCAGCAACTGACGCGAAACCCTTTACGCCCTTCATTCTCTACTGCCTCCGCCGCTTCGTCTTCACCTGAACAAGTGACTACCCGCCAGTAGCTGGCCCCCAGAGCAACGAGCCAGGGCCGCCGAGGAGGGCGGCTGGCAGTGTCGCGTTGCAGGACCTGCGGTCAGGAGCCGGAGAGCACGGTCACATAGTCCCGTGCCCAGCCGGTGAGGTACTGGTTCGCTGGACGATTCTGGTTCGGGACTGCAGCGCTGAGCGGAGCACCCGGCCACGGTGCTGTGTCAGCCTGAATCCATTCGGGATTGATGTCGGTCTCCATTGCGGTCACTGCGCCAGCAGAGACGAGTGCGTTCGCCAGGTCCGACGGGAGGACCCTCATGCTGCCCGCGTAGAGGACGTTTCCGCTGGCATCGACGCCCACCGCGCCTCGGGCCGTGAGGTTGCCTCCGCCGAGCGTCGCTCCCCAGGCACTGACGTCGCCCACATTTGGGCTCGCCTGGCCACCCGACACCAGCGGGGGCAGACACTGGCGAACGCTGTAGACGGGCGCCCCGGCCGGTGGGAAGCCTCGTCCCCACACACCCATCGAAGCGCCGCCGTTCGGGTCGAGAACGAGGCTGGTCATGCCGCTCACGAGAGGGACGAGCACCTGACCGGCCACTTCCATCCCTCCCACACCGCAGGGGTCGCAGCCAGCGCCCATCAAGAAGTCGCCGTTGAAGGCTGCGAGTAGCTGCCCTTGTTCGTCGGCTCCAATGGCCGGCTGGGCGTCGGCAGGCAATGCGGCACCACCGGTCGGCGGATCCCTGGTCCCGACGTGCAACGCGTAGTGCACGACGCCTGCATGGAACCGCAACACGGTGACTGACTCGCCGTCGGACTGTGGTGAGCTCCGAGAGTCGACCGCGATCCCCGAGGAGAGCTGACTCACGACGGTCCACCCCGGCTGCTCGATGGTCGTCGTGGTCGGAGCCGAGGTGGTCGTCATGCTCGGCGCGGGGTGCGCCGAACTCGAGGCAGTCGTGGCCCGATTGTGGGGTGCCGCCACAGGTGAGGAGGATGAGCATCCTGCAAGGGCAAGCCCAATCACCCCGAGAGCCAACACGACGCTGGTCGCGCGATGGCTGGCACAGCGACGTCCGCGCGACCTTTGCGGGAGGTATTGTCTGGCCACGCTGGTCCTCCAACCTATGGTTGCAGGCTACCCCAGGAACGCGCCGATCCCTCCTTGCCGCTCCCCCGGGCGATGGTGTTCGGCGTGTGCCCCGTGCCGGTCGCTGCACCGTTCCCCCAGCCGGAGTCCGGCCATCCTGGCCATCATGCTGGGCCAGCCGATCGACACGCCGCGATGAACGCCGGACGGGCGCGTCGACGGGTTCCCACAAGAGTCGCCGAGAAGGAGCATCCGGGGAGCGTCTTGTATGCGTTTGTATGTTGCCCTGCCCACGGGGCGTTTCCCCAGGTCAGCGTGCCAACAGTCAGACAGCACTCTTCTCGCCCGCTCACGACACCGATAGCGGCGGGCCTCAAAGACGGTGGCGCATCCGGCGGGCGGCACCTTCCGCTCGGCCTCGACCTGGATCCGCTCGACCTCATCAGCGGGTCAGCATCGTGTAGCGGCTCAGCTTCGATGCGGCTTGTCAGACTCTTGTCGCCAGGTCGAAGGTATTGGCAATCTCCTTCGCATACTCGTCGACGTCAAAGTCTGGATCAACGACCAATCGGGGTGACACGGCGTCGATGGCGGCCCGGATCGCTATTGCCATGGCCTCGGGATCGAAGTACGCACGCAGCTCCCCCGTCGCCTGAGACGCCGCCAGGAGCTCTGCGAGCTTCCGCACGGCTTGGTCCACCTCAGAATGGCCGTAGTAATGACGTCGTCCGTCCGTCAGGTCGTTCCGTGCGATGTCGACTATCGCCACCATGGCGTTGCGGTTCTCTCGTACGAAAGCGAGATTCGACTCGATGTAGGCCCTCAGCCTGCCTGAACCAGTCGCCTGAGCGAGGATCAGCGGCTCCATGTAAGCGATGCCTTCGGCGATAACGTCATCGACTACCTGCCGAATGAGCTCCTCTTTGCCAGCGAAGTGGTAGCCGATCAGGCCTTTGCTGATGCCGATCCTGGCCCCGATGCGATCGAGCGACGCCCTCGTGTAGCCCACCTCGGCGATGGTGTCGATCGCCGCCTGGACCATCTGCGCCCGTCGAGCGGTCACGGTGAACGTGCGCTCCTCCTGCACGACCGCCTTGGCTGAACGCATCTCCAGAGATTAGCACAATTGTTCAAGACTGTGATATCGTCCCGCCTATGGCCCAAATGCGCCGGTCATGGGTGTCCGTGTCCCGGGAGAGCGTCGAGCAGAGGAGGACATAGAACGTGGCGGCAACCCTGCAACTGGTCAGAGAAAGAAACCTCGTTATGGAGCTTCGACGTGGCACGTTCCGCGTCCTGATCGACGGCAACGACGTCGGATCGATCGACTCGCACCAGTCGATCGAGGTGCCGATCGATCCAGGGCATCACACGCTGCAAGTCAAGACAGGGCGCTATACAAGTGGCCGAGGCTCCTTTGACGCGGCCGACGGAGAGATCGTCCACTTCCGTTGCAACGGTGCCCGGATCTGGCCTATCTACCTCGCATCCCTCGTCAAGCCCGACCTGGCACTCACGCTCAACCACGAGTAATCAGCCAGATAACCCAGCTGTTCAGCCTTTAGCGGCGTGCCGCACCGCGTAACTCGAGTCGACTGGAAGAGGCTGAGTGACGCCGCTTTGCTCGGCCTTCATTCGCCCGAGGGGCCGGCCTCTTTGTCAGGGCAGTTCAGCGGACACGGGTCCCCGGCTCAGGTTGCGCCCTCGGTCGACAGACGGCTGGCCTCACCTTGAGCTTGGAATCGCAGGCTGCGGAGTACCTGACCCAGACGCTGGAAAGCGTCCGCCTCGTCCCGGCCGGTCCGGATCCGTTGCCGCACCAGACGCGTGCCGACGCCGGCGGCCGTGCCCAGCGGATAGATCCCCACAGCGAGCATCGTGGTCTTGCTAACGGCGTGAGAGATGCCGCTCTCCTTCAGCCGCCTCCCGACCTTCGCCGCCCGCGCCTGGGCGCCCGCTCGGTCCGCGAGCGGGTCGTCACCGTGTGGCTTGCTCGCCAGCTCCTGGCCGACCAACTCCCAATGGTCCTCTACCTTGCACCTCCCGACCACGCTCTCCCCTGCGAGCATCTCGAGATCGAAGCCTCGCCGATCGGTGGCCTGCGCGAGGCGCACGCTGTCGGCGTCTCCGCACACCGGTCCGAAGGCGCCCTGGTTGATGAGGTCCACCGCCAGCTGCGCGAACTCGAGCTGCCTGCCGCTGCTCCGACGGGTGGCCTGCTCGGCCGGGGTCAGCTCGGCATCGAGGCCGCGTTCGGTCCTCGGAGCCAATCTCGTGAGGCCGAGGCGCTCCATCGGCTGGGTGATCTCCGACGGCCACCATTGGGGATCGAGGCCGTCGTCGCCGATCACGCCCGCAATGAGCGCGGAGTAGAGATAGTAGGCGGCGAGTCGCTGCCGTCCTGCCTCCTCGATGACGTCGTCGATCGAGGGTGGGGGTGGGGCGCGACGAACAGCGTCAGCCAGCAGCTCGGCGAGCCCCACCTCAGCCGCCCGGGCCCGATTCGCTACCTGGCCGTGCCTCGAGTGACTCGATGCGGTCGATCAGGTCGATGATCAGCGCGTGGTGGGCCCGCGCGATCTCGGTCAACTCCTCGACATCGCCGCGCAGCGCTTCCCACGAGTCCGCCTGCGTGACCTTTCCCGAGAACGTCCGCGACGCCTCCTCGGTGCGCGTCACGGCGTCCTTCGTCGCCTCGGTAGCCTGCTTGACGTGCTCGTCCTGTTGGATGTTGGAGAGCACAGATCTCGCTCTGTCGGTGAACGAGCTCTTGCGGGGCTGGGAATCTTCCACTGGCATCACCCCTGTCACGGTCTTCCGTGTAGAAGCGAGTCTATGCCCACACCGGGTTGAACGCCGTCCGACATTGACCAACCGTCTCGTGCCATGGCGGACTCTCCGTTACAAACGGTCCCGCTTCGCCCGGGCGGTCCGGCGAGCGCGCGCTGACCGGTCGAGCACGTGCTTGCGAAGGCGTACTCCTGCCGGGGTCACCTCGACGCATTCGTCCTCACCGATGAACTCGAGGGCCTGCTCGAGCGACATCTGGCGCGGGGGGATGAGGCGGACAAGCTCCTCGGCCGTGGATGACCGCACGTTCGTGAGCTTTCTCTCCTTTGTCGGGTTGACATCCATGTCGTCGGACCGGACGTTCTCGCCGACGATCATTCCCGCGTAGACCTCCGCGCCGGCGCCGACAAAGATGGTCCCCCGCTCCTGCAGGCTGAGCAAGCTGTAGGTGGTCGTGGTGCCAAAGCGATCGGCGACCAGCGATCCAGTACGGCGAGTCTGCAGCTCACCAAACCACGGCTCGAAGCGGTCGAAGACGTGATGCAACACACCGGTCCCTCTCGTCTCGGTGAGGAACTCGGTGCGGAAACCGATCAAGCCCCTGCTCGGGACGGAGTACTCGAGGCGGACCCATCCCGTGCCGTGGTTGACGAACTGCTCCATGCTCGCCTTGCGCAGGGCGAGGAGCTGAGTGACGACTCCCATGTAGTCCGCGGGCACGTCGATCGAGAGGCGCTCTACGGGTTCGTGGAGACCGCCGTCGATCACGCGGGTGACGACCTGTGGCTTGCCCACGGTCAGTTCGAAGCCTTCCCTCCGTAGGGTCTCCACCAGCACAGCCAGCTGGAGCTCCCCCCGGCCCTGCACCTCCCAGGTGTCCGGGCGGGCGGTCGCGTTGACCCTCAGCGAGACGTTGCCGACGAGCTCGGCTTCCAGACGGTTCTGGAGCAGGCGGGCAGTGAGCTTCGTTCCCGACGTCCCCGACAGAGGCGAGGTATTGACACCGATAGTCATGGCCAGGCTCGGCTCATCGACGCTCAGGACCGGAAGCGGGCGCGGATCACCTCTGTCAGCGAGTGTGTCGCCGATGTTCACTCCGCTGATCCCGGCGACGGCGACGATCTCACCCGGTCCCGCCTGAGCGGCGTCGACTCGCTGCAGCCCCTCGGCCACGTAGAGCTCGTTCACCCTGGCCGACCCGACGGTCCCGTCAGCCCGGCACCACGCGATCTGCTGACCCTTGTGGATGGTGCCGTTGACAACCCGACAGATCGCGAGTCGCCCCACATAGGGCGATGCATCCAGGTTCGTGACCAGGGCCTGCAGCGGCTGCCCCTCCTCGAAGGACGGCGCAGGGATGTGCTCGATGATCGCGGCAAATAGAGGCTCCAGGTCTCGACCTTCATCGGTTGCCGACGTGCTGGCGGTGCCCGCCCTCGCGTTCGTGTACAGGATCGGGAACTCGATCTGACCCTCATCGGCGTCGAGATCGAGGAAGAGCTCGTACACCTCGTCGACAACCTCCTTCGGCCGGGCGTCGGGACGGTCGATCTTGTTGATGACGAGCACGACGGGAAGCCGGCGCTCGAGAGCCTTACGGAGAACGAAGCGTGTCTGCGGAAGCGGTGCCTCGCTGGCATCGACGAGAAGCAGGACGCCGTCCACCATGGCCAGTGCCCGTTCGACCTCGCCGCCGAAGTCGGCATGGCCCGGCGTGTCGACGATGTTGAGCTTGATGCCGCCGTGACGCACGGCGGTGTTCTTGGCGAGGATCGTGATGCCCTTCTCGCGCTCGAGGTCCATCGTGTCCATGACCCGCTCCACGACGTCCTGGTTGGCCCTGAAGATGCCCGACTGCCAGAGCATCGCGTCGACGAGCGTGGTCTTGCCGTGGTCGACATGGGCGACTATGGCAAGGTTGCGGATGTCGGGGCGCGGGATCATCGTGGCGTCTTTGATCGAGAAGGAGCGGCGTCCCCCACAAGCCCTCGGGAGCGGCACCTGGGGGCACCAGCCGTGCCACAGAGTACCTGCTGAGCCGCCACCTCCGAACGCAAGGCCGCCGGCCGCCCATCGCCGGACTGAGCCGTCGTCAGAACAGCGCGCTGATATTGGCGGTGTAAACGAGCTCAGCCATCGATCGCCGTTCAGCTCAGGTCTGCCGTCGCTGCACGAGCTCGACCTCGTAGCCGTCCGGGTCCGCGACGAAGGCGATCGATACCGGCCACCGGTCAAGATCCTGCGGCTCGGAGATTGCCGTTGCGCCTGCCTCGATGGCATCCCGGTACGTCGCATCAATGTCCTCGGTGTTGACGTACAGCTTCCAGAAGGCCGAGCCCATGTCGATCGGACCCTCCTGATGCCTCTGCTGCGCAAGCTGCAGCTTGGAACCCTTGTCCCTGTTCTCGACGATGGCCTCGAGCGCCTCGGGGATCTCGGTTCGGCTGGTGCATTCCAGGCCGAGCGCCTCGTAAAAGGCGACCGACCGATCGAGCTCCGTTACGTTGATGCAGTACTGCCCGAGCCAGGTCGTCACAGGGGGCCTCCTTTACTTGGCGTGCCAGAACCGGTGAGCCGGCCACTACTGAGCGTGGCCCGCACGCTCGGCGGCGATACCGACGACGACGAGGCGGACAGCGTCGAAGGCATCGGTATCGGGGATGCGACGTCCGCGTACGAGCTCGTGCACGAGAGGGACCGATTCGGTGCCCAGCGCCTTGGCCGCTCGCCTCAAATCGACCAGCGGAGGATGTCCCGCTTCGGTGGCCGCGCGCCGCCCGACACAGGAGGCGGCCGCGCCCACGACCGCGGCCATCAGCTGCTGGTACGTGTCATGCGCCTCGGCGACGGTGAACCCGTGTGCCCCCAGCACTTCGAAGAATCGCTCGAGGTGTTGGGCCTGTCGGAGCGTGTTTACGGTGCCGGCGATCACCTGGCCGATGATCTCGGGCCGGGCGACGAGCGCGTCGTAGACGAACCGGGCATAGTCCAGGAGCCATTCGGTCCATTCCTGGGCACCGTACTCGGGCAGCTCGAGCTCGCCCAGTGAATGGGCGGCGGCCATCGCCAGCAGGTCCTCCCGGGTTCGCACATGGTGGTACAGCCCGGGCACGCTCATGCCGAGGTAGTCGGCCACGTTGCGCACGGTGGCACGATCCAGACCAATGGCGAGCGCCGCCTCGGCGATCTGAGCCGTCGTGATCCTCGGTGGACGCCCGACCCTTGCCGGCTGAGTTTTCATACACTAATATGATAACACTTCGGACCTCGGGAGGTCGTCGACTTGGAGTCGCTGACGGGCCGGACCGCTGTCGTGACGGGGGCGGCGAGCGGGATCGGTCGAGCCGTCACGGAGCGGTTCGCAGCAGAGGGCATGAACGTGGTGCTCGCCGACGTCGAGGAAGCTGCGCTGGCAGCGACCACCGCCGCCCTTATCGACGTCGGAGCTCGGGCTGTTGCCGCACCCACCGATGTCTCCTCGGTCGCTGCTGTTCAGTCGCTGCTCGCCACCGCCAACGCCGCGTTCGGCAACGTCCACCTGCTCTGTAACAACGCAGGTGTCGGTCCTCCCGCGGAGGCGCAGCTATGGCTCAACACGCCGAACGATTGGCGCTGGACCTTCGGCGTGAACGTCTTCGGTGTGGCCAACGGGCTGCACGTGTTCGTGCCACACATGGTCGACCACGGCGAGGAGGGCCACATCGTCAACACGTCGTCGCCCGACGGCGGGATCGTCGCCATGCCCAGCGCAGCCGTCTATGCCTCGTCGAAGGCTGCGGTGGTCACGATGACCGAGTGCTTGCACCATCAGCTGCGGGAGCTCGGCTCCCGGATCGGTGCCTCGGTGCTGCTGCCGGCGGGTGGCTTGCTGCTCACCGGGCTGTGGACCGCTGATCGCAACCGGCCGGAGGCCCTCGCCCGGGAGCGACCGCGAGGCCGTCCGCCCATGACGGCAGAGGCCTTCCGGCGGCATCTGGCCGATCAGGGCCACGAAGTGCCGGTGGTGCCAGTGGAGGAAGTCGCGTCGTGGGTGGTCGACGGCATTCTCACCAACCGCTTCTGGCTGCTCCCGGACGGCCTGCTCGACGGCGAGGTGCGGGGGCGAGCCGAAGCGATCATCAGCCGCAAGGACCCCTATCTCCACCGGGCAGGGCTCTGATACGGAGAGGAGCACCATGGATCGCTATCTCGTGATCTCGGCCGACACCCACGCCGGCCCGCCCTCCGAGGCCTATCGGGAGTACGTCGATCCGCAGTACCGGGAGGCCTTCGACAGGGACCAGGAGCGCGCCCTCGCCCTTCGCTCTCTCATCCTCGAGTCCGCCTCGGAGGAGCAGGCGAAGTTCCGCCGGGAGTGGGAGGAGGAGACCGGCGATGGCGGGCAACTGGCGTCGCACGACTCGACGACTCGTCTGGCGGAGCTGGACAAGGACGGCGTCGCCGGAGAGGTGATCTTCCCCGACGCCGACGTGCTGGGCGGGGGGGCTTCGGCGCCGTTCAGCGCCGGGCTGCAGTCGTCGGGCGAGCTCGACGGCGAGCTCGTCATGGCTGGTGCCCGCGCCCACAACCGGTGGCTGGCCGAGCTTTGCTCCGAGAGCCCCGAGCGGCGTTGCGGTGTGGCGACCATCCCCATCCTCCACGACGTGCCCGGTGCCGTCGCCGAGATGGGGCGTGTGGCCGACTCGGGGCTCCGAGCCATGATGATCCCGACCCTTTGGGGTGACAAGCCCGCCTACCACGACCCCCTGTACGAGCCGGTGTGGTCAGCCGCCGAAGACCTCGACCTCGTCGTCAACATTCACTCTGGAGGAGCGTCCAAGGACATCCGCCCGGGCCCCGGCCTGGTTCCCATCTATGCCACCGAGGCCTGGTGGTGGGCGGCTCGTCCCTTGTGGGTGCTGGTCTGGGCCGGCGTGTTCGACCACCATCCCCACCTTCGGTTCGCCCTGACCGAGGACGGCGCCTGGTGGCTACCGGACATCGTCGAGCGCATGGACGAGAAGTGGGTCGGGGGGCACAACACCAGGAAGTTCGGCTCCATCTTTCGTGACGCGGCCAAACGCAAGCCGAGCGAGTATCTGGGCACGAATGTCTTTCTCGGGGCGTCGACGCCTACGCAACACGAGATTGCCACGCGCCGGCGGGTCGGGATCAGCACCTTGCTCTGGGGCAACGACTTCCCGCACCCGGAGGGGACCTGGCCACACACTCGCGAGTCGATGCGCCAGATCTTCCACGATGTTCCCCCAGACGAGACCGCCCGTATTCTCGGGACCACCGCTGCCGATGTCTACCGGTTCGGCGTGGACAAGCTCGGCGACACCGTGGAGCGCATCGGCCCAACCCGACAGGAATTGCACTCATGACCGAGCATGATGTCGATGCCACCCGGGCATTCCCAGGAGTCGACGCCGCCTGGGACATGGTTGGCATGCCGATGCCGCGCGACCCGGCATTGCTCGACCCTCGCACGAGCCGCCTTCGGGTGCGGAGGGTCACCGACCGCTTCCCGTTCCCGCTGCCGAACGGGTGGTTCGTGGTGGCGACGCCAGCCGATCTCGGCAACGGCCAGGTCCGCCCGCTCCATTACTTCGGTCGTGATCTCGTGCTGTACCGAACAGAGGACGGCCATCCCCGTCTGGTCGATGCGTACTGCGCCCACCTCGGGGCGCACCTCGCGGTCGGGGGGAAGGTCGAGGGCGACTGTATCCGCTGCCCGTTCCACGGTTGGGCTTACGACGGAGCGACGGGCCAGTGCACGGACATTCCTTATAGCGGGGCCGAGCGCATCCCCTCACGGGCGCGCGTTCGGGCATATCCGACTATCGAGCGCGCAGGGGCGATCTGGGCGTGGCATCACCTCGACGAAGGCAAGCCCTTCTACGAGCTCCCGTTGGTGCCCGAGCTCACAGATCCGGGGTGGATGCCCCCTCATCTGCGGGAGTTCACGATCGCCACGTCGTGCCAGGAGATGGCCGAGAACAACCACGACCTCGCCCACTTCCTCTATGTTCACGGGACCGAGAGCATCCCCGAGGCCGAGGAACGCATCGAGGGCCCCTACAAGTCGGTCAAGAGCCCAGGGCTCGAGCGGGAGACCTTCGGTCTCGGCCTCGGCGTCGTACGCGTCCCCGACGCACTCACCTTTGTCTCCTCCGTCACCCCCATCGACAACGACAGCGTGCACGTTCGGTGGTTCTTCACCGTGCCGGTCGACTCAGGCGAGAAGAGCCTCCAGTTCTTCGCCGACCAGTTCACCGCCGGTGTCACCCAGGACATCCCGATCTGGGAGAACAAGATCTACCGCGAGCGGCCCATCCTCACCAAGAGCGAATCGGGAATCGTCACACACCGCAACTGGTGCAAGCAGTTCTACTCCGAACCGAACGGCGTCTAGAGCAATGCCGGTCGAGCCAACCCTGGTGCTGGTGCACGGCGGGACGAAGACATCGGCGATGTGGGACGACGTCGGTCGACACTTACGCTCGCCGTGGCTCGCAGTCGACCTGCCCGGGCGCAGGTACCGTCCCGCCGACCTGTCGGAGGTCACGCTCGACGACTGGGCCCTCGCCGTCGCACATGACATCGAGGCCCTCGGCGGGGTCGTGTTGGTGGGACACTCCTCTGGGGGCTATGTGATACCGAGAGTGGCGGCGCGGGTACCTGAGCGGGTGTGCCGTCTGGTCTTTGTCGCCGCAACCGTCCCGGCCGAAGGGACACGTCCTGTCGACTACCTGAAGCCCGGCCTGAAGGAGATGACGCTGGACAGCGAGCGGTACCTGTTCGAGTCGACGGCCGGGCGAACCATCGGCGGCCTTCGCACGGGGGAAAGACCGGTTCAGACCGAGCTCGAGGTGGTCGAGAACCGGCCGAGACTCGGGCACGAGGCACCTGGTCCACTGTTCGCGCCCTTTACCTGGGAGGGCGTTCCCAGGTCGCTACCACGAACGTTCGTCCGCTGCCTCGAGGACCGAGTGATCCCGCCCGAGCTGGTGGCCGTCATGGTGGCGAACATGGGCGGAGCTGATGTCGTCGACATCGATGCCGGCCACGACGTGGCGGCTGAAGCGCCATTGGCTCTGGCCGATGTCTTGGATCACCTGGCTCTAGGGTGAGCGCGACCTCGTAGTCGATATTGACCGGGATGAACGACAAGGTCTACATCCACGAGATGGTCGAGATCATCGGCCACAACCGCGCCCGTTACATGCGCCACATGACGGCCAACTGGAGCCCCATCGCCCAGGCCGAGCGGCACCAGCTGTGCTACGGCGTGTGGGGGGTGGTCGGCAGCACGGGACCGTGGCCTGCGGTGGTCAACATCTGGGAGGAGGACGGCTTCGACGGTCTGGCCCGCTCGTTCCGCCACGAGCTGGGTCATCCCGGGCTCCAGGATCCCAAGCTGGCCAAGTGGTGGGCGGAGGCGGCGGGTTACCGGCGAGGCGGCGTGGACAGGCTCCTCGTGCCCGCACCGTGGACCCGAACCATCGATGAGCTGTGCGCCGACGGAGTGCGCGGCGAGGTCTACGCCCACGAGCAGGTGGGAGTGCCCGCTGGCACCTCGCGCCACTTCCTCGAGCACGTCCGGGACACCGGCGCGCCCTTGTACGAGCACCACGGCTGGACGCTCGCCGGCGCCTGGGAGACGGCAATGAGGGACGAGTCAGAGTGCTTCTTGCTGTGGGCCGTCCCCTCGTGGGAGCAGTGGGCGGAGCTCGAGCACGCGGAGCGGGCCGAGACGCCCCTCCGGCGCTGGCGGCGGGCCGTCTTCAAGCGAACGACATCCGTCCAGCGGATCCTGCTCGTCGACGCGCCGCTGTCGCCCATGCGGACCGGACGCCAGCCCGCCGCCTCGGACCGGCCGGAAGCTCGGCAGGATCCCTGATCTCGCCCAGGGCGCGCCCCAACCGGTCGGCTCAGGGTTTCGATGCGAGCAGCGGAGTGCTCCGGTTGGAGGGCCATGTCGGACGGTAGTATCCGCGGAAGTGCAGGGCGCCGCCTCGTAGCTCCCTGATGGTCAGGAAGTCGCCCTTGTAGCCCCGATGGTCGTACGGCGCGAACGTGATGTTGGTGCCGGGCCCGCCGTTGGTGGACGGGAGCCACTTGATCCGCTCGAGGCCGTCCTTCACGTCGCGCGGAGTGGCCATGAGCGCGTTGGCGATGCCGTGGACCGCGGCCCGCGCCGAGTCGTAGGCCAGGGCCACGACGACGTTGCGCGAGCTCCGGCCGAAGCGGGCCCGAAACCGTTCGAGCATCGCCTCGTAGTTGGGGTTCGCTCCGTCCTCGCCGAGCTGATCGACTCCGTGCCAGCCCTCGAGTCCCTCGGCCCAGGCATTCGAGTTCGAGTAGAACATGAACGCCGTACCCATCATCCTCGGTGGGTCCCAGTCGAGCGCCTTGAAGGCTCGCGCAAAGTGGAACGTGCTGTAGCCGTATCCGAGGTACACGACGGCCTGGGCGCCGAGGTTTCGCATGGCGTCGAGGTGGCGTTCGAGGTGGCGTGGGTTGGGCCCCAGCGTCACCTCTTTCACGATCTCCAGTCCTTCGTCCCCGGCTGCGGCCCGAAAGAAGTCCGCGTAGTCACGTCCCGACGAGCCCCGCTCCCAGAAGAACCCGACCTGGGTGTGACCCTGCTGTGCACACCAGCTGGCGCACATCCGGCCCTCGATCGGGATATCACCGTTGGCCACCGTGAAGCAGTACTCGCCGGAGAAGCGCACGGCGCCGGTCCAGCCGATGCACGCCACGCCGGTGGCGTTGATGGTCTCTCGGAGGGCGACCGAGTTGTCGGAGATCAGCGGCCCGATGATCACGACGCAGCCGGCGTCGACCAAACGGTGGTAGCCGGCGATCACCTTGCGATAGTTCTCCCGGGGCAACCCCCGAGCGTCGACCGTGAAGATCTCGACCGGTCGGTCGTACACGCCCTCGTTGAGGGCGTCCTCCAAAGCGAGGATGGTGGGGTCGATCCAGTCGGCCAGGAGTTGGCCGAGGTCCATGTCGATCAGGATTCCGATCTTCACCGGCTCGAACGGGTCCCCCTGGGTCTGGAGCCCCCTGGTGGGCGGGTACACGACGATGGACTCGACGGCCTTCTCGCCCATTCTGCCGCCGCCCTGGTACCAGCGGTCGTTCGCCCATCCGCCGAGGCTGGCCGTGTCGACACCCGAAGCGACCGTCGACACGGCACGGTCCTCCTGGGCGACGCCGTGGTCGATCGGCGCAGGGAACATCCGCTCGGCGTGCCGCGGGTCGCGCTCAACGGCGCCGTCGTCGGCCATGTCGCTCCTCTCTGTATACAGTATCTAGCCTCCCCTGCCGACCGGGAGACGCGCAAGCGGCGAAGTGGGGACGAAGGGAGCCGATGTCCGACCCGGTGTGGATCAGCGACCGGCAGGAGACGATCACCGAGCTCCTCGAGCGCCGTCTGGAGGAGGACCCCGACCGCGAGTATCTCGACGTGTGCGGGACGAAGCTCACCGCCGCCGCCGTCGCGATCACCGCCACGCGCCTCGGCAACGCGCTGCGGGACCTCGGTGTGACCCAGGGCGAGCGGGTGGCCACCCTCATCGACAACTCCTGCGAGGCGGTCCTGGCATGGTGGGGCGGCGTCCTGTGCGGCGCGGTCAGCGTCCCGGTGAATACCGCGTACAAGGAGTACTACCTCCGGCACCAGCTGGAGGACTCTGGCTCGCGGGTCTTGATCGTCGAGCGGGACCTCGTCGACCGGGCCGTCCGGGTCGCCGGCGACGTCGCCAGCCTCGAGCACGTGGTGGTGGTCGACGCCCAGCCGGGACCCGAGCTCCCGGTCATCCCGGGGATCGCTGTTCACCGCTGGGCCGACCTGCTGAGTGCGCCGGCCGACGAGCTGCACGCTGACAGCGGGCCTGGAGCCCTCGCCACCTTCGTCTACACCGGGGGGACGACGGGCCCGTCGAAGGGCTGCATGCTGAGTCACAATTACCACGCCGCCCTGGCCCGCCAGATCGGCATCTGCTGGGAGCGCACACCCGATGACGTGGTGTGGACCCCGTTGCCGCTGTTCCACTTCAACGCCTTGACCACCGCCGTCCTCGGGGCGCTGGTCTTCGGGGGTCGGTCGGCCATCTACCGGCGGTTCTCCGTGTCGGGCTTCTGGCGGGAGATGAACCGGGTGGGAGCGACGATCACCTCCACGCTGGGGACGATGGCCTACCTCCTTGCCCACGACGTCGACAGGCCGGAGATGCCGCGCTCGGGACGACCCGAAGCCAACCGGAGCCTGCGTCTCATCGGCGCGGCGCCGCTCCCCGTCGAGGTCGACCGGGTCCTCAACGACCGGTTCGGGATCCAGACCTTCAGCGGTGCCTACGGCGTGACCGAGGCCAGCCTGGTGTCCTGGCAGCCGCCGGGAACCGTCAATCGGCCCAACGCCGCAGGCGTGCTCAACCACCAGTACTTCGACACCCGCATCTTCGACGACGACGACCGTGAGCTTCCTCGGGGCCACGAGGGAGAGATCGTGCTGCGCCCCAAGCGCCCGCACGTCATGTTCGAGGGGTACTGGGGACGCCCCGAAGCCACCGTAGAGGCCAGCCGCAACTGGTGGTACCACACGGGCGACATGGGCAGGATCGACGCCGACGGGTACCTGTACTTCGTCGACCGCAAGGCCGACTACCTGCGGCGGCGGGGCGAGAACATCTCGAGCTTCGAGATCGAGCGCGTGCTGATGTCTCACGGCTCACTGGCTGATGTCGCCGTGCACGCGGTCCCGAGCCAGCTGACCGAGGATGATCTGAAGCTCACCGCCACCCTCGAGGAGGGTGTGCACATCACCGAGGAGGAGATCTTCCGGTGGTGTGTGGACCAGCTGCCCTACTTCGCTCTGCCGCGCTACATCGAGCTCCGCGCCGAGCTGCCCCGCAGTCCGGTCGGGCGCGTCCTGAAGCGCCAGCTGCGTGATGACGGAGTGACCTCGAGCACGTGGGACGCCGAGGCCGCCGGCGTCACCTTCGAGAAACGATGAGTCGCAGACCGGACTCGATATAATATGCAAGCGCTTCTCTGGAGGACAATGCCCCGCCGGCTCGCCCGACAACACTTCGTACGACGGAGCAGCGCCAACGATGCTGCGCTCTACATCCGCCGGTTGATCTTCGAGGGCGAGCTGCGTCCGGGAGAGCGGGTCCCGCAGGACGAGATCGCCCAGGAGCTGGGGATCAGCCGTATCCCGATCCGCGAGGCGCTGATCGCGCTCGAGAGCGGGGGCTGGGTGACCATCGAGCTGCACCGCGGGGCCTTCGTCACCGCCTTGGACGAGCAGGCGGTGCGGGACCACTACGAGCTGTACGGCCTGGTCTACGGGTTCGCCGCCCGGCAGGCGCTCGCCCGCAGGCCCACGGGCGTCGGTGACCAGCTCGTCAAGCTGGCCGACGCCATCAACCGGACCGACGATCCGGACGAGCTTCAGGACCTCGTCATCGACTTCCACGCCGCCATCACCGGCGCGGCGCGCTCGCCGAGGATCAACGTCGTGCTGCGAGCCATGTCGGGCCTCGTGCCGGGGAACTTCTTCGAGCTCGTGCCCGCGGCCGTCGAAGGCGAGCGGCGCGGCCTATCGGCGATCGCCCGGGCCATGCGACGGGGAGACGGAGAGCGGGCTGCTGCCGAGTACCAGCGCATGATGAGGCGGCAGGGGGACAACGTTGTCGCCGTCCTGCGCGCACGTGGCTTGCTCGAGGGGGCGGCGGCGGGATCGTCGGCCAGCTAAGGGCCGTCGACGATCGCCCCGGAGACGAGCTCGCTGCGCACGAGCTTGCCGGCCTCGTTGCGGGGCAGCTGGCTGAGGCGGTGAAAGGCGACCGGCACCTTGTAGGGCGCCAGGTTGTCCCGGCAAAGGCGTTCGAGCTCCACCTCCGGCACTGCGGATCCAGTGAAGAAGGCGACCGGCACCTGGCCGAGGCGGTCGTCCGGCACGCCCACCACCGCGGCGTCGTCCACCGCAGGTGAGAGCCGGAGCACCTCCTCGACGTCGTCGGGAAAGATCTTGTTGCCTCCCCGGTTGATCACGTCTCCCGTCCGGCCCTCGATCCACACGAAACCGTCACTGTCGACGCGGGCGACGTCTCCGGTGTCGAGATAGCCGTCCGTGTCGACCCGGTCCGAGAGATCGTCCCCGTCTGCGTAGCCCACCGCCCGGTTCGGTGGGCGCACGAGGAGCCGGCCGGCCTCACCCGCGGCGAGGACGCCACCATCGTCGCCGACCACCTTGATGTCGACCCCGGCGTGGGGCCGGCCTGCGGCACCGACCTTCTCCGGAAAGGCTCTGGCGTCGGCGGCGGTCCAGCCGACCACCTCGCCGATCTCCGCCTGCCCATAGCTGTTCAGCACGAAGGCACCGAACCGCTCGGTGAACCGCCGGGCCTGCCGCGGTGAGAGCGCGGCCGTGATGCTCCGGACGTACTTGAGTGGAGCCAGGTCGGTGACGGCGCCGTCGTCGTTGAGCATGGTGATGGCGGTGGGCGGGAGCACCGTGGATCGGATCTGGAAGCGCCGCACCAAGGCGACGAAATCCCGGGTCTCGAAACGGTCGATGATGACGAGGGCAGCCCCGGCGCGCAGGCCGAACAAGGTGTTGTAGATGCCCGCGTTGAGCGACAAGGAGACGGGGATGAGATTGGGTGTGGGCGGCCGTGACCGGTCGCCGGTGCCGGGTCTGAGCGGTTCCAACACCCGGTCGACGAGCTCCAGATAGCCGGCGTGCGCGTGAAGGATGGCTTTTGGCTTGCCCGTCGTGCCCGAGGTCCACAGCACGAAGCCCACTCCGGGCTCGTAGCGGCGGGCGTGGTCGATCGCCGCCAGCCCGTCGTCCAACATGGCAGCGGGCCTTGTCGTCTCGAGGACATGGGCGACCTCGGGTGGCGGTAGGCGCGGGTTGACCGGCACCCACACGCAGCCTGCCAACCAGGTGCCGGCCATGGCGATCACGGCCTCCGGGCCGTTGGGCAGCCGGGTGGCGACGGCCTGGCCGCTCTCGACGCCGGCCGCTCGAAGTCCCTCCGCCAGCGCGGCAGCGGCGCGTCGGGCGTCGCCCGCGGTGACGGCCCGGTCGACCGTGTGCAGCAAGGGCTCGTGGTCGGGGAACGGGTGGTCAATGAGCAATGAGGCCAGGTTCGTCACGACGACACATCCGGGATGCCGCCCCAGGCCACGATGGGACCGGCGGCGTGGACCATGCGCGCCAGTTGGGCGTCGTCGGTGGCAATCCAGGCCGGCTCGGGCCGATCGGCCACGGCCAGCCGGCTCAGGCGTTCGAGGTGGGCGTCGGCCGACAGGGCCGGACCGCCGCGGTCCCACACCTCGAGTGGAACGCTGACCCCCAGCCTGCCGGCGGCCTCGAGGACGGCCTGCACGGCCGGGCCCAGGGGCCCATCCACGGCGGCGAGCACGGCGCGCCAGGGGTGACGGAGGCGGGCCGCCAGCACACACGCTGGGGCAAAGCCAGCCGAGTCACGCACGGCGGGGACCAGGACGGTGCCGGGCTCGGTCGTGGCCAGGGTGCGCGCCACCCAGTACCCGGCGACGCCCGGGTCGGCGGCGACCAGGCCGCCGCGACGGAAGCACCGTCCGTAGTGCAGCGTGACCCGGGTTGGAGCCAGCGGCGATCCCTCGGTCGCCCACCCCTGTTGGGTGACGGCGGCCAGCGCCGATCGCAGGGGTGGCATGCTGAGCTCGGCCTCGGGTCTCGAGCACTGCTCGGCCAGGGGCGCAATTGAGGCCGGCGGCACGACGACGACGGGAGCCATGCGCCAGCGTTCGGGTGGCGCCTCCCTCGGGTCAACCCCGATGGCGAGGATCAGGTCCGCGCCTCGCAGGCCTCCGAGCTCGAAGTCCCGAGACTGCAGGCCGACGGTCGCCCAGTGATGCCGGCTCCGCCAGTCGAGCACGCCTTTGGCGCCCCAGGTGTTGAGCACGCCGAGACTGCCTGCCGCGGCGAGGGCGTTCAGCGCAGGCGCAGCGCGCTCGTCGACCACCCTGGGGCCGGCGAGGACGACCGGCGCCCCGGCCGACGCCAACCTCTTGACGTGGTCGGGGTCGGTCGAGCCTACGGTTGGCGCTGGCGCCGGCGGCACGACGTCGGGGACCGGCGCCGCCAGATCGAACTGGAGCTCGACGGTGACCGGGTCAGTTGCAGACACGTCGAGCAGATCGATGGCAGCGTCGACGGTTACCTCGATCGCTTCCGCCACGTCGCCTGGCTGCTGGATCGACAACCGACCGGCGTCGGTGTGCACGGCAGCGGCGGCCCCGTGCACGCGCTGATGCGCCATCGCCAGCAGCGGAGCGACACCCGGGTCGTCGACCTCGACGACCGGCACTCCGGGTAGGGGGCGGCCGTAGACCCCGTCGACGCCGTGAACCCGCAGCCACCGACCGAGGAGCTCGCCAGCGGTGATCACTGTGCTCGCGGCGGCTTCGCCGCCGTGGGCGGCGCCCACCGGGGCTCGCGCTTCTCGGCGAAGGCGCGGGGCCCTTCCTCTTGATCGGGGTGGCCCCAGAGCGATGCCAGCTCCCTCGCCCCTGCCCGACAGGCGTCGGTCAGCCCCTGCTCGAACGACTGCCAGAGGGCCCGCTTGGTGGCGGCCATGGCGGCAGGGGAATTGCGGGCGATCGTCTCGGCCAGGCGCTGGGCCTCGTCGCGCAGTCGCTCCGGCGGGTCCACCACCTGGCTGACCATGCCCAGCTCCAGGGCCCGGTGGGCCGACAGCCGCTCGTACCGCCCGACCAGGGCCATGCGCATCACGGCCTCTGCCGGCATCTTGCGCAGCAGCCCGATGGCCTCCAGGGACACCACTTGGCCCACGGACACGTGGGGGTCGAAGAACTGGGCGTCGCTGGCGGCGATGACGACGTCGGCATCGGCGATCCAGTGGAGGCCACCGCCGGCGCAGATGCCGTTGACGGCGGTGATGACGGGCTTCCACACCTGCTGGTGCCACGCCGTGAAGTGGAGATCGAAGTCCTCGACCGACTGCCGATAGCGCTGCATGCCCACGCCGTCGGTGGCGATCTCGGTGACGTCGACACCGGTCTGGAAGGCGCGTCCTTCGCCGGTGTGCACGATGACCCGCACCGCCGGATCTCGGTCCAGCTCCCTCCAAGCGGCGGCGAACTCGTCGCGCATCGCCGCCGACATGGCGTTGAGCTGCTCCGGCCGGTCGTTGATGAGCCACCCGACCGGGCCGCGCCGCTCGACCCTCAGGCACTCGAAGCCCGAGTAGTCCGTGCCTCGCTCCTCAGCGGGCGCGTTCATTTGTGCGGTTCCACGTTTGATCGAAATTGGTCACCGCGGCTGCGGGCGCGTCGCCCACTTTCGACCAAACGTGGAACCGAGGAGTGCTCGCCGGCCTCGCCCCCGGGCGGGCTTGCCGGCGGCTTCGCCGCCCCGGGCGGGGCCCACACGGGATCGCGCTTCTCGGCGAAGGCCTGGGGTCCTTCCTCCTGATCGGGGTGGCCCCACAGGGAAGCAAGGTCCTTCGCCCCCGCCCTGCAGGCGTCGGTCAACCCCAGCTCCAACGCCCTCCACAGGGCCCGCTTCGTGGCGGCCATGGCGGCGGGGGAATTGCGGGCGATCGTCTCGGCCAGGCGCTGGGCCTCGTCGCGCAGTCGCTCGGGCGGGTCCACCACCTGGCTGATCATGCCCAGCTCCAGGGCCCGCTGGGCCGACAGCCGTTCGTGCCGCCCAACCAGGGCCATGCGCATCACGGCCTCGGCCGGCATCTTGCGCACCAGCCCGATGGGCTCGTAGGCGGTGACCTGTCCCACCGACGCGTGGGGGTCGAGGAAGACCGCGTCCGAAGCGGCCACCACGATGTCGGCGTCGGCAACGAAGTGCAGCCCGCCTCCGGCGCAGGTGCCGTTGACGGCGGCGATCACCGGCTTACACACCTGGTTGTGCCAAGCCGTGAGCCGGAGCTCGGCCCGCTTGGTGCGCTGCGACTGCAGACGGAGCGCGTCGCGGTCGCCCGCCAGCTGCGCCATGTCCAGGCCGGTCTGGAACGCCGGACCGGCGCCCGTGTTGACGATGACCCGCACGGCCGAATCGGCGTCGAGTTGTCGCCAGGCCGTCTCCAGCTCGGCCAGCATGGTGGCGTCCATGGCGTTGCGCGCGGAGGGGCGGTCGAAGACGAGCCAGCCGACCGGTCCCCGCCGTTCGACGGTGAGCGCGGTGTACGCCATCAGCTGCGGGGAATCTCGTTCCAGGGCAGACCTGCCCAGGGGTCGGGTTCCCGGGGGAGGCCGAGCACCCGCTCTCCGAGGATGTTCTTGTTGACCTCGGTCGTACCTCCTTCGATGGTGTTGGCCCGGCTGCGCAGCATCCCTCGCACCTCACGGGGAAGCGAGGCGGCATAGTCGGTGGACCGGGCCGCGAACGCCTGTCCGTGGAGGCCGAGCAACTCGGTGGCCATCAGCTGGACGCGCTGGTTGAGCTCGCCCTGGTGGACCTTGCCGATCGAGCTCTCGGGACCCGCCGGCCGCCCCGCTCGTCGGGCGTCCCGGACCCGTTGGTTGGTCCAGTCTCGGATCCGCTCCTCGCTGTAGAGGCGGGCGAGCTGTTGTCGGACGACCGGCTCCGCCGCCCGCCCCGTGCCGGTGCCGAGTTCCAGCAGGTGATCAACGCCGAGGCCGCCGATGCGGTCGACGCCGCCGGAGCCCGCGCCCGAGACCATCTGGCGCTCGCCCGACAACGTCGCCCCCGCCACACGCCAGCCATCTCCGGTCTCGCCGACCCGCTGCCGGTCGGGTGCTCGGGCCCCGTCGAGGAAGACCTCGTTGAAGTCGACCTCGCCGCCGAGGTGGCGCAGAGGGCGCACGCTTACCCCCGACTGATGCAGGTGAAGCAGGAAGTAGGTGACGCCTCTGCGCTTGGGAGCGACCGGGTCGGTGCGAGCCAGGAGCACCGCCCAGTCGGAGCGGTGCGCCCACGTCGTCCACACCTTCTGTCCCGTGATCACCCACTCGTCGCCGTCGCGCTCGGCCCGCGTGGCGAGCGAGGCCAGATCGGATCCGGCGCCCGGCTCGCTGAACAGCTGGCACCAGCGCTCCTCGTTGCGCACGATCGGCGGCAGGTACCGTCGTCGCTGCGGCTCGGTGCCGTGGGCGAAGAGGGCGGGGGCCGCCAGGTTGAGACCGAGGGGGTTGAGGCGGCCGAGGTTGTACGGTCCGATGACGCCCTCGATGACCCGGGCGATGGCGGGGCTGACGCCGAGGCCGCCGTACTCGGCCGGCCAGGTCGGAGCTACCAGCCCGGAGCCGCCGAAGATGGGGTACCACGCCTCGTACTCGTCACGGGGCCGGACCTGGCGTACCGCGGCGGGTCCCCCTCGGTCGCCGGCCTCCCGCCACCTCCGAGGAAGGTGCTCGGCGACCCACGCCTGTACAGCCTCGACCGCCTCGTCGGCGTCGGTGGCGGGACCGATCGAAAGGCGGCTCGCCCGGTCGACCCGAGTGTCGGTCACCGGCTCACCGACCCGTGAAGCGCGGCTCTCGCCGCTCTCGGAAGGCGGCGAGGCCCTCGCGGAAGTCCTCGCTGCGCGACGACAGCTCGAGGGCGAAGGCCTCGTTGCGGAGGTGGGCCTCCAGCGGCGCTCCCTCCGCCGCGTGCATGAGCCACTTCGTGAGTCCCAGCGAGACCGTGGGCCCTCCGGCCAGCCTGGCCACCAGGGCCTCGGTTTCCTTGTCGAGGTCGGCCGCCGGGACGACGCGGTGGACGAGACCCCACGCCGCTGCCTCGGCGCCGTCGAGACGGCGACCGAGCAGCAGGAGCTCCCGTGCCCGTACCTCGCCCACCCGTCGGGGCAGGAGCCAGGTGCCTCCGCTGTCGGGTGCGAAGCCGCGCTCGGCGTAGGGCTCCCAGAGCTGGACGTCGTCGGCCGCCACGGTGAAGTCAGCCGCCAAGGCCAGGTGCAGGCCGATGCCCGCCACCCAGCCCCGAGTCGCGCACACAACGGGCGTCTGGACCGAGGCGATGAGGGGGATGAGGCGGTGGGCCTGTGACGGGAGCCGGCGCTGCACGCTTCCGGCGCGGGGCCGCCGTCCCTCGGTCGCCGCGTTCCTGCCGACGATGTCGAAGCCGGCACAGAAGTGATCGCCCGAGCCGGTCAGGAGAATGACCCGCACCGCCTCGTCGCGTCCCGCGGCGTCGATGGCCTCGATCAGGGCGGACACCATCTCGTCGGTGAGGGCGTTGCGCTTGTCGGGGCGATCGAGCTCGAGGTGCAGGACACCGTCCTCCGACAGGTCGACCACCAGCCCGTTGACCCCGGAGTAGCCGCGCCCGCTCACCGCTCGCCAAAACCCTCGGCGATGGCCTCGAGCGCAGCCTGCAGGTCGGTGGCCCCGCCCGGTGGGTCGGGCAGCCGAACAGGTCCGTGGTCCCTACTAGGCAGGAGGATGGTGGCGTGACCGGGCGTGGTCGGCTCGCCGCGCTGGTTGTCCGCCCGCAGGTCCAGGTCGACCGCCGGACGGCCGCCGTCAGCCAGGTAGCGCCGCGTCACGGTGCCGCGTAACCACTGCGTGTCGCCCACGTAGTTGAACAGACGGAACTCACAATCCAGCTTCCAGAGCCAACCGTCGTCGCCCATCCAGTCGGTGCAGAGATGGATCAACCACGTCTCGCGCATACGCCCATAGTCGTAGGTGGTGGGGTTCCCCGAGCGGCGGGCGAACTCGGGGTCCCAATGCACGCGTTGCATCACGTCGGGGATGTTGAGGTCGTCACGATGAAAGAACCTGGGGATGCGCTGGCGGTTGCGCGAGGCGAGTCGCAACGGCTGCACGCCGTAGAGGCCCATGCCCATGCCCACGTGCCAGCAGATCATGTCGGTGACCGTGAGCGGGCCCTTGACCAACGGCCCGATCTCGTCACCCTCGTGTACGTCCTCCCACCATCGCGGCTCGGCGCCCCGCGGCCGCTCGGTGCCGTAGAACGAGTCGATCTCGCCGATCTGCTCGTCGGTGTACGGCACGAGGGCGATGTTCTCGTACTTTGCCCTCGAGCGGGCCTTGGTCCGCTCCGTCCGGATCATCAGCCGGTACTGGGCCGAGAGGAGTGTGCCCTTCTCGTCCCGGAACACCTGCCCCGACCATTCGTGCGCGGCCCGCCCGGCGAACTCGCTCGGCTTGTCGAGCACGGCCACCAGTGCGCTACGACGGAAGACCCGTCGACCTGGGCGAAGGGGCGCCCACCACTCACGGGCACTCCCGGAATAGAAGGCGTGCACGCCACGCAGCGGGTCGCCCTTCATCAGCTCGGCCTGCTCGGGAGGAAGGGCGTCGACCTCGTCCTCGCCGACCAGCGTGTCGCCTCCTACCAGCGGCGGTGGTGCGATCAACCCGCCCCAGCGCGTGCCGTCCGCATAATCCGGGTTGCACCACAGCGGGTTGTCGTCGCCGTAGGCGATGGCCACGTGCCGGAAGGCGTCGGCGTCGGGCCGAAGATAGTGCGGAGGCTGCGGGTGTGGTTCTGGCACTCCAACCCGGGCTCGCAGGCGGGCGACGCCCTCGTCGGTGATGGTCCCCGCTTCGGGCACATCGCATATTATAGATAAGGTGGTGTGGCCATGAGACTGGGCGATGTCGCCAACGCGGGTTTCCTCGATCGGGGCAAGCCCCTCGACGGAGTCCGGGTGCTGAGCTTCGAGCAGATGCAGGCCCTGCCCTACGCCACCCAACTGCTGGGCCGTCTGGGCGCAGACGTGGTGAAGGTCGAGCCGCCGGCAGGCGACCTGGGCCGGAGCTCACAGCCGGCCATGGCCGACCCGGAGGGTCGTCCCGTCGGGGCGACGTTTCTTCGCAACAACCTCAGTAAGCGGAGCCTCTGCGTAGACCTGAAGACCGAGCGAGGTCGCGACCTCGTCCTCCGCCTGGTGCCCAGGTTCGACGTCGTGGCGGAGAGCTTCAAGCCGGGAGCCATGGACGCCCTCGGGCTCGGCTATGCGGACCTCGCCGCCATTAGTCCTGCCCTCGTGTACCTGTCGGTTTCTGGCTTCGGCTCAGCGACGGGTGCGGACGGTCGCGACGGTCCCTACGCCAGTTGGCCGGCAATGGCTCCCATCGTGGAGGCCATGTCCGGCATCTACGAGATGAAGCGACGCGGCGACGACCCGCCCACGGTGGTGCCGGTGGGCGGGCTCGGAGACCTGAGCGCGGCGCTGTTCGCCACCATCGGCGTCCTCGGCGCCCTGCGCGATCGTGACCGGACCGGCGAAGGTCAGCACGTGGATGTCGCCATGCTCGACGCCACCATCGCCATGACCGACATCGTCGCCAACTTCTGGTCGATGGCCCTCAGGGAGGGTGACGTGGGCCAGCTCATCCTGGACGGCTTCCGGGCCTCGGACGGCTGGTTCATCGTGCAGGTGGCGCGCGAGCAGCACTTCGCCAGGCTCGTCGAGTTCATCGGCCATCCGGAGTGGGTGTCGGACCCACGCTTCGCCACCCGCCAGGGCTGGGTCGATCACCTGGAGCACGTCCTCCGGCCGGCCATCGAGGGCTGGGCGGCGTCGCGAACGAAGCTGGAGGCCTGCCGGGAGCTGGCCGCGGCGGGAATCCCCGCCGGCCCCTGCTTCGACGAGGAGGAGCTCGTCCACGACCCGCACGTGGCCGCGCGTGACATGCTGGTCGAGATGCCCCGTTGTGATGGCGTGCAGCAGCCGGTGTTGACGCCTGGAAACCCGGTGCGCCTCAGCAAGGTCGCCCGCGGACCCGAGGCGAGGGTGCCGTGGCTGGCCGAGCACAGTGATGAAGTCCTTCGCAAGGAGCTGGATCTCGCCGACGATGAGCTCGACGCGTTGCGCGCCGACGGTGTGATCAGCTGAGGCGGTCGTCTATCCGGGAAACTCCACTCGCGGTTCGTCCGCGTTGTCGGCATGAACAAAGACGTACGACCAGGAAGACGCGTTCGCTCGGGGTGTCTGGATGGTGACGTAGCCCTGTCCACTGCGACACGACCGATCGGTGGCCTGCAGAACGGGACGACCATTCTCGGACGCGAACAGATTGCCATTCGATCGCGCCACCACGTCCGCTAGGACGTCTGTGTTAGCAGGCGGGACGGATGTACCACCGGGTTTGGAATAGTACCCGGAGTACCCGGCAACGTCGTTCCCCTCATGGAGGCCCGAGCGTCACACAGGCGAGCACCGTAACCTTCGGGTCATGGATGTCTCCGACTACCACCACGCCGGCTCGATCAGCATCGCCAGACCGCCGGCCGATGTGTATGCGATCGTGAGCGACATTACGCGCATAGGCGAGCTCAGCCCGGTCTGCCAGGCCGGGACCTGGAAGGATCCGACCAAGGCGGGCACCCACGGCGCCTGGTTCACTGGCCACAATGCCATCGGCGACTACACATGGGACACCCACTGCAAAGTGGTGGCTGCCCATCCGGGGCGCGAGTTCGCCTTCATCAATCACGGGCCCGAAGGCGACGCCGAGCTCGTACGCTGGGGATTCCTCCTCGAAGCAGAAGGGGACGGCACCCGGGTTACCGAGAACTGGCAGGTGTTACCCGCCTACCCCGACTTCGTCACGGGCGGCGACGCCTCCGTCGACGTCAAGGCTCGCATCGAGGGAATGGCCCAGATGGCGCGGGAGGGCATCAGCGACACCCTCGCCAACCTCAAGCGCGTGGCCGAGACGTGATGGGACGTCTCCCTCTCGTCGACCCCGAAGACCCCGACGCCGACCCGAGAGCCGCCGAGCTCCTCCGGGCGATGCGTGCCGCGATGGGCCGAGACTTCGCAGTCCTTCAGGCCATCGCAAACCACCCGGAGGCACTGCAGGGTCTCGTCGGGTTTCTCAGCGTGGCGTACGCCAACAACAGCCTGACTCCCGCACAGCGTGAGCTCGCCTACCTGAGCGCCTCGGTCATCAACGACTGCCATTACTGAGTGCCTACCCACGTGGTGCTCGGTCGGAGCGCCGGACTGGCTGAAGCCCAGCTGGCTCACCTCGCCGACGACCCATTGCCAGCTGGCGTGTATTCGGACGAAGAGGCGGCCATCGTTCGCTATGCACGGCTCTCGACCTCCAGCCAGCCGATCGATGACGCGCTGTATGCCGACCTGACCACGTTCCTCTCGCGCCGGCAGGTGATGGAGCTGTGCTTCACGGTGGGCGTGGCCAACATGATCAATCGCTTCCACGCCACGTTCCTCACCGACGTCGATCCCGCCACCAGTGACGCGCTGGGCGATACCAGCCCGCTGTCGCTGCCCGACCCGCCGACGCCCGCCTAGGTGGGGCTCCGCCGCCCACCTCAGAGCACGTCGATGAGCCGCTCCGGTCGGCGTGCCACGATGGCACCCTCAGTCGACTAGGGATGCACCTCTAGCAGAGCCGCGACGCAGAGCCTGGCCCAGGCTCACCAGCATCAAGACCAGCACTGCCGCCCAGGCGGCCAC
Organism: Acidimicrobiales bacterium; assembly: GCA_051985455.1. Lineage (GTDB taxonomy): Bacteria > Actinomycetota > Acidimicrobiia > Acidimicrobiales > AC-9 > AC-9. The sequence goes on from JBPYEI010000052.1 coordinate 31,013, forward strand.
CCCGACCCACAGCCACCCTCGGGCCACAGTCACCATGAAGCCCAGATTCGCAGCCCGCCCGAGGCTCACCGACGCCACGGTGTACATGCCGAGCGGGAACACGACACTCCAGAGACCCGGCTCGAACGACAATGGGTACCTCCGAAGTAGGTACCGCCACAGTCCAAGCAGCACCAGGAGGGGGATCCACCACGTCCCGAACGCCCACAGGACCACCGACAGGTCCACGAGAAGGGGGCGCATCTGGTGCACGAGTGTGTCACCCGGCTGGTTCTGGACGACGAGGATCCCCGCAGCAGCCCGCACGCTGATGGCCGTGGCTCCCATCGTGATCCAGTAGGCGCCGCCCATCTCGCCAGGCGTGATCTCGACCAACAGCAGCCGCAACAAGACCACGACGATGAGCACCAGATAGAGCGTCACCCCTATCGACCAAAAGGTCACCGCCACGGTCGGCAGCGCCCGACGGAACGGCGACCACGGCGCCACCGGGGCGAGGGCGGCGGCGATGACGGCGACCGACTGGGTGGCCACGACCCAGACGAGCCAGGTGCCGTTGATGTCCCCCAGGACGGGATGTCGGGCACCGGTGATGACATAGGCGGGCAACCCGTAGGTGAGCGCCAGCCAGACGAGCACCGCGCCGGCACCGAGCGCAAGACCGACCAACGGATGCCCGGCCATCACGAGCCGGACGCCGAGCACGTTGCTGCCGGCCACCACCGTGAAGAAGGCCATGGCCTTCCTCGGGTCCCGAAGCGAGCCCTGGAACTGTTCCCGAAAGGCGATCGCCCTCGTGCCGTAGGCAACGATGAGCACGACGAAGGCAGCCTCGGTCACCCACAGAGCGATCTCCGACAGGCGGTGGTACCCGAGAAGCTCAGTGCCGATCGAGATGATGCCGCTCGCCATCACCCAGGCAAACCAGACGGGATCGAGCGTTGCGACCCAGCGGCCGATCGGGCCCGTCCCGGGCAGGTCAGGTGGAATCCCGCCTCCAGCCGTGCTCGTCCTGTCGACGTCGACCACCCCGTTCTCCCGCTCGCCATCCTCGCCCCTCAGCATGCCGAGGCCCCGCGGAGCGGGCAAGCACGCGTCGTCACCCGGTGGTGCCGGACGTTCGGCAGGCGGGGACAGACGTCCCGTCAGCGCGGTTGTTGCAGGTAGACGTCGAGATGGCGGATCTTGCCCACGTCGTCGAAGCCGAAGACCGTCATCGAGTTGACCACGAGGACGTTGTCGCCGCGGGTGTGGCGCTCCTCGATCTCGAAGAAGACGAGACCAGCCGCCTCGGAGATCCGCCGCACCGTGGTCTCGAACGAGTCCGTGGCCATGGCCCAATGGGTCAGCATCTCGGTGTACTGCCGCCAGTCCTGCACTTCCAGGAAGGTGCCGGTCCTGCTGAACTGGTCAACGGCGACGAACTCGACCAGGGGGGACCAATCGGCCTGCACCTGGACCGCTGGCACCAGGCGCTGCATGGTCCCCGTGAATTTCAACACAGTCTCCGCCAGCAGCCCGGTGTCGACCATGCCCGGGCGCTCCGTCATCGGGCGAACGCCCGCTGCGGGCCCCGCGGGAGGATGTGGGGAAGATCCTCGGTCGTGAGGATGCCGGGCGCTGCCGAGCACACGTAGGGGATGGCGTTGACGGGTCCGTTGG
>JBPYEI010000053.1:0-2567 GCA_051985455.1 Acidimicrobiales bacterium
AGGTCGCGCTCGGTCTGCAGCGAGGCGTCGAACATGCACTGGCTGGACATCACCCGCCCGGTCCGGATGTCCTCGGGCGTTCGGTTGGACGCCACGGTCACCTCGTGGCCGTCGGACAGCAGCCCAAGAGCGAGCTGGAGCCCGGCCTGTCCGCCGCCGACGATCATGAATCTGCTCATTGGTTTCTCACCTCACTGTTGGAGCTTCGGTATTGCCGGTTCGGCCTGTTCGGGGCCCATCGCCGAGTAGCCGCCGTCGACCGCCCAGTCGGCACCCGTCACGAACGACGCCTCGTCGCTGCACAGGAACACGACGACGTTGGCCACCTCCTCCGGATCCCCGACGCGGCCCAGGAGGTGAAACGGCGCCGCCACCCGGTTCGTCTTCTCACGGTCGTCTCCGCTCAGCTGCACCATCACCTTCGACCAGGTCCAGCCCGGAGAGACTGAGTTAACGCGTATCCCGTCGCCCGCCAGGTCCATCGCCATGTTGCGGGTCAGCTGCACGAGCGCGGCCTTTCCGACCGGGTACAGCCAGCGCCCGGTCTGCGCGACCTTCGACGAGATCGAAGTGAAGTTGACGATCACCCCGCCGCCGCGAGCCTGCAGGTGAGGATGGACCGCCTGGGCCATCATCACCGCCGAGACGACATTCACGTCGAGTGACTCGAGCCAGTCAGACCGGGTCGAGGCAAAGCCTTCGTCGAGGTACGTGGTGGCGAGGTTGACGAGGATGTCGATTCCCCCGAAGCGCTCGGCAGCCGCGTCGACCAACCGGCTGATCTGCTCGTCGTTGCGGATGTCGGTCGTCTCGAACAGGACGCCCTCGCCGAGCTCCGAGGCGATGCGGCGACCGCCCTCCTCGTCGATGTCGGCCACCGCCACCTTGGCGCCGGCGCGGTGCAGCCCGCGGACCACGCCGTTGCCGATCAGGGTGGCGCCGCCGGTGACGATCGCGACCTTGCCGCTGAGGTCATTCATGGCCCGCTGCCCTCCACCACTTGTCGATTCCGAGATCCTCGCAGATCGCGTCAGCTGCGTTCCGACCGCAGGCGCCGCTGATCGATCCGCCCGGGTGGGTCGAGGCACCGCACAGGTACACGTTCTCAAACCCGGTCCGGTACGGCGGGTACTCGTAGAACGGGCGGAAAATACCGAGCTGATCCTGGCTCATCTCGCCGTGGTTCCAGTCGCCGTGGCGCATGCTCGGCATAACCCGCTCGATGTCGATCGGGCTCGAGATGTAGCGCCCGAGCACGTTGTCGGAATCGAGGCCCGCGGCGTAGCTCGACCACTGGGCCAGCACGGTCTCGGCGTAGTCCTCGCGACGCTGCTCCCAGTTGTCGTGGCGCAGGTCGTAGGGGGCGATCTGCTCGACGAAACACGCCTCCTTGCCCTCCGGCGCGAGGCTCGGCTCAAACAGCGACGGGTGCACGCTGAACAGCCCGGGCCGGCGGGGCGGCACGCCAAGCCGACAGTCCGACGCGTTGTCCTCGAGCTGCTGGAGGTCATCGCACATCGACACAGCGAAGCAGCGCTGCACCTTCGGCTCAAACTCGCTCGCCCTCCACCTGACCGGCTCCTCCAGCGCCAGATACAGGCAGAACATCGACAGCGTGTCGTAGCGCCAACGCCGCACTGCCCGAGCGAAGCCGCCTGCGAGCTCGCCCTCACCGACCAGCTCCAAGAAGGTCACGCGCGGATCCAGGTTGGAGACGATCGTCCGGGCGGTGAGCCGCTCCCCGTCGTCGAGCCGGACCGCGGTCGCCCGGTCGCCGGTGACCTCGATTTGCCGGACCGGGCTCGACACCCGTACGGCACCTCCGTGCTCGCCGACATAGCGCACCATCGCCTGGGCCAAGGTGTTCGAACCGCCGACGGCGATCGCCCAGCCGTAGGGCTCCATCGAGCCCGCCACCATCACCGGGTAGTTGGCGCCGAGTCCGAAGACGTCGCCGGTGCCGGCCAGCTGGGCCACCCAGAATCCGATCCAGGTCTGCACCTCCGGCGAGTCGAACAGCGCGCGGGCCAGGTGGTCGGGGGTGGTGAGGTTGCCCCACAGGAGGCGGAGGCCGGCCAGGTCGCGCTCGAGCGGCTGGGTCTCCTCAGACGGCGCCGCCGGAGGTGCAAACAGCGCCGGAATCACCGCCTGCTCGAGCGCCTGGCGGTACTCTCGGACCAGATCGCGGAACGTCGTCGCGTCGCGTGGGGAAAAGCGCTCGATGCTCTTGACCGTCTCATCGAGGCTCAGGCTGCAGACCAGTGCCTTGCCGTCGGGGAACACGTGCGCGAATTGGTTCTCCGGCCACGTGTAGCGAGCACCGTGACGCTCGAGCTCGAGCTCGCGGTAGACCGGACCCCAATGGATCAGGCCGTGGAAGTTGGAGTGGAAGTTGTGGGCGAAGCCGGGGACCGTGACCTCCTCGGTGGCGCAGCCTCCACCGGCCACGTCGCGCGTCTCCAGCACCAGGACGCGCTGCCCGGCCCTGGCCAGATAGCCCGCGCAGGCCAACCCGTTGTGGCCCGCGCCCACCACGATCACATCCCATTCGTCTGGCACGCTGCTCC
>JBPYEI010000054.1:0-14861 GCA_051985455.1 Acidimicrobiales bacterium
GCGTCAGCCGGTAGCATGCCGGTCGTCCAGAGGGCGACACCGACCAGAGCGAGGGGACGATCATCATGTCGAAGTGGTTGAGCCAGGAGTGGCTGGACGAGACGCGCAAGCTGGCCGAGGGCCAGCCGGAGCGGCCGGGTGCGTCTGCCCGCATGCAGTACGTGGTCACCGGCACCCCTGACGGCGACGTCCACTACTACTGGCTGCTGGAGAACGGCAAGCTCCAGGAGAGCAAGCTCGGCGATCTCCCCGACGCCGAGGTGACCCTCACCCAGACGTACGACGACGCCATGAAGATCCAGAAGGGTGAGCTCGACGCCAATGCCGCCTTCATGCAGGGTCGCGTCAAGGTGACCGGCAACATGGCCAAGCTGATGTCGCTGCTGCCGCTCACCAACGCGCCCGAGTACAAGCAGCTCCAGACCGAGATCCAGGCCATCACCGACTACTAGCAAGCGAGGGTCTCGACGCGAGGGGCGCCCTGTGGGGGCGCCCCTCTGCTGTCATCAGCTCGTGACGATGAGCCTGCCGTGCATGAAGAGGTGGATCGTGCAGTGGTAGGGGTATGAGCCCGGGCTGCTCGGCGCGGTGAGGGACTTGCTCGTCCCGGCATCGATGCTGCCGGTGTCGAAGGCGTTGTTGTCGGCCGTGAAGGTGTGCGTCGTGTTGTCCTGGTTCGTCACGGTGATCGTGCTGCCGGCTTTCACCGTCGTGGTGGCGGGCTGGAAGGCAAAGTTCTTGATCGTGACGCTGCCGCTAGTCGCCGCCGCGCTGGTGCTGGTCGTCGCCGCGCTGGTGCTCGTCGCTCCGCTCGTCGTGGTGGTCGTGCTCGAGCTGCTGCTACCGCCGCCGCAGGCGGCCAACGCCGTCGCCAGGCCGACGACTACCGCCACTGACGTGGCCAAGCTGGTGAGTCGTCGCACGAGCCGCTCCTTTCGACCCGCCGGGTCGCACCACGTTCTAGACCAGTCGGGCCGGGCCGCACCACCTTCATCCGCGCCCAGCGCTAGCCTCGAAGAACCGTCACGCAGCCCTCTGACCTGAGATTCGCGAGCGACGCCACGCTCGTCGTCGCCATCGGCCGTTGGCGCGAGGACGCGCTGGCCGAGGCCTACCGACGTCACGCGGGCGCCGTCTACGCCCTGGCCCGCCGGGTCCTGGGAGAGGTCACCGCGGCCGAGGAGGTCATCCAGGAGGTGTTCCTCCGGCTGTGGCACCGACCCGAGAAGTTCGACCCCGAGCGGGGCTCGCTGCGCTCCTTCCTCCTGGCCCAGGCCCACGGCCGCGCCGTCGACCTGCTGCGGGCGGAGTCGTCGCGGCGCCGACGGGAAGAGCGGGAGGCAAGAAGCACCGCCACCTCCGGGTACGACATCGAGCACGAGGTGTGGGATCTGACGGTCGCCGACCACGTGAAGGATGCGCTGTCGGGCTTGCCCGTCGAGGAGCGCAGGGCCATCGAATTGGCGTACTTCGGAGGGCACACCTACCGGGAGGTGGCCGCCCTCCTCGACCAGCCCGAGGGAACGGTGAAGAGTCGCATCCGCTCCGGGCTCAAGCGCATGCGCTCGGCGCTGGCCGACAGTGGGATGGCGGGCTCATGAGCGGATCGGAGGGCGAGGTGCCCCGCCAGCTGAGCCACGCCGAGCTGGAGGCGCTGCTCGGGTCCTACGCCTTGGATGCCGTCGACGGGTCCGAGGCCGAGGCGGTCGAGCTTCACCTCCTGGAGTGCCCGCGGTGCCGGGCCGAGGTCGCCGAGCATCGGGAGGTGGCCGCCCTGCTCGGCAACGTCGGGGCACCGGCGCCCGAGGGTCTCTGGGACAGGATCGCCGCCAGCCTGGAGGAGGCGCCCCCCGATCTGCCTCCGGTGTCCGTGCCCGGCCCGCCTCGTCACCGGAGGGCGATCCCACGGCGCCTGATGATCGTCACCGGCGCCGCCGCGGCCGCCGCCGCCGTGGTCATCGGGGTGCTCGCCTTCCAGGTGCACCGGCTCGACAACCGGGTCAACAACCTGGCCCAGTCCACCCCCGACCACGGGCTCTCGCAGGTGGCCACGGCGGCCGTCCTCGATCCCCAGGCTCGGCGCGTCGACCTCCGTTCGGCCCAGGGCGAGCAATCGGTGCAGGGTGTCGTCCTTCCCAACGGCCACGGCTACCTCGTGGATGTCAATCTCCGCCCCCTCTCGTCGCGGCTGACCTACCAGCTGTGGGCGATCAGGGGGACGCGACTGGTCTCGCTCGGCGTGCTGGGTGACAACCCCCAGGACGCGGCCTTCAGCCTGAGCTCGCCGACGACGGCGACGACCTTGGCCGTCACCGTCGAGGTGGCCGGCGGGGTCGGGTCGACGAAGAACGCCCCTGTCGTCGAGGGAGCGCTGTGAGCGAGGGTCCGATGCTCAGGGTGCGGTGCGCATCAGCTGGTGCAGGGCTCGGTACCCGAGGAGCGTGGCCCCGGCGCGACTGGCCAGCGCAGGAAGCGAGTGGTCGTTGGTCAGCAGGTCGTGGTCGTCGACCCGGGCCGACCAGTCGGGGGAGTGTGCACGCAGCTCACCGGTGTCCACCGCCGGGTGGGCATAGACCTCGGTGACGCCCGGCCGGAGATCGCCCAGGGTCCGCTCCAGGGCCCGGCGGGTGCCCACGCCGTTGATGACGACCAGGTGGTCCGGAAACACGACGCCCTCCTCGGCCGCCAGCCGTCGGAACGGAAACCCGATGGGTCCCTCGCTCGACGCTCCCGAGAGCCGGAGCGGCAACGAGAAGTCGACGGCCAGCTCCAGGTAGACGTCGAAGAACTCGGGACGCAGCTGCAGCGTCCCCATGTGCGAGTCGAGGTGGCTGACGTCGAAACCCCAGTAGATGGCGCGCTCGATCTGGGCCCGGCACTCCCGCCGCACCTCGTCCACGTCGGCGTGATCCCACACGTCGGTCACGGTCCGCGGAAACCCTCCGTCGCCGTCGAGCAGCGACGGAGCGTGCGTGATGGGGCCCCAGCGGTACAGGTCGTGCTCGGCGTTGAGCGTCAGGTGGACGCCGACGTCCTCGCCCCGATAGCGGGCCGCCGCCTCCCGCGCCCACGGACACGGCACCATCAGGCTGGCGCTGGTCGCCACGCCCGACCGGATCGCCTCGTAGACGCCGACGTTGGCGGCGTGGCTCGACCCCAGGTCGTCGCAGTTGATGATCAGCAACTTGGCGTCAGGGGCGTACCCCAACCGCTCGACCAGGCTGTCCACAACGACGAGCTTACGGGCGGTGAGTGACCGGCACCCTCGGCTGGCCCCCAGTTCTACGAAATGGGGGCCACCCGAGGTGCCGCTCCCTCTCACCCTGCCCGCCAGTCCGCGCGGCCGGGCAAAAGAAGAAAGCTCTCTACCGCCGGGCGCCCTCGAGTGCGCTCGCTGGCGGCGACGGCCGAAGGGCACGAGGGGTGAGCCAGGCGGCGGGCCGGCCCCTTTCGGAGAAGGGGACGGCACGCCGAGCTTGCTCACCCCAGAGGGCCGTTGGGCACGTACGCGCTAGTTGCGCTCGAGGAGGGTGCCCGTGCCCAGGCCCCCGCCGCAGCACATGGTGACGAGGGCGCGGGAAGTGTCGGTGCGCTCGAGGTGGTGGAGGGCGGTCGTGACGAGACGGGCGCCGGTGGCGCCGACGGGGTGGCCCAGGGCGATGGCGCCGCCGCCCGGGTTGACCCGGTCCATGTCGGGGTGCAGCTCGCGCTCCCACGCCAGCACGACAGAAGCGAACGCCTCGTTGATCTCCACCACGTCGATATCGGCGAGCGACAGGTGGGCCCGGTCGAGGATGCGCTGGGTGGCGTCGATGGGGCCGGTGAGCATGAGGACGGGGTCCACGCCCACGAGGCACTGGTGGGTGAGCCGGGCCCGGATCGGAAGACCCAGGGCGGCGGCCTTGGCGGGCGATGCCAGCACTACCGCGGCGGCGCCGTCGGAGATCTGCGATGACGTGCCAGCGGTATGGATCCCGTCCTCCCGGGCGACCGGCTTGAGACCGGCCAGCTTCTCCAGTGAGGTCTCTCGCGGACCCTCGTCGGCGGCGACGACGTGGGTCGAGCCGGTGGGCTTGCCGTCCTCGTCGAGGTCGGGAGCCTCGATGGCGACCGTCTCGGGCTCGAACCATCCTTCGTCCCGCGCCCGGCCGGCTCGCAGCTGTGAGCCCAGGCCGAACCTGTCGGCGTCGGCCCTGGTCACGCCCCACTTGTCGGCGATCCGCTCGGCCCCCTCGAACTGGGACGCGAACTCGTAGCGGGCGAAATAGGACTTGGGGATGGCCCGCCCGGGGCCTGCCTTGGTGTTGGCGCCGAGGGGCACCCGGCTCATCGACTCGACGCCGCAGGCCAGCACCAGGTCGGCCGCCCCGGACGCGATAAGTCCGGCGGCAAGGCTCGTGGCCTGCTGCGACGACCCGCACTGGCTGTCGACGGTCGTGGCGGGCACGGACAACGGCAGCCCGGCGGCCAGCCACGCCGTGCGGGCGATGTTGTAGGACTGCTCGCCCACCGCCGTGACACAGCCGCCCACGACCTGGTCGATCTCGGCGGGATCGATGCCGGCTCGGCGAACGGCTTCGCTCTGCACCGCCCCGAGGAGGTCCGCCGGGTGCACGGTGGACAGGCCGCCTCCCCGGCGACCGATCGGGCTGCGGACGGCTTCGGTGATCACGACATCGGCCATGGGGTCAGCCTACCCACGGCCGATCGGTGCCCCGAGAGCCGCGGGCAGCACTCACGCGGCCCTGCGCCGCGCCGCTTCCCGCAGGGCGATCCGAGCCGCCGCGACCCCCTGTCGCCCCAACTGCCGGGTGCGCTCGTCGAGGCGCCAGTCGGACTCGGGCTCCTCGATGAGGACGAGCTGTCGTTCCATGCGGCCATGGTCGCGTGAGGGTGTAACACTCAGGCCATGCCCCGCTACGGAATGACCATCCCCTTCGACGGCCTGCCGCTCCACGAGCAGCGCTCGTGGTTCGAGGAGCTGCCCGACCTCGGCTACACCGACGTCTGGTCCAGCGAGGCGGGCGGCACCGACGCCTTCATCCCCCTCGCCCTGGCCTCGGCATGGGCTCCGAACCTGCGCCTGGGCACGGCCATCGTGCCTGCTTTCACTCGGGGACCAGGGCTCATGGCCATGAGCGTGGCCACCATGGCCGAGGCCGCGCCAGGCCGATTCGCCCTGGGCATCGGCACCTCCTCGGACGTGATCGTGAAGGCCTGGAACGACATCCCCTTCGAGGAGCCGTACAAGCGGACCCGTGACATGATCCGCTTCCTCCGCCTGGCCATGGCCGGCGAGAAGGTGAACCAGGACTTCGACACCTTCCGGGTGCGAGGGTTCCGGCTGGGACGGCGCGTCCCGGAGCTTCCGCCGATCCTCGTGGCCGCCCTGCGACCGGGGATGCTGAGGCTGGCAGGCAGGGAAGGCGACGGCGCCATCATCAACTGGCTGTCAGCCGAGGATGTCGCCCGGGTGGTGCCCGAGGTGGGACCGGGCAAAGAGATCGTGGCCCGCATCTTCGTGTGCCCCTCGGACGATGCCGACACCGTACGGTCGATGGGTCGCTTCGCCCTGGCCGCCTACCTGAACGTCGGCGTCTACGCCGCCTTCCACGAGTGGCTGGGACGGGGACCGGGGCTGGAACCGATGTGGAAGGCGTGGCAGGCGGGGGACCGCAAGGCGGCGACGGCGGCCATCCCGGACGACGTCGTCGACGAGCTGATCGTGCACGGCTCGCCGGCGGCCTGTCGGGCACATATCCAGCGCTACATCGACAACGGCGTCACCACGACGGCGCTGGCCATCCTCCCCTTCGGCGTCGACGCCCGCCAGGCGGTCCGGGACCTGTCGCCCTCGGCCGGCTGAGCACCCAACCCGGACGGTCCGCGGGGCATAGCAGACCCCGGGGTGGGAAACTAGGTCTATGGGTGCGCCCGTGCTAGCCGCCGTTCCCGTCGGAGCGATCGTCGGTGCCGTTGTTGGTGGCCTCGCCTTCCTGGCCCTGTTCGGGTTCGCCATCTCCGTGAAGATCGTCACCGAGTACGAGCGGGCGGTCTTCTTCCGCTTCGGCCGCATCAGGCACGCGGCCAAGGGCCCGGGGATCATCACCCGCATCCCGGCGGTCGACCGCGTCGTGAGGGTCAACCTGCGGGTCGAGGTCATCGACATCCCTCCGCAGTCGGTCATCACGGCGGACAACGTGACGGTCCAGGTCGACGCCGTGGCCTATTTCCAGGTCATCGATCCGGTGAAGGCGATCATCGGCGTCGACAGCTTCCGCTTCGCGAGCCTGCGCGTGGCGATGACCAGCCTGCGCTCGATCATCGGCCGGCACCACCTCGACGACCTTCTCGCCCACCGGGAGCAGGTCAACGACGAGCTGCGCGCGACCATCGCCGCCTCCACCAGCGGCTGGGGCGTCGAAGTCCGTCAGGTCCAGGTGCGCGACATCACCCTGCCGCAGGAGCTGCTGCGAGCCATGGCCCGCCAGGCCGAGGCCGAGCGGGAGCGGCGGGCCAAGGTCATCGCCGCCACCGGTGAGCTGGAGGCGAGTAAGGAGCTGTCCGAGGCGGCGGACCGGATGTATGAGAGCCCCGGCGCCCTCCAGCTGCGAACGCTCCAGACCCTCGCCGAGGTGGCCACGGAGCGGAACTCCACCCTGGTGTTCCCCGTCCCGGTCGAGCTGCTGGCCGCGTTCAAGAACTCCGTGCCGAAGTAGTCGGGCGGCTCCTCGCCGCCCAGCCTTTAACCTCCCCGTGTGCGCCTGACCTCCCTGCGCCCGCTGCGCCACCGAGACTTCGCCCTGGTCTGGACGGCGGCGCTGGTGTCCAACGTGGGTTCGTGGATGCAGATCGTGGCCGTTGGCGTGCTCGTGACCCTCGACACCGGCAAGGCGGGGTGGACGGGCGTGGTGGCCGCCGCTGCCTTCCTCCCTCAGGGGCTGTTGTCCCCGGTCGGCGGAGCCATGGCCGACCGCCACGACCGGCGCCGCTGGCTGCTGCTCACGACCGTGGGGGAGACCGCCTTCGCCGCCGCTCTCACCGTCCTCGCCGCCACTGGGAACGCCGCTCCCGTACCGGTGACGTTGCTCGTGCTGGGCGGTGGCGCCATGACCGCCATCGGGCTACCCGCCTACCAGGCCATGCTTCCCGACCTGGTCGGACGGGACGACCTGCTGGGTGCCATCTCACTGTCGTCGGCCCAGTGGAACCTGGGGCGGGTGGTCGGGCCCGCCCTCGCTGCCGTGGCCATCGCCGTGGGTTCGTACACCTGGGCGTTCGGCATCAACGCGGCGTCCTTCGGGGCCGTGATCGTCGCCCTGCTCCTCGTCCGGTTCCGCCCGGGTACCCGGCCCCGAGAGCAGGGAGCCCTGCTGTCCCGGATCGCCAGCGGGGCCCGCGCGGCGGTGGCCGAGCCCGGCTGTCGGACCGCCATCATCCTCATCGCCGTGGTCGCTCTGCTGGCGTCGCCGTTCATCGCCCTGGTTCCGGCGATGGCGATCAAGCTCTTCCACCGCGAGGCGAGTGGCACCGCCGTGCTGGTCACGGCCCAGGGGATCGGGGCCGTCATCGGCGCCCTGGCTCTCACACCGGTAGCGGCTCGCGTCGGGCGCGGCCGCCTCCTGCTGGCGGACCTCGTCCTGTTGCCCGTCCTCCTCGCCCTGTACGGGTCGGCCCCCACGTTCATCGTGGCGACCGCGGCCCTCCTCCTGGTGGGCGCGGCCTACATCGGGGTGCTGGCCGGCCTCAACACCGTCGTGCAGCTGCGGGCGCCGGAGCCGCTGCGCGGCCGAGTGCTCAGCTTCTTCATGCTGGCCCTGGGCGTCATCTACCCGCTCGGTGCCATCGTCCAGGGGACGGTCGCCGACAGCATCGGCCTGCGCACCGTCGTCGTGGGGACAGCCGCCCTGCTCCTGGTCGCCCTCGTCGGCTTCTACATCTGGCGTCCCAACCTGGCGGCGTCTCTCGACGACCCCCGGCCGGACCGCGCCGCTCTCGAGACCGTGACGCCGAGGGTGGCATAGGAGCAGAACCGTGGATCCCGTCGAGGCCCTCGAGCGCATCGCCTTTCTGCTGGAACGGGAACGCGAGCGCACCTATCGCGTGCGCGCCTTTCGCACCGCGGCGGCGGCGCTGTCGTCCATCAGCTCCGAGGAGGTGGTCGAGCGCGACCGTACCGGGCGTCTGCAGGAGCTGACCGGCGTCGGCGACACGACGGCGCGCGTCGTGCACGAGGCGTTGGCGGGGGAGGTGCCGGCCTACCTGGCCCGGCTCGAGGCCGCGCCCGCGCCCGATCCCGGCCCGGGAGCCGATATCCGGGCGAGCCTGCGGGGCGACTGCCACACGCACTCCGACTGGTCCGATGGCGGCAGCCCCATCGAGACCATGGCCCGAACTGCGGCCGCCCTGGGCCACGACTACGTCGCGCTCACCGACCACTCACCCTCGCTCACCGTGGCCAACGGTCTGTCGGCCGAGCGCCTCGAGCACCAACTGGAGGTGGTCGCAGAGGTCAACCCGAAGCTGGCTCCGTTCCGCATCCTGACCGGCGTCGAGGTCGACATCCTGGAGGACGGCTCCCTCGATCAGGACGAGGCCCTCCTGTCCCGGCTTGACGTGGTGGTGGCGAGCGTCCACTCCAAGCTGCGCATGGACGACGCCGGCATGACCCGCCGCATGGTCGCCGCGCTGAGCAGCCCGCACGTCGACGTGCTCGGCCACTGTACGGGGCGGATGGTCGTCGGTCGCGGGCGACCCGAGTCGACCTTCGACGCCGACGAGGTCTTCGGCACGGCGGCCGCCTTCGACAAGGCGGTGGAGATCAACTGCCGCCCGGAACGCCTCGACCCCCCGAAGCGCCTGTTGCGACAGGTCGTCGAGACCGACTGCAAGGTGTCGATCGACAGCGACGCCCACGCGCCAGGGCAGCTGGGGTGGCAGCCCTACGGTTGTGAACGGGCAGCCGACTGCGGCGTACCGATCGAGTCGATCGTGAACAGCTGGCCGGCCGAGCGCCTGCTGGCGTGGGCGGCTTCACACAGCTGAGCGGGCGACCCGGTAGCGCAGGAACAGCGTCCCTTCGGCGGTGAGCACGTGGGCGAGATCGAGCGGCGCCGGCTCGTCCCACGGCCCGCCGCCGATGATCCTCAAGCGCTCGGGTCCCGCCATCACCGGCGACAGGCTGAGGCAGAGCTCGTCGAGACGGCCACCGGCGACCAGCTGCCCGAGCAGGTACGGACCTCCTTCACACAGCACGCCATCGAGGCCGCGGTCGGCGAGCGCATCGAGGGCGGCGCCCACGTCCACCTCGGTCTCGCCGCACATGACGACGTCTGCCACCTGGGCCGCCCGGTCCAGGATCTCGGCCGGAGCCAGGTCGGTGGTGATGATCACGGGACGGGCGCTCGCCTCGGTGAAGAACGCGCTCTCCAGGTCGAGATCGACGCGAGAGGTGATCACCGCGATCGGCGGCACCGGGGCGAGCCCGTGCTCTTGTCGCCAGGCGCGGCGATCGGGGGTCGGTCGAGCAGGTCCGTACCCTTCCCGTCGGACGGTGCCGGCGCCGACGAGCACGACGTCGCACAGGCCCCGCAGCACAGAGAAGAGGCGGTGATCGGCGTCCGACGACAACCCGCCCGACCGGCCCGCGACCTCGGCGGCGCCGTCGACGCTGGACACGAAGTTGGCCCGCACGTGGGGCCGACGGGGTCGCGGGATGGCGTACGCCTCGTCGAGGTCGACGTCGTCGGAAGGGTCGGGCAGTAGTCGGCGCACGACGCCCGCGCCCTCAGCTGATCCGAGGGAGGTGCTGCTCGAGCTCGAGGACGGGCGCGAACAGGTCGCCCGACCGATCCAGCCGCTCGAGCACATCGTTGGCCTCGAAATGGAGCCGCTGCGCGCCGTCCTCCTCACGCCCTCTCTCGACCTCCTCCCACGAGATCGGTGTGGAGACCGTCGGCTCCGGGCGGGCACGGAGGGAGTAGACGCAGATCGTGGTCTTGGTGATGTGGTTCTGGCTCCAGTCGATGAGCACCTTGCCCCGGCGCAGGCTCTTGTCCATCTTCTCGAGGGCGTGATCGGGATGGTTCTTCTCGAGGAGACGGGCCATGGCATGGGCGAAGGGCTTGGTGTCCTCGTATGTGTGCGGCGTGTTGAGCGGCACGTAGACCTGGAGGCCCTTGGAGCCGGAGGTCTTCGGGAACGAGGCCAGGCCGAGGTCGTCCAGGACCTCGCGCAGCCAGCAGGCGACCTGGGCGCAGGTGGTCACGTCGGCGGGCGCCCCCGGGTCCAGGTCGAAGACGACCATGGTGGGCTGGTTGACGGTGTCGCGGGACCCGTCGTCGTCGTCGTCGGCCTGGGCCAGGAGCGGGTGGAGCTCGATGGCCGCCAGGTTCGCCAGCCACGCCAGGGTCGGCAGATCGTCGGCCATGCAGTAGTTGACCGTCTTGCCCTTCGTGCGCTCGCTCGGGATCTCGACCGTGTGGACCCAGTCGGGCCGGTGTGACGGGCACTGCTTCTCGAAGAAGAACCCGGCGTCCACCCCGTTGGGGTAGCGCTTCAGGGTGAGAGGACGGCGGTGGAGGTGCGGCAGCAGCGCCGACGAGACCCGGACGTAGTAGTCGATGACCTGGCCTTTCGTGAAGGCCGACTCGGGGTACAGGACCTTGTCCAGGTTCGACAGCTTGAGCCGGCGGCCCTCCAGCTCGACTTCGACGTTGGATGTGGGGGATGCCATCGGGGGCATGATGGCAGCTAACGGGCGGCGTGGAGACGCAGATGAGCGACAAGCTCGACAGCTACAAGGCCAAGCGGGACTTCTCGGCCACGCCCGAGCCTGGAGCCGAGGAGGTCTCGACTCTCGAGGGTGCGCCCCCGGGCGAGCGACCGGCACCGCGCTTCGTGGTCCAGGAGCACCACGCCCGCCGCCTGCACTGGGACCTGCGACTCGAGCGAGACGGGGTGCTGGCATCCTGGGCGCTCCCCAAGGGCGTGCCTCCGGACCCGAAGGTCAACCACCTGGCGGTCCCGACCGAAGACCATCCGCTGGAGTACCTCGATTTCGCCGGGGACATCCCCGCCGGCAGCTATGGGGCCGGATCCATGTCCGTCTGGGACCACGGCACCTACGACACGTACAAGTGGGACGGGCGTGAGGTGATCGTCACCTTGCACGGCGAAAAGGTCAGCGGGCGCTACGCCTTGTTCCGAACGGGGGAAGGGCGCTGGATGATCCACCGCATGGACCCTCCCCAGGACCCTGGCCGTGAGCCCATGCCCGAGCAGCTGGCGCCCATGCTGGCGAGCGCGTCCGAAGCACTACCGCACGACGACGGGCGTTGGGGCTACGAGATCAAGTGGGATGGCGTCCGCATGATCGCCTTCGTCTCCGGTGGCACGGTGAAGCTGCAGGGTCGCAGGCTGCTCGACGCCACCGCTCGCTACCCGGAGATCCGCGGCATCGGTGACGTCGTGTCGTCGCACGAGGTCGTCCTCGACGGCGAGGTGGTGGCCCTCGACGACGAGGGCCGGCCTGACTTCGGGCTGCTCCAGCGGCGCATGAACGTGAGCGAGGGTGCGGCTCTCCGGCGCGTGGTCCGGGAGGTCCCCATCGTCTACATGCTCTTCGACCTCTTGTACCTCGACGGCCACCTGACCACCGACCGGCCTTACACCGAGCGGCGTCGTCTGCTGGAGGGACTGTCGCTCTCCGGGGCGTCGTGGCAGACCCCGAGCTACCACGTCGGCGACGGAGCCGCCCTGCTCGACGCCACGCGGGCCCGCGGCCTCGAGGGTCTCGTGGCCAAGCGCCTCGACAGCGTCTACCGCCCTGGGCGCCGCACCGCCTCCTGGGTCAAGGTCAAGAACGTCAACCGCCAGGAGCTGGTCGTCGGCGGCTGGCTGCCGGGGCAGGGCGGCCGCGCCGGCCGACTAGGCGCCCTGCTTGTCGGCTACTACCGCGACGGCGAGCTGCGCTACGCCGGCCGGGTGGGGAGCGGCTTCACCGACCAGGAGGTGGACCGCCTGGACGCCCTGCTGGGGCCGCTGGCCCGGTCCACGACCCCGTTCAGCCCGCCGCCCGATCTCCCGCAGGAAGTCGCCAGGCACGGCCGGTGGGTCGAGCCCACGCTGGTGGCGGAGGTGGCCTTCAGCGAGTGGACCCACCTCGGAACGCTGCGGGCTCCCCGGTACAAGGGCATGCGCAGCGACGTCGACCCTCGTTCGGTCGTGCACGAGGTGTCGTCGAGCTGATCACAGACCGGCGATCAACCGCTGCTGGAGCCGGCGCATGCCCCGCAGCCAGCGGTCGTAGTCGCCGGCCTTCTGGCGGAAGTACTCGGCCACCTCGGGGTGGGGCAGGATGAGAAATGTCTCCGCCCGCAAGCCCTCGACGACGGCCTCGGCCACGTCCTCGGGCTCCAGCATGTCGCCCGAGGCCAGCACCACCTGACCGGCGGGAAAGGCCTGTTCGCCGGCCTCGGCGGCGGAGGGATCGAGGCCACCGAGCAGCATCGCCGTGCGCACACCTTGGGGGCAGAGGCACGAGACCTTGATGCCCTCGTCGCCGTGGGTGATGGCGAGCCATTCGGCCAGGGCGACGGCCGCGTGCTTGGTGACCGAGTAGGGCGCGGCGCCGAGGTTCGTGAGCAGCCCCGCCGCCGAGGCGGTGTTGAGCAGGTACCCCTCGCCTCGGTCGATCATGCCGGGGAGCACGGCTCGTGCGGCGTAGATGTGGGCCATGACGTTGATCCGCCAGATGCGGTCCCATTCCTCGTCGGGCGCGTCGGCCCCGCCGCCAACAGCGATGCCGGCGTTCGAGCAGAAGAGGTCGATCGGCCCGAAGGTGGACTCGGTCCGCTCCACCAGGGCGATGACGTCCGGCTCCCGGCTGACGTCGGTGGGCACGGCCAGGGCCCGCGTCGTCGGCTCGCTTCCACTGTCGGCCTGGTCGAGCTCGTCGGCGACGGCTCGCGCACCCTCGGCGTTGAAGTCGGCGACGACGACAGCGCGAGCGCCCTCGACGGCGAAGCGCCGGCACAGGGCGCGCCCGATGCCGCTGGCGCCGCCCGTCACCACCACCACCCGGTCGTCGATCTCCACGGCGCCCGATCCTACGGGCCCCTTCCTTGGTCAGGCGGCGGGCGCCGCCTTCATCACCTCGGCGAGGGACTCGGCGATGCAGTCGCGCAGCAGGACGGGGTCGTCGATGGCCGCGGTATCGCTGTTGATCCCCATGTCGAGCTGGGAGCAGTACGACAGCACGCTGATGTTGAAGGCGGTCCCGCCCGTCGGCCCCATGGGGTGGTTGGACAGGACCCGGGCTCCCGCCACGAAGATCTCGACCGGCGCTCCGCGCACGTTGGATGCGGCGAGGTCGACCGTCTGCACCTGCTGGCGCACCAGCCGGGTGAGCAGCGGACCTGGGAGGCCGGTGAGCACGCCGGTGAGGGCGTCGGCCAGACCCAGCGCCCGTTCGGCCTTGACCTCCGTGAGACGGTCGTGCACGGCCCGGAAGCGTTCGACGGGGTCGACGATCCCGGCCGGCACGAGGACGCGGGCCGGGGTGAAGGCGTTGCCTCCGACCGAGCGGTCGTGGCGCGTGCTCACCGGCATCGAGATGCGCAGCTCGTCGGCATCGACGCCGCGCGCCCGGTGGTAGGCGGCGGCGCCGCCGGCGACACCGGTCACGAACACGTCGTTGACCGTTCCGCCCAGAGCCTTGGCGGAGCGCTTCGCTTCGTCCAGATCGATGCTCAGGATCTCGAAGTGCCGGGCCGTCGAACGCTTCCCGGCCCACAGCGGTGACCGAGCACCGTCGGTCACCAGTGCCTGGCGGACCACCGATCGGGCGCTCTCCATCACGTCCACCGCCTCGCGACCGAGCGACTGCGGATGCATGGCGATCTCGACGGCGCCGCTCCACATGCCGGTCACAGCTTGCGGGACCCGTCCGAGCTGGCGGCGCATCTCGTTCATCAGGCGGGCAGGCCCGCTCTCAAAGCGCCCCGGTTCGTCGGCGCCGTCGCTCTCGACGGGCTCAGGATCGGGGGCGTCGCGAGACAGATCGATGAAGCTGCTCGACAGGCGCACGCCGCCGACACCGTCGGTGACGGTGTGGTGGAGCTTGGCCAGCAGCGCCGCCCGGCCGCCGGACAGCCCCTCGACGATCGTCATCTGCCACAGGGGACGGCACGGGTCGAAGGGATCCTGCAAAACCTGGGCGCCCAGGTCGAGGAGCTGGCGGTCGGTGCCAGGCGCGGGGAGCGCCACACGACGAAGGTGATAGTCGAGGTCGAAGTCGAGGTCTTCCACCCACTCTGGTGGTGTCAGGGGCAGCTGAGCCATCTCGACTCGCTGGCGGAGACGCGGCAGACCGCGAATGGCGCCGGCCATCCGGGCGCGGAAGCGCTCGTGATCGGGCGCACAGTCGAGCAGCGTGAGGTTGAGGAACGACGACCTGAGGATCGGGTCTCGCTCGACGGTCAGCATGAGGGCTTCGTGGCCGGAGAGAGGACCCGAGGCCGGGTGGGCGTCTTGTGACATCGCCGTCAGGGTAGTTCCTGGTGGCGGCGCCGCTGGCGGCCGACCTGTCGCCGTGCCAGTCGGGAGAGGCTGGGGCTCAGCGGGCGATCGTCGTGTGCTTGAACTCGTTGAGCTCGGTGTGGGTCCGCGCCAGGGTGACCGCATGCTCGATCGTCGAGCGAGCGAGCTCGGCGTCGCCCTGGGGACGCGTCATGAACCGGATGAACACCGCCTGACCGTCGACCATGAACGTCGGCACGCCGAAGACCCGGTGGTCGTTGACGGCGCTCTCGTGAGCCTTGCGGAACGTCTCGAGGGGCCATCCCTTGGCGATCTCGGCC
>JBPYEI010000055.1:0-4818 GCA_051985455.1 Acidimicrobiales bacterium
CGGCACTGTGGAGGCCGGACAGTACATGCGTGGGCAGTGGTGGGCAACCAGGGCGCCAGCGAATTGCAGGCATGTGGTTTTGGGGGCATAACCGTGTAGTGGTCGCCTGGGCGGGGCCCAGGCTGCCGGCCCGGGCACCGAAGGACCCCAGAGCCCGGAGGGAAGGTGGCGGGGTTCCAGGCCTGCCCGGGGGCGGCGAAGCCGCCAGGAGCGAGACGGCCGGTGGTGGGGCCCCGCCCCGGGCGGCGAAGCCGCCAGCGGGAGAGCGGCCGGCCGCTGGCGGAGGGGCGCAGCGAGGCACCCGCGTCCTACAGTTGGCCGTCGAGGGGGACACGCTCCGGTGAGGCCCGAGACATGACCCAATGAGCGCTGAGGATCTCGAGCGTTACGAGGCGGAAATCGAGCTGGCTCTCTATCAGGAGTACCGCGCCGTGCTCCCGATGTTCCGCTATGTCGTCGAGACCGACAGGCGGTTCTACCTCGCCAACCACGTGAGCATGGAGGCCAAGGGGGAGGCCGGTCATCCGCATTTCGAGATCCAGCTCAACGACGCCTGGGTGTGGGACATGTACAGGCCAGCCCGCTTCGTCTCCTCCGTGCGGGTCGTCACCTTCAAGGACGTCAACGTGGAGGAGCTCCCCGAGAAGGAGCTCTAGCCGCATGGAGCGGATCGCCGGGCGCCAGGAGCTCGGCGCCCAGGGAGAGGAGATGGCGGCCCGGTGGTATCGGTCCTCGGGGTACGAGGTCCTCGCCCGGAACTGGCGTTGTCCACAGGGTGAGCTCGACCTCGTGCTGCGCCGGGGTGACCTCGTCGTCTTCTGCGAGGTCAAGACCCGGACCTCGACCGCATTCGGCGCTCCCGTCGAGGCGGTGACCCGTGCCAAGCAGGCCCGCCTGCGCCGGGTCGCAGGGCGGTTTCTCGAGCCGGGATTGGAGCGCGCCGCGGTCGTGCGCTTCGACGTCGCTTCGGTGCTGGGTGGGGTCGTCGAGGTGGTCGAGGGGGCGTTCTGAGTCCCAGGCTGCGCCCAGCCTCGATCGCCGTGGCCTCCGGCCGGGGTGGGAGCGCGGTCGCCGGGGCGCCGGTCAACGTGGCCGTGCCGCTGGCCTCGACCTACCACGCCGACGGCGCCCTCTCGTACGGCCGGGAAGGCAACGCCGTCTGGGACGCCCTCGAGGAGGTGTTGGGCTCCTTGGAGGGCGGTCGGGCCTTGGCATTCGCATCGGGCCTGGCAGCCATCGCCGCTGTCATCGAGACGTTGCCGGTCGGGGCGGTCGTCGTGGCCCCCGAGGACGCCTATCTCGGCACTCGAGGGCTGTTGAAGGACCTGGCGTTGCGCGACCGACTGGGCGTCCGTCTCGTCGACATCGCCGACACGACTGCGACACTGGCGGCCTGCGAGCACGCCGACCTCCTCTGGTGTGAAACGCCCACCAACCCGATGATGGCGATCGCCGACCTGCGAGCCCTGTCCGAAGGAGCCCGCGCGCTGGGTGTCCCCGTAGTGGTCGACAACACCTTCGCCACGCCGCTTCTGCAGCGCCCCCTCGAGCTGGGCGCCGAAGTCGTGGTGCACAGCGTCACCAAGTTCCTCGCCGGCCATTCGGACCTGGTGATGGGAGCCGTCGTCACCGGCAACACCGATTGGGAGGAGGCGCTCCGCCGTCGCCGCAGCCTGCATGGCGCCGTCCCCGGGCCCCTGGAGGCGTTCCTGGCCCTGCGGGGGGTGCGGACGCTGGCCGTCCGCCTCGACCGGGCCCAGGCCAACGCGGCCGAGCTGGCCCGGCGTCTGGCCGCGCACCCGGGCGTCTCCCTGGTTCGCTACCCGGGCCTGGCGGAGCACCCCGGCCACGAGCTGGCCTCGCAGCAGATGGACGGGTTCGGGGCCATGCTGTCGTTCGAGGTACACGGGGGTGCGCCGGCAGCCGACGCGCTGTGCGATGCCGTGCGACTGTGCGTGCACGCCACCAGCCTCGGGGGAGTGGAGACGTTGCTGGAGCGGCGCCAGCGCTGGGAGGGTGAGGAGGCGACGCCCCCGGGCCTGGTGCGCGTCAGCGTCGGCATCGAGGACGTGGAAGACCTGTGGCACGACCTGGAGGCCGCCCTCGGGGTCGCCGCCATGCCCCGCTAGCTGCCGCGCCCGCCGCGCTAGCTATCGTGCGGCCCCATGGAGACTCTCCGCGTCGAGCGGGCCGACGGGATCGTGACCGTGACCATGGACCGGCCCGAACGCAAGAACGCCATCAACGACGTCATGTGGGTCGAGCTGTGGGAGACCTTCGAGTCGGTGGCCCGCAGCAGTGAGGACCGGGTGCTGGTCGTCACCGGCGCAGCTGGCGCCTTCTGCTCGGGCCAGGACTTGAGCGGCGTGAACGCGGCCGGCGACCACGGCCTGGTGCGCATGCGCCGTGTCGGTGACGTGGCCCTGGCCCTCCACCGCATGCCGAAGCCGACGATCGCCAAGGTCGACGGCATCGCCGCTGGGGCGGGTTGCAATCTCGCACTGGGCTGCGACCTGATCGTGGCGTCGGAGGACGCCCGCTTCTCGGAGATCTTCTCCCGGCGCGGCCTGTCGGTCGACTTCGGCGGGTCGTGGGTGCTGCCCAGGTTGATCGGGCTGCACCGGGCCAAGGAGCTCGCCTTCTTCGCCGAGATCGTCTCGGCCAAGGAAGCAGCCGACATTGGCCTGGTGAACCGCGTGGTGCCGGGCGCTGAGCTCGACGCCTTCGTCGACGGATGGGCCCGCACCCTGGCCGCGGGACCGCCGCTGGCGCTGTCGATGACGAAGAGCCTGCTCAACAACGGCTTGGTCACCTCGATGGAGCAAGCCGTGGAGGACGAGGCGCGCTGTCAGGCCCTCAACTTCTCGACGGCTGACGCCGTGGAGGCGATGCAAGCCTTCAGCGAGAAGCGGGACCCCAACTTCCGGGGTGCCTGACCGCCGTCTCGCCGGTGCCCTCAGTCGGCGGCGTCGGCAGCCTCGTCAGCCTCGGAACTCCGCCTCCAGCCAGGTGCGCCGACCGCAGGCGGGACAGGTCAGCAGCCGGGAGTAGCGCCGCCCGGGGATCCAGAGCCAGAAGGGCAGGTGCCGACGCACGAACTCGGCGTAGGTGACCCGCGTCCGCGCCCCGCACGAGGAGCACCCGAGGACGAGGGTGCCGCGGCGAGGGGCAGGCGCAGAGAAGAGGGCGCGCCGACCAGTCTCGGGCGCCTCGTCCACCTTCTCGTCGGCGCGCATGCCGGGGGCCCAGAACAGCGCCCGCCGCCCCAGGGGATCGGACCCGCTCGCCATTCAGCTCCTCACCGACTCCCGGTCGTTCTCGCTCTCGTTCTGGCTGGTGAGGTCGCCGTGGAGGGTCCTGGCCAGGGCCCGGTAGGCCTCCGCGCCGGGAGACCCCGGCGCGTGGCGGAGGATCGACCGACCGCGCGCCGGCGCCTCGGCGAAACGGATGGACTTGCCCACCGGCGGGTCCAAGACGGGCAGGGCATACCGGTTACGCACGTCGCCCAGGATCTGTCGGGAGTGGCGGGTCCTCGTGTCCAGCATGGTGGCGATGATCCCGCGCACGGCGAGATCGGCGTTGGCGAATGCCCGTACGTCCTCGATGGTCTCGAGGAGCTGGGCCACGCCGCGATGGCTCAGCGCCTCGCACTGGAGCGGGACGAGGACCTCGTTGGCGACGGTGAGCCCGTTGATGGTGAGCACACCGAGTGAAGGCGGGCAGTCCACGAGCACGGTGTCGTAGCTGTCGTGGAGCGGCTCGAGCGCTCTGGCCAGGGCGTGCTCGCGGCCGGTGCGGGTGAGGAGCAACACCTCCGAGCCGGCCAGGTCGATGGTGGCCGGCACGATGTCGAGGCCGTCGACCGTCTGGAGTACCTCCTTCACCGGTACGCGACGCACGAACACGTCGTGGACCGATCGCGGCAGCGCGTCCGGATCGAGTCCCACCGAGTAGGTCAAGCATGCTTGCGGGTCCAAGTCGACGAGGAGCACACGTTCGCCGAGCTCGCTGAGAGCAACCCCCAGCGCGTGCACTGTCGTCGTCTTGGCTACGCCGCCCTTCTGGTTCGCCACCGCCAGGACGCGGGCCATCGACGGAGTCTATGGCGGTGGCCCACGCCGGTGAAGGAAAAGTTGGAGGAATTTCCGTACCATCGCCGCCGGTGATGCTCCCGACCGGAAACCTGGAACGAGGTTGACACCCACCCCGGCCAAGGTGACGCCGTGGACTCTCGAGGTCGCCGAACGGGCGTGCCCGCGCTGGCTGGCCTGTGAGATCGACGAGCGCCCGGGTTCTCGGACGGTGTTCAACCGCTGGCGCATCCGCAATGCCATCGTGGCCAGGGCCAATGCCGTTCACCGTCAGCTACGGGCACCGGGTCTCGACGACTTCGGCCCACCCTCGAACCTGCTCCCGGAGGAAGTCGCCGTCTTCCTGGAGGCCGCTGCCGGCTACGTTCGCCACTTCGGTGGCCAGGACGTCCGGATCGTCGCCCACGCCGGCGGGCGGCCCGACTACTGGCCCAAACGCAATCTGACCGTCGGCGGTGCAATCGATCTGACCGTCGAGGACGGGGCTGGTCATCTCGAGCTTCGACAGCTCGAGCTGTGGGGCGGCCCCGTGTGCGCCGACCCGGCCAGGAGCGCCAAGGTGCTGTGTGCCGTGCTGCGCCTGGCCAGCATGGCGTCGGGCCGGCCCCTCCGTGTGCGCCACGTCGACCTCCTCGGACACGAGGCCGACGAGCGGGAGATCGACTGGGGTCGAGACCTCGCCGGGCTGGCGGCGCTGCTCGACGAGCGGGTGGCGGTGGTTCGAGAC
>JBPYEI010000056.1:0-10581 GCA_051985455.1 Acidimicrobiales bacterium
CCTTTATCATCGCGGTGGCGATGCCCACCGGACCCCACGAGTCTCATGACAGATGAACCGTCTCGCATGACTGCCTGGGAAGGACCATGTCCAAATCGATCGAAGCAGTAGGCGTCAACGCCTGGTACGGGTCCACCAGGGCCATCGACAACGTCAGCCTGACGGTCGAGGCCAAGCGGGTCACCGCCCTCATCGGGCCATCCGGCTGCGGGAAATCGACCTTTCTCCGCACGCTCAACCGCATGCACGAGGTCGTCGCGGGTGCCGGCGTGTCAGGTCAGATCATGCTCGACGGGGATGACATCTACGCCCAGGGCGTCGACCCCACCGCCGTACGACGCACCGTCGGGATGGTCTTCCAGCGCCCGAATCCGTTTCCGACCATGTCCATCCGCGACAACGTCATCGCCGGCATGAAGCTCAACGGCCAGCGCCGGCGTCGCGAGCTCGACGACACGACCGAGCGCGCCCTCCGGCATACCGGGCTGTGGGACGAGGTCAGCAAGCGTCTGGGAGACAACGCCGGTGGGCTCTCCGGCGGTCAGCAGCAGCGGCTGTGCATCGCCCGCGCCATCGCGGTGGAGCCGGCCGTGCTCCTGATGGACGAGCCGTGCTCAGCCCTCGACCCGATCTCCACGCTCATCATCGAGGATCTGATAGGCGAGCTCAAGGACAGCTACACGATCGTCATCGTCACCCACAACCTCCAGCAGGCAGCGCGGGTGAGCGATTCCACCGGCTTCTTCACCATCAACGCGGCCGGAGAACCGGGTCATCTCGTGGAGATCGGCCCGACGTCGAAGATGTTCACCAACCCCTCCGAGGAGCGCACTGAGGCGTACATCACCGGTCGGTTCGGATGACCGCGGCTGACACCGGCATCGTCGTGGCTGCCGGTGTCGTAGGCATCGCCGTTGGGTGCCTGATCGGCTTGTGGGGCCGGCGGGGGATGCGGCAGCGACTGCTCCTCGTGGGCACCCGGCTCGGCGACCAGGGCGACCGACACGGACCAGGCCTGGCGGGCGCGATCATTCGCCTCGAGCATTCGGCCGACGGCGCCGTGGAGACGATGAGCGCGGCCGCCGCCGATGGGTTCCGGCTACGGAGGGCCCTCGACGCCATCCCTCAAGGGGTGGTCATCAGCGACGAGCAGGGCGAAGTCGTGTTCCGTAACTCACGGGCCAGCACGGTGATCGGGACGCGGCACGGCGACGCGTTGGCGGCGCAGGCCGTCGACGAGCTCCTCGAGCAGTCCCGCAAAGGAAATGGAGCGGCCGGAGAAAAAACGCTCGAGCTCTACGGGCCACCCCGCCGCACCCTCATGATGCGCAGCGAGGTGATCGACGACGGGGACCGCCAACTCGGCATCGTCGCCGTGCTCGACGACGTGTCCGACCGCCGCCGCCTGGAGGCCGTCCGTCGCGACTTCGTCGCCAACGTCAGCCACGAGCTGAAGACCCCGGTGGGGGCGCTCAGCCTCCTGGCCGAGACGCTGTTGGCCGAGAACGACCCCGAAGTCTCCCAGCGCCTCGCCGGCCGGATCCAGACCGAGTCGCTCCGGGTGAACCGGATCATCGAGGACCTCCTCGACCTCAGCCGCATCGAGGCCGAGGAGCATCCGCCTCGCGAACCCCTCCAGGCCAGCCTGATCATGGCCGAGGCGGTGGAGCGGGTGCGGTCGGTCGCCGAGCAACGGCACGTCAAGCTGCTCGTCGACGAGCCCGAGCCCCCCGTCACGCTCATGGGCGACCGCCGCCAGCTGGTGGCTGCCCTGCACAGTCTCTGCGAGAACGCAGTCAAGTACTCCGACGAGGGGTCGAGCGTCGAGGTGTTCGGCCGCGCCAACGGCGGCTGGGTGGAGCTGGTCGTGCGAGATCAGGGGATCGGGATCCCCGCTCGTGATCTCGAGCGCATCTTCGAGCGCTTCTACCGCGTCGACCACGGTCGCAGCCGACAGACAGGAGGAACGGGCTTGGGACTCTCGATCGTCAGGCACGTGGCCAACAACCATCAGGGCCTGGTCCACGTGGAGTCCCGCGAGGGCGAAGGCTCCACCTTCACGCTGCGCCTCCCCGTCGCCGCGGTGCCTGTCCGGTGACCGAGTCGCAGGCCACCGTGCTCATCGCCGAGGACGAGGACTCCTTCGTCGATGCCCTCGTCCTGGGGCTGCGGCGAGAAGGCTTCCTCACCACGGTCGCCCACGACGGGGTCGAAGCGCTGACGCTGTTCGACGCCGTCCAGCCGGACCTGGTGCTGCTCGACGTGATGCTGCCCAAGCTGTCGGGCCTCGACGTGTGCCGCGACATCAGGGCCCGGTCGTCGGTGCCCATCATCATGGTCACGGCCAAGGGCACCGAGCTGGACACCGTCGTCGGTCTCGAGGTGGGGGCGGACGACTACGTCTCCAAGCCGTACCGGCTCCGGGAGCTCGTGGCCCGCATGCGAGCGGCTCTGCGTCGTGCGCCCCGCGACGAGGACGAGTCGGCGGCGGCGACCGAGGTGCTGCAGGTCGGCGAGGTGAGGCTCGATCCCGGCCGCCACGAGGTCATGGTCCGCTCGAACGACGTCACCCTGCCGCTCAAGGAGTTCGAGCTCCTCGAGCTGCTCCTTGCCAACGCCGGTCGTGTCCTCACCCGCGACACGCTGATCGACCGGATCTGGGGGCCGCACTACGTCGGGGACACCAAGACCCTCGACGTCCACATCAAGCGGCTCCGGGCCAAGATCGAGGAGGACCCCTCCAACCCCACGCTCATCACCACCATCCGCGGCCTGGGCTACCGCTTCGAGGCGGGGCGGCGGAGCTGACACGAGGAATGACACGAGGAAGGCGCAGGCATCCATGACCGAGACTCGCAAGGCGTTCCACGAAGAGCTGAACGAGGTGCGCAACGACGTCACCCGACTGGGGGCCATGGTCCTCGAGTCGATCCAGGGCGCCACCGCCGCGCTCCTGGAGCAGGACCTCGCCGCCGGTGAGCAGGTGCTGCGGGTCGGCCGCGACATCGACGCCCTCCGGGCCCAGATCGAGGACCACGTGTTCCGGCTGCTCGCCCAACAGCAGCCGCTGGCGGTCGACCTGCGCATGCTCGTCAGCATCCTGCGGGTGATCCACGAGCTCGAGCTGTCCGGTCACCTCATGGTCAACACGACCCGGGCCTCTCGCCGCCTCTACCCTCAGGACCTCGAGCCGAAGGTGCGTGGCATCATCGACCGGATGAGGGAACAGGCCACGGTCCAGATCCAGGTGGCCCTGGACGCGTTCACCGATCTCGACGCCACGCGCGCCGCCGCCCTCGAGGACATGAACAGCGTCATGGACGACCTTCAGAAGGACCTGTTCCGGGCCATCCTGACCACCAGCAAGACCGACGAGGCGGCGCTCCAGCTCGCCACCCAGATGGCACTGGTGGGGCGCTTCTTCGAGCGCACGGCCGACCACGCCGTCACCATCGGCCAGCGCGTCGTCTTCATGGTCACCGGGCGTCTGCCGACGGGGGACAACCTCGCCTCGGTGACGCTGGAGTGAGGTAGGTCACGACGACGCCGGCCGTGGACACCGCCCGTCGCGATCGGCTCGTCGCCATGATCCGCGAGCAGGGAGAGCGTGTCACGACGGCGAGGCGCGCCCTCATCACCGCCCTGGTGCAGGCGAGAGGGCACGTGACGGCGGAAGACCTGGCCGCCCTGGTGCAGAAGGAGCAGCCAGACGTCCACTTGTCCACGATCTACCGGAGCCTCGACGCCCTCGAGCGCATGGGGGTCGTCGACCACGTGCACCTCGGTCACGGCCGCGCCGTCTACCACCTGGCCGACGAGCCCCACCAGCACCTGGTGTGCGAGGTCTGCGGCACCGTGATCGAGGTACCCGACGCCACCTTCGCCGAGCTCGAAAGTACGCTCCGCCGGCGCTACGGGTTCACCATCCGCCCCAACCACTTCGCCGTGCTCGGGCGCTGCCGGGCCTGTGCTCGGGGCTAGCGCCTACGGGGCTGGTATCTCGGCCACGCCGCCGAGGTAGGGACGCAGGGACTCGGGCAGGCGCACCGACCCGTCCGGCTGGCGACCCGTCTCGATGAGCGCCGCCCACGGTCGACCAGGCGCCAGGGCCGAGCCGTTCAGGCTGTGCACGAGCGCCGGCCCCGATCCGTCTGCGGGCCGGTAGCGGATGCTCGCCCGGCGGGCCTGGTAGTCGCCGCACCACGACACCGATGACACCTCGAGCCACTGGTCCGTTCCCGGGGCGTACACCTCGAGGTCGTAGGTCCGGGCCGAGGCCTGGCCCAGATCGCCCGCGCACAGGTCGACCACGCGATAGGCGAGACCGAGCTCGCGCAGCAGACCCTCCGCCCGTCCCACGATCTCGTCGAACATCTCCTCCGCCTGACCGGGCGTCGTGTAGGCGAACAGCTCGACCTTGTCGAACTCGTGCACCCTGATGACGCCGCGGGTGTCCCGCCCGGCAGCCCCCGCCTCCCGGCGAAAGCACGACGTCCCCGCTGTCAGCCGCACCGGCAGGTCGGCCTCGGGGATGATCTCCCCCCGGTGCAGCGATGCCAGGGGCACCTCCGACGTCGGGATAGCCCAGAGATCGTCACGCTCGACGTGGTAGGCGTCGTCGGCGAACTTGGGAAGGTGCCCGGTCGAGACCATCGTGTCGGTGCGCACGAGGGTCGGAGGCCGGATCTCCTCGAACGCATCGGCGTGGCGGTCGAGGGCGAGCGAGTCCATGGCCCGCAGCAGTCTGGCTCCCATGCCCCGGTACACGGGGAACATCGACCCCGACAGCTTCGACCCGCGCTCGAGGTCGAGGAGGCCCAGCTGGGCCCCGATCTCCCAGTGGGGCACCCGCTGGTGGGGACCGTACGCCGACGGGTCCGGTGGCTCGGGGCGCCCTTCGGCCCCCGGGCCCGGTGACCACCAGCGCCGCACCACGTTGTCGGCCGGAGAGGTACCGTCGGGAACCGCCGGATCGGGCAAGTTGGGAATCTCCAGCAGTAGCACCCGGCGCTCGGCCTCCAGAGCCGCCACCTCGGTGTCGAGGGCCTTCTCGTCCTGGCCCAGCGCCCGGCTGTGCGCCGCCAGCTCTTCTGCCCGCGCCGTGTCCTGGGCCCGCCGGGCATCGGCGACCTCCCTCGACAGCGTCTTGACCCTCGCCCGCAGCTCGTCCCGTCGGCCGGTCGCCTCCCGCCATCTGGCGTCGCTGGAGACGAGGCGATCCAGGTCGGTGGCGTCGCCCCGCCGCGCCAGCGCTGCCCGCACCCCGTCGGGGTCGCGACGGACCAGCTGAATGTCGATCATGGTGGGTGGAACGGTAGCGTGCTGCCAAATGGCATCCGCCATCGAGGTGACGGATCTCGTCGTGCGCTACGGCGCAGTGACCGCCGTCGATGGGCTCACCTTCGGCTCCCAATCAGGCGAGGTCGTCGCCCTCCTCGGCCCCAACGGGGCCGGCAAGACCACGACGGTCGAGACGCTCGAGGGGTACCGGCGCCCGGCCGCCGGCAGGGTGCGCGTGCTGGGCCTCGACCCCATCGCGGACCGCGGCAAGCTGGCGCCGAACATCGGGGTCATGCTCCAGCGCGGTGGCGTCTACCCGGCCATGAACGCACGGGAGACGCTGCGGCTGTTCGCCTCCTACTACGACGATCCGGAAGACCCCGACGCCCTGGTCGAGCGGATGGCCCTGCGGGACGTGGAGCGGAACCCGTGGCGGCGCCTGTCGGGGGGCGAGCAGCAGCGGCTGTCGCTCGCTCTGGCGCTGGTGGGACGGCCGAGGGTGGCGTTCCTCGACGAGCCCACGGCCGGCGTCGACCCGGTAGGCCGGCTCGCCATCCGCCACGCCGTCCGGGAACTTCGCGACCGCGGGGTCGCCGTGCTGCTCACGACCCACGAGATGGAGGAGGCCGAGCGGCTGGCCGACCGCGTGGTGATCATCGACCACGGCGTCATCGTGGCCGCCGGAAGCCCGGCCGAGCTGATGACGGCCGGCGCGGGGCGGGAGATCCGGTTCGGCGCTCCGCCGGGACTGGCGGTGACCGAGCTGGGTGCCGCCCTCGGAGCCACCGTGACCGAGGACCAACCGGGCGAGTACCGCGTCGACACCGAGGCGACGCCGGCAACGGTGGCCGCCCTCACCGCCTGGCTGGCCGCCCGCGACCTGCCTCTGGCCGACCTGCGGGCCGGGCGCCAGCGCCTGGAGGACGTGTTCCTGCGGCTGACCGCCCCTTCGCCGCGAGGGGGTGGCTCGTGAGGGCCTACGTCGCCCAGACCCGGGCCGAGGTGGCGATGACGCTGCGGCGGGGGGACGCCGTTCTGCTCACCCTCGGCATCCCGGTCCTGCTCCTCGTCTTCTTCTCGCTGGTGCACGTCCTGCCGACCACCACGAAGGAGCCCGTCGACTTCCTGGCCCCCGGCATCCTCGCCCTGGCCGTGATGTCGACGGCCATGGTGAGCCTCGGGATCGCCACCGCCTTCGAACGCGGCTACGGGGTGCTCAAGCGTCTCGGCACCACGCCGCTCGGCCGCCCGTCGCTGCTGGCGGCCAAGATCACGGCGATCGTCCTGGTGGAGGTGGTCCAGGTAGCGATCCTCGTCCCGGTGGCTCTCGGCTTGGGCTGGGACCCACACGGGGATGTCGTGCCGGGCATGGTCGCCTTCTTCGCCGCCACCGTGGCCTTCGCCGGCCTCGGCCTCCTGATGGCGGGCACCCTGCGGCCCGAGGTGACCCTGGCGGCCGCCAACGGCCTGTACCTGGTCCTGCTGCTGCTGGGCGGGATGGTGGTGCCGCTGTCGAAGCTTCCGGGCGGGCTGGCCGACGCTGCCCGCCTGCTGCCAGCGGCGGCCCTCTCCGACTCGCTCTTCCACGCCCTCGGGGTGGGAGGTGGCGTCCCCCTCGAGGCCTGGCTCGTCCTGCTGGTCTGGGCCGTGGCCACCCCCGTGGCGGCGGCGTTGACGTTCCGCTGGGAGTGACGCGCCGGCGCCCAGGTCAGGCTGGCCGGCCTGTGAGAGCCGTGAGCCGTTGGTCGAGCACGCGGGGGCTGAGCTGGCCCAGCACGGTCGCAGCGATGTTCCCCTTGGCGTCGATGAAGACCGTCGAGGGCAGCCCCCGCAGGTGGTACAGGCTGTCGGCGATCTTGTAGTCGGGGTCGGTGCCCAAGGGGTACGTCACGCCGCTCGCCTTGACCAGGTCGAGGGCTGCGGGGGTGGAGTCGGACACGTCGATGCCGAGGAAGGCCACGTTCCCGCCCACCCGGCGCTGGGCGGCGGAGAGCGTCGGCAGCTCGTCGCGGCACGGGGGGCACCAGGCGGCGAAGAAGTTCATGACGACCGGCCGGCCCCGGAAGTCACTCAGGTTCACGGACCCAGTCTGGCCCAGGCGGGCGGCGGAGAACCCCGGTGCCGCGCTCCCCTCGGGCGACTGCCCGGCGGTCAGGATGACCGCTCCGATGACGGCCACCAGCACGATCAGTCCGAACGCCACCGCCCGCCATCGCCAGGATCGCAGCCACGCCGGCCCCCGCCTCGGCGGAGCCCGACGGGGCTCGGCGGCAGGCTGGGCGGCTCCGACCACGCCCACCGCTCAGCGGTGGCGCACCAGCTCGTCCACGGCCATGGCGGAGAAGAGCAGCGTCACGTAGGAGATCGAGTAGCCGAACAGGCGCATGGCGGCGGCGGCCGTGCCCTCCCGCAGCAACCGCACCGCGTAGGCCACGAACACACCGCCGAGCACGACGGCGGCGGCGAGATAGATCGCTCCCATGTGACCGATCGGCGTGAAGGCGACGCACACGACCCACAGGGCGACGGTGTAGGCGAGGATCCGCCGGGCGGTGCCGGTGAACGAGGCGACGACCGGCAGCATGGGCACGTGGGCGGCGGCGTAATCGTCGCGGTAGCGCATGGCCAGAGCCCAGAAGTGCGGCGGGGTCCACACGAAGATCACGGCGAACAGCACGAACGGCGCCAGGGCGAGATGACCGGTCACCGCCGACCACCCGACCAGCGTCGGCACGGCGCCGGCGGCGCCGCCGATGACGATGTTCTGGCTCGATGTGCGCTTCAGCCAGAGGCTGTAGACGAAGACGTAGAAGAGCGTGGCGCTCATGGCCAGCACCGCGCTCAGCAGGTTGGCGAACCTCCACAGGACGACGAAGGCCACCACCTCGAGGGCGGCGGCGAAGATCAGCGCCGCCCTGGGGGTCACGACACCGGTCACCAGCGGCCGGTTGCGGGTGCGGCGCATGACCCGGTCGATGTCGCGATCGACGAACATGTTGGCCGCGTTGGCACCGCCCGCCGCCAGGGCACCGCCAATGAGGGTCGCCAGCACGAGCCAGCCCGAGGGAAGCCCCCGCGCCGCCACGACCATGGTGGGCACCGTCGTGACCAGCAGCAGCTCGACGATCCGCGGCTTGGTGAGGGCGACATAGCCCCGCACACGGGCGAGAGGATCTACCGGAGCGACGGTCGCCATCGAGATCCGACAATACGACGGCCCCTCCATCCGCTCAAAGTCGCCCCCCCGGCAGAAAGGGGGCCCCCTGCCAGTCCCGATGTGTGGCTCGAGAGGTCCGGCCGTAGCATCGCGGCCCGTGCCGGGCCACTTTCGACTCACACCGTCCGCCTACCGCCGGGTGACCCTGGCGGCGGTGATCGCCCTCTCGTTGATCGTCGTGACGGGGGGCGCTGTACGACTGACGGGATCGGGTCTGGGGTGCCCCGACTGGCCGACCTGCACCGGCCATCGGATCGTGGCGGCCTGGAGCCTCCACCCGATGATCGAGTTCACCAACCGGGTGATCACCGTGGCGGTCACCGCCGCGGTGGTGGCGGCCGTGATCGGCGCCCTGCTCCGGCAGCCGCGGCGACGCGACCTGGTGTGGCTGTCGAGCGGTCTGGTCGCCGGCGTGCTCGCCCAGGTGGTGCTGGGCGGTCTGACGGTGTTGTACAAGCTCGACCCCCCGTGGGTGATGGCGCACTTCATCCTCTCGTTCGCCGTGCTGGCCGACGCCGTCGTGCTCCACCACCGGTCCGGTCGACCCTCGACGGCCCCCCGGCCGGTCGTGAGCCGAGACCTGATCAGGCTGGGGCGGCTCATCCTGGTCACCTTGGGCGTCGTCGTGATCCTCGGTACGGCGGTGACGGGCAGCGGTCCGCACAGCGGCGACATCCACGCCAAGCGGCTGCCGTTCCACTTCCAGGGCGTCGCCGAGCTTCACTCCAGCGTGGTGATGCTCCTGGTGGGCCTGACGATCGCCACGCTGTTCGCCCTGCACCAGGCCCACGCCCCGGCGGACGTCCAGCGCCGGGCTCGTGTCGTCCTGGCGGTCATCGCCGCCCAGGCCGCCATCGGCTACACCCAGTACTTCCTGCGGGTCCCTGCCGCCCTGGTCGCGTTGCACCTCACCGGGGCCACCGCCCTGTGGATCGCCGTCCTGCGCTACAACCTCGGGCTGTTCGTGCGCCCGGCCCCGGCGCCGGTGGGGCTCGTGGAGGCGGCGCGAGAGGAGCCCGTCCCAGAGGCACTGGCGCGTACCTGAGGCGCCGGTCAGGCGGTCGGGGGATTCCCTCGTGGCCCTTCGAAGGGGCAGAATCGCGGCATGCCGACAGCGGTGCCGGACACCCTTCCGACCGAAGTCGAGGAGCCGGTCGGCGACCAGGCGATCGCTCCGGACCGGCCGTGGATCGTCATCGTCTGGAACGACCCGATCAACCTCATGTCGTACGTGACCTTCGTGTTCCAGAAGCTGTTCGGCTACAGCAAGGCCAAGGCCACCAAGCTGATGCTCGACGTGCACCACAAGGGTCGGGCCATCGTCTCGAGCGGGTCCCGGGAGCGGGCGGAGCTGGACGTGTTCCGCCTCCACGAGCACGGGTTGTGGGCGACGATGGAGCACGAGAATTGAGGTCGCGGTGAAGCTCGGCCGGCGCCTTCGTCGCACTAGAGCAGGCCAGTACCAGCTGAAACTGTCACGGGCCGAACGGGATCTGCTCCGCTCGCTGCCGGGCCAGGTGCGGGAGCTGATCGACACGACCGACCCGGCCGATCCCAGCATGCGCCGACTCTTCCCTCCGGCCTACCGCGACGACGAGAAGGCCGAGGCCGACTTCCAGAACCTGATGCACGACGAGCTGGTCGAGCACCATCGCCAGGCGCTCGCCGTGATGGAGGAGACCATCGACGCCGACCGCCTCGACGAGGACCAGGTCGTGAGCTGGCTGTCCGCTCTCAACGAGCTCCGTCTCGTGCTCGGCACCAACCTCGAGGTTACCGAGAGCATCGAGCCCGTCAGCCCGAGCGCCCCGCGGGCTCCCGGGCTCGCTCTGTACGGCTACCTCAGCTGGCTCGAGGAGCAGGTGGTCGAGGCGCTGGGGCCGACGCTCTAGGCATTCTGGCTCCGGCGGCCCCCGGGTCGCCGGCGGCCGGCGGGTGGTGACCGGCAGTCAGAGGGGGCAACTACCCCGGTTCCACGTTTGGTCGAAAACGGTCCTCGGGAGCCCTCGTTTTCGACGGCATATGGAACCACGCACCCGCTCGAGAGGCCCCGAAGCCGCTCCGGTGGATGATCAGCCGGTTCG
>JBPYEI010000057.1:0-3555 GCA_051985455.1 Acidimicrobiales bacterium
GGAGCTGCGGCCGATGGTGCAGCTCGACGGCGGCCGGTTCGCCACCTCGGACCTCAACGACCTCTACCGGCGGGTGATCAACCGCAACAACCGGCTGAAGAGGCTGCTCGACCTCGGGGCTCCCGAGATCATCGTGAACAACGAGAAGCGGATGCTCCAGGAGGCCGTCGACGCCCTGTTCGACAACGGCCGCCGGGGCCGCCCGGTCACCGGGCCCGGCAACCGCCCCCTCAAGAGCCTGTCGGACATGCTCAAGGGCAAGCAGGGCCGCTTCCGCCAGAACCTGTTGGGCAAGCGCGTCGACTACTCGGGCCGGTCGGTGATCGTCGTGGGCCCGACCCTCAAGCTGCATCAGTGCGGTCTGCCCAAGCAGATGGCCCTCGAGCTGTTCAAGCCGTTCGTGATGAAGCGGCTGGTCGACTCCGAGTTGGCCCAGAACATCAAGTCGGCCAAGCGCATGGTCGAGCGACGCCGGCCCCAGGTGTGGGACGTGCTCGACGACGTGATCAAGGAGCATCCGGTGCTCCTCAACCGGGCGCCCACGCTGCACCGGCTCGGCATCCAGGCCTTCGAGCCCGTCCTGGTCGAGGGGAAGGCCATCCAGATCCACCCCCTCGTGTGCACGGCGTTCAACGCCGACTTCGACGGCGACCAGATGGCCGTCCACCTGCCGTTGTCGGCCGAGGCCCAGGCCGAGGCCCGCATCCTCATGCTCTCGGCCAACAACATCCTCTCGCCGGCGACCGGTCGACCCATCACGGTGCCGACCCAGGACATGATCTTCGGCGTCTACTACCTGACCCTGGCGGTCGACGGGGCCAAGGGCGAGGGGCGCTCGTTCCGTCAGCACTACGAGGTGGAGCACGCCTTCGAGTCGGGTGAGGTGAGCCTGCACGCCAAGATCAAGCTGCGGGTGGCGCCGAGCGAGCTCGGCCCCCTCGGCGAGGTTCTGTCTGGCAACGGCTCCGGGAACGGGTCGGGCAACGGCTCGTCCCACGCTGGCGCCGAGGGCAACGGGGCGTCGGTGGAGATCGAGACGACCGTGGGCCGCCTCATCTTCAACAGCGCCATGCCGCCGGGCTTCCGGTACGTCAACGACGTGGTCGGTCGGCGCACCACCAGCGTGGGCGGGATCGTGGAGGAGATCGCCGCCGCCTATCCCAAGGCGACGGTCGCCGCCAGCCTGGACAAGATCAAGGACCTCGGGTTCCGCTTCGCCGCCCAGTCGGGGCTGACCATCTCGATCGATGACGTGCGGACCCCACCCGAGAAGGACGTGATCCTGGACCGCTACGAGCGGGAGGCCGAGAAGGCCGAGACCCAGTTCAAGCGGGGCATCATCACCGACGACGAGCGGCGCCAGAAGGAGATCGAGATCTGGACCTCGGCCAACTCCGAGGTGGGTCGGGCCATGGAGCGGACCCTGTCCGGCATGGCCTTCAATCCCCTCGACATGATGGTCGACTCCGGCGCCCGAGGGAACTCCCAGCAGGTCCGCCAGATCGCCGGCATGAAGGGTCTGGTGTCGAACCCCCGCGGCGAGATGATCAACCGGCCCATCAAGTCCTCCTTCCGGGAGGGGCTGTCGGTGCTCGAGTACTTCATCTCCACCCACGGCGCCCGCAAGGGCCTGGCCGACACCGCCCTGCGCACGGCCGACTCCGGCTACCTGACCCGCCGGCTGGTCGACGTGGCCCAGGAGCTGATCGTCCGCGAAACGGACTGCGAGACCAACCGGGGCATCTGGATCGAGGGCACGGTGCCCGACCAGCCCGGACGCCGCAGCTACCTGGAGACGCGCCTCTACGGCCGGGTGCTGGCCGAGGACGTCACCTTGTCCGATGGCACCACGCTCAAGGGCGGCTCGATCGTCGGCGACGAGGACCTGGCTCGCGTGCGGGACGACCCCGCGGTCACGCGGGTTCGGGTCCGCTCGGTGCTCACCTGTGAGGCCGAGCACGGCGTGTGCGCCGCTTGCTACGGGCAGTCTCTGGCCAGTGGGCGGCAGATCGAGATGGGTGAGGCAGTCGGCGTCATCGCCGCCCAGTCGATCGGCGAGCCCGGCACCCAGCTCACCATGCGGACCTTCCATACCGGCGGCATCGCCGGTGAGGACATCACACACGGCCTCCCTCGCGTGGTCGAGCTGTTCGAGGCCCGCACCCCCAAGGGAGCCGCCGTGCTCGCCCGCACCTCGGGCGTGATCCGCATCACCGAGGAGGAGAACGGCCGGCGCGTCACGACTGTGGCCGACGACGGGTACGAGGCGAGCTACAACGTGTCGCCCCGGTCGCACCTCGAGATCGCCGACGGCACCGAGATCGAGGCCGGCGACGCCCTCGTCGAGGGACCCAAAGACCCCAAGGAGCTGCTCGAGATCAAGGGGATCAGGGAGACCCAGCAGTACCTGGTCGAGGAGGTCCAGAAGGTCTACCGGGACCAGGGAGTCTCCATCCACGACAAGCACATCGAGCTCATCGTGCGCCAGATGCTGCGACGGGTCTCGGTGGCCGAGCCCGGCGACTCATCGTTCCTCCCCGGCGAGCGCGTTGACGCGCGCACCTACGCGGAGGTCAACCGGCAGCTGGTCCAGGAGGGCAAGCGGCCGGCGGAGGGGCGGCCCGAGCTCATGGGCATCACCAAGGCGTCGCTGGCCACCGACTCGTGGCTGTCGGCGGCCTCGTTCCAGGAGACCACCCGGGTCCTCACCGAAGCGGCCATCGAGGGCAAGTCCGACCAGCTCTTCGGGCTGAAGGAGAACATCATCATCGGCAAGCTCATCCCGGCCGGTACCGGGATGACCCGGTACCGCTCGGTCGACATGGACGCCCCCGAGGCCGAGCGGATGACGTTCTGGTCCTCCGAGATCGAGGGCGAGACCGAGGACCTGGCGGCCTGGCTGCGGGACATCGGATCGGGGGAGCGCCCCGATGACGACCTGGCCGCAGGCTGGCTGGCCGAGGCGGACAGCGCCGGCTTCGAGCCCGAGGACGGCACGGCCTAAGGCGGCGCAGCCGCCAGCAACACGGCCGGCGGCGGGGTTGGGGCCCCCGCCGCTCGGAGGAGGACGGGGATGGGGTCCCGTCCGGGGCGGCGCAGCCGCCAGCAACAGCGCCGGCACGGCCTCAGGGCCCGAGCCGCTACAATCTGGAGTTGGGCAGCGATGCCGTCGGGGTG
The DNA here is from genome assembly GCA_051985455.1 of Acidimicrobiales bacterium. Classification (GTDB taxonomy): domain Bacteria; phylum Actinomycetota; class Acidimicrobiia; order Acidimicrobiales; family AC-9; genus AC-9. The sequence continues at coordinate 3,178 of JBPYEI010000057.1, forward strand.
TCGCGCCCAATTTCGATGCAGCTTCCGAGAGGTCTGGTGTGCCCACCATCGCCCAGCTCGTCCGCAAGGGACGCGAATCCAAGCAGTCCAAGACCAAGACCCCGGCCTTGCGCGGCGCGCCCCAGCGCCGTGGCGTCTGCACCCGCGTCTACACCACGACCCCGAAGAAGCCCAACTCCGCCCTCCGCAAGGTGGCCCGTGTCCGCCTGACGAGCGGCGTGGAGATCACCGCCTACATCCCCGGTGTCGGACACAACCTCCAGGAGCACTCGATCGTGCTCGTCCGGGGCGGGCGGGTGAAGGACCTCCCGGGCGTCCGCTACAAGATCGTGCGAGGCACGCTGGACACCTCGGGCGTGCGGGATCGCAAGCAGGCCC
>JBPYEI010000058.1:0-6480 GCA_051985455.1 Acidimicrobiales bacterium
GACCAGGTCGGCCGGGTTGACGATCAGCGAGCTCGGTGTTGCCGGAGGCGACCGGCTGGTCGTCGAGGGCCTCGTCGATCTCGCCCTGGCCGATCTCGAGCACGCCTGGCGGTCGACGCTGCCCGAGCGCCTGGCGAGTGCCGGTTAGTGCCGGCCCGAGAGCCCGGCCGGGGAGATATCCCGCAGGCGCCTTCGCGCCTAGGGCCGTCGCTCGGCGAGGGCGACGAGGGTGCTGTCGGGCACGCTGAGGTCCCCTCGTCCGGTCCCGACGGTGAGGTCGGGCTTGAACGTGCCGTGGTAGTCCGACCCGCCGGTGACCACCAGACCGCGGCGCTTGGCGATGTCGGCCAGCCCGGCGCGCTCCTCGGGCGAGTAGCGCCCGTAGATCGCCTCGAGGCCCGACAGCCCGGCGTCGGCCAGCTCTCCGACGGTCGAGTCGAGCTCGTCCTCACCGAGCTGCAGGCTCAGCGGATGAGCCAGGACGGCGACACCCCCCGAGCCGCGCGCCTCTTCTGCCACCGTGTGGGCCGAGAGGCGGGCCTTGCTCACGTAGGCGGGTCTCCCCCTCGCCAGGTAGCGGTCGAACGCCTCCTGCACCGATCCCACGATGCCCTTGCGCACCAGGATCGCCGCCATGTGCGGACGCCCTGCTCCCTTACCTCCCGCCTCGGCGTCCAGCTCCTCCAGGGTCACCGGGAGCCCGGCCGCCGACAGCCGATCGACCATCCGGCGGTTGCGCTCGGCCCGGTCCGTCTGCAGGCGGGTCAGCTCATCCTGGAGGGGTCCCTCGCCCGGCTCGACGAAGTAGACCAGCACGTGCAGCGTGCCCGGTGCCCACTCGCACGAGACCTCGCAGCCGGGGACGAGCTGCACTCCCAGCGCCTGGGCCCGGGCGCGGGCCTCGGCCAGCCCGTCCAGGCGGTCGTGGTCGGTCAGGGCCACGGCGTCGCATCCGGCGGCGGCAGCCAGGTCGGGGATGCGCGCCGGCGGATCGGACCCGTCGGAAACGGTCGAATGGGTGTGGAGGTCGATCATGGCTTGACGCAGGCTACCGTCGGCTGTCCGAAGAACGAGCGGCCCTGTGGGAGACTGAAGTCGTGAGGGCAGGCCAGCCGGGCGCGGAGACCGCGCTGCTCATGTCCTCGACTCGAGAGCCGAGACCGCGACCCGGCGTCGAAGAGGATGCCCTGCGGGAAGCCTGCGGGGTGTTCGGTGTCCTCGCGCCCGGCGCGCCGGTCGCCCAGCTGACCTTCGACGGGCTCTACTCCCTCCAGCACCGCGGACAGGAGTCGGCCGGGATGGCGGTCAGCGACGGCGAGACCGTCACCGTCGTTAAGGACATGGGCCTGGTCACCAACGTGTTCGACGAGCGGACGGTCGCCGGCCTCGAGGGCGACCTCGCCATCGGCCATACCCGGTACTCCACCACGGGGTCGAGCACGTGGCGCAACGCCCAGCCCGCCTACCGGTCGGTCGGCGCCGCCGGCTTCGCCCTCGGGCACAACGGCAACCTCACCAACACCGCCGCGCTGGCCGAGCGGGCGGGCATGCTGCCCGGCGTGGTCGCCAGCGACAGCGACCTGGTGGCCGAGCTGCTCGCACTGGCGTTCTCGTCGGACACGGGTGACGGATCCGGCGGGGAGCTGGAGGCGGCGCTCAACAAGGTGCTGCCCGACATCGAGGGCGCCTTCTCGTTCGTGCTCATGGACGCCGACCATCTCATGGGCGTGCGTGATCCCAACGGCTTCCGCCCATTGTGCCTGGGACGCCTGGACGAGGGATGGGTGCTGGCGTCGGAGACGCCCGCGCTCGACGTGGTGGGCGCCCGCTTCGTGCGCGAGCTCGAGCCGGGCGAGATGGTCGTGATCGACCGCAGCGGCCTTCGATCGGTGCATCCCTTCCCGCCCGAGAAGGTCGATCCCAAGCTGTGCATCTTCGAGCTGGTGTACCTGGCCCGCCCCGACAGCCTGCTCTACGGCAAGGAGGTCCACGGGGCCCGGCGGCGCATGGGAGAGCTGCTGGCCGAGCAGGCCCCGGTGGACGCGGACCTCGTCATGGGCGTGCCGGAATCGGGCGTGCCGGCCGCCGAGGGCTACGCCCGGCGCAGCGGCATCCCCTTCGGGCAGGGTCTGGTGAAGAACCGCTACATCGGGCGCACGTTCATCGACCCCACGCCCGAGGCCCGCGCGCGGGGCGTGCGCCGCAAGCTCAATCCCCTGCGGGAGAACATCGTCGGCCAGCGGCTGATCGTGGTGGACGACTCGGTGATCCGGGGCACGACCATGCGAGCCATGGTCGAGATGCTGCGCGACGCTGGCGCCGCCGAGATCCACCTCCGGGTGTCCTCGCCGCCCTATGCGTGGCCCTGCTTCTACGGCATCGATACGCCCGACCGGGAAGACCTGCTCGCCGCCCGTCTGAGCGTGGACGAGATCGGCGAGTACCTGGGCGTCGACTCCATGGCCTACCTCACCCTCGACAACCTGGTGCGGGCCATCGACGCCCCCGGGGCCGGCTTCTGCACCGCCTGTCTCACCGGTGACTATCCGGTCGAGGTCCCGGTCGCTCCCTCCAAGGAGGTCCTCGAGGTTGCCGTCCGGGTCTGACGGGTCCGGCCAGGGTGGCCGCGGCCTGACGTACGCCGACGCCGGCGTAGACATCGGCGCCGGCGAGCAGGCGGTGGAGCGCATCAAGGACACGGTTCGCACGACGTACCGGCCCGAGGTCATTGGTGACCTGGGCGGCTTCGGCGGGATGTTCGCCCTGGCGGCCGACCGCTACCGCCGGCCGGTCCTGGTCGCCGCCACCGACGGTGTGGGGACCAAGGCCTTGTTGGCCGCGGCGACCGGGCGGCTGGACACCATCGGCATCGACCTGGTGGCCATGTGCGTCGACGACCTGGTGTGCCAGGGGGCAGAGCCGCTGTTCCTGCTGGACTACCTGGCCACGGGGCAGCTCGACCCGGATCGGGCCGAGCAGGTGGTCAAGGGGATCGCCGAGGGGTGTCGCCAGGCGGGCTGCTCGCTCATCGGGGGAGAGATGGCCGAGCACCCCGGCGCCCTGGCCGCCGACACCTTCGACCTGGCCGGCTTCGCCGTCGGGGTGGTGGAGCGGGACGGGATCCTCGGCGCGGGGCGGGTCCGTCCGGGCGATGCGCTCGTGGGCCTGCTTTCTCCCGGGCTGCGCAGCAACGGCTACTCGCTGGCGCGCCGGGCGCTGCTCGAGGCGGGAGGCCGGTCGCTCGAGGGGCCGGCCTACCCGGGTGCCGCCCACAGCCTGGCCGACGAGCTCATGGAGCCGTCGGTGATCTACGCACCGGCCGTCGTCGCCCTGATGGGCGAGGTCGAGGTGCGGGCGGTGGCCCACGTCACCGGCGGCGGCATCGCCGCCAACCTGGCCCGGGTGCTGCCGGCCGGCTGCGACGCCCTGATGGAGCGGTCGAGCTGGCCCGTGCCGCCCGTGTTCGCCGAGATCCAGCGGGCTGGACGAGTGCCCGGCGAGGAGATGGACCGTGTCTTCAACCTCGGGCTGGGTATGGTCGCTGTGGTGGCAGCCGAGGACGCTGGACGAGCTGTCGATGTGCTGCGAGCGAAGGGCCGACAGGCCGTGCCTGTGGGTCGGATCCTGCCGGGCGGGGGGGGACGGGTCCGCATGGAGGGCTGAGGCCGATGCCCAGGGTGTTGATAGTCGAGGACGAGCCCGTCATCCTGCGACTCCTCGAGGAGACGCTGGCGGGCGACGGTGCCGATGTGGTGACGGTGCGCGACGCCGACGCCGCTCTCGGAGTCCTGCGGGAGGAGGACTTCGACGTCGTGCTGGTCGACCTGCTCCTGCCTGGCCCGACCGGGTGGCGGGTCCTCGAGCAGCTGCGATCCCGACCCCACGGCTCTCCCGTCGTGGTCGTGTCGGCCAGAGCGACGCCGACCAACCTGACCCGCGCCTTCGATCTAGGGGCGGTGGATGTTTTCGGCAAGCCGTTCGACCCGTTGGAGCTGAGCGCGTGCGTCAACGAGGTGGCGGGGCTGGCTGCTGACGACCTCGCCGCCCACCGGCAAGCGGCGCGGACACGCCGCAACGCGTAGCCGTGAGGCCTGACGCGCCTCCGTCGCTCTCCGCGCTGCGCGACCACCTGCTGGCCCACTCCGTTCGCCGCGGCGACTTCGTGCTCAAGTCCGGGCGCCGCAGCAACTGGTTCATCGACGCCAAGCAGACGGCGTGCCGCCCCGAAGGCATGGTGCTCATGGTCGACGCCGTGCTCTCGGTGCTGCCCGAGGACGTGACGGCCATCGGTGGTCTCACCATGGGCGCCGATCCGGTCGCCTTCGCCTCCGCCGCCGCCGGCAACCTTCGCGGCCTGTCTCTCAAGGCGTTCAGCGTCCGCAAGGAGGCCAAGGACCACGGCGGTGGCGGACGCATCGCCGGAGCCCTCGACCCAGGCGACCGGGTGGTGCTGACCGAGGACGCCGTCACCCGAGGCACCTCGTTGCTCGAGGCGGCCAGGGTCGTCCGGGACGCCGGCGCCGAGCCCATCCTCATGGTCGCCGTGGTCGACCGCGGCGGCAGCTGCGCCGCCATGGCCGAAGCCGATGGCATCGCCTTCCGCGCCCTGGTCACCGCCCCCGACCTCGGCTTCGACTACGAAGGCGGCTGAGAGGCGCTAAACCGCCAGCAGCGAGCGCACCGCGGCGACGATCTCTTCGGTACCGATCGACACCGCCGCCTCCATTGGCGGCGCGTAGGGCATGGCGGGGACGTCGGCCATGGCGAGGCGGCGCACGGGGGCGTCGAGATCGTAGAAGGCGTGGTCGGCCACCAGGGCGGCGACCTCCGCGCCGACGCCGAAGCTGACGTTGTCCTCGTGGACCACGAGGACCCGCCCGCACCGACGGGCCGAATCCAGGACGGTGTCGCGGTCGAGCGGGTTGATGGTGCGCAGGTCGACCACCTCGACCGAGGCCTCGCCGTCCAGGGCCTCGGCCGCTTCGAGGGCCAGATGACGGTGCAGCCCGTAGGTGACGATGGTCAGGTCCCGGCCCTGCCTGACGACGTCAGCCACCCCGATAGGCACGGTCCAGTCACCCTCCGGAACCGGCCCCTTGATGAGGCGGTAGGTCTTCTTGTGCTCGAGGAACAGCACCGGGTCGGGATCGGCCACCGCCGCCCGCAGCATGCCGGCCACGTCCGCGGGTGTCGACGGCACCACGACCTTGAGTCCGGCGACGTGGCCGTAGAAGGCCTCGATGGCCTGGGAGTGGTACAGGGCACCGTGGACGCCGCCACCCCAGGGCGACCTGATGACCAGGGGTACCTCGAAGGCCCCGTTGGATCGGTAATGGAGCTTGGCCGCCTCGCTCACGATCTGATCGAAAGCCGAGTGGATGAAGTCGGCGAACTGGATCTCGGCGATGGGGCGCAGACCGGCCAGCGCCAGCCCGATCCCGATCCCGACGATCGAGGACTCGGCCAGCGGCGTGTCCATCACTTTGTCTTCCCCGAACGTTGCGTGCAGCCCCTCGGTGGCCCGGAAGACCCCGCCCCTCGGCCCCACGTCCTCGCCCAGGATCACGACGCGGTCGTCGGAGGCCAGCAGGTCGTGCTGGGCCTGCCGCAGGGCGTCGACGACCGTCCGCTCGGGGCCGGTCGCTCCCTCGGGCCGGCCTCCCGGACCGGCCACACCCTCGGGCCGGCCTCCCGGGCCGGCCACCGCCGGCGGGCTGGGCTCGGCCAGCTCGGCGGGCACCCCGGGGACGGGGCGCAGGGGGCGGGCCCACACCCGCCTGAACGCGGCCGCCGGCTCGGCCGCCGCCGCCGCCTCGGCCCGCTGGGCGGCCTCCTCGACCTCGGCCTGGACCTCCGCCTCGAGCTCCTCCTCCCGTCGCTCGGACAGGAGGCGCTGCTCGATCAGGTACTGGCGCATGCGGACCAGCGGGTCCTTTTTGCGCCACATCTCGACCTCGGAGGGGGTCCGGTAGCTGCGGTCGTCGTCGTCGGACGTGTGCCCCAGATAGCGGTAGGTCTTGCACTCGACCAGGGCGGGACCCTCACCCCTGCGGGCGCGGCGGATAGCCGAATGGGTGGCGGCGTACACGTCGATGGGGTCGTTGCCGTCCACGATCACGCCAGTCAGCCGGTAGGAATGAGCGTGCTCGGCGATGTTCTCGACGGCCGACTCCTTGGCGAGCGGCACGGAGATGGCGTAGCCGTTGTTCTCGCACACGAACACGATGGGCAGGCGGTGGATGCCAGCGAAGTTGAGGGACTCGTGGAAGTCACCCTTCGAGGCGGCGCCGTCGCCGAAGTACGCCATCACGACGTCGTCCCGTCCCTCGAGCCTGGCCGCCAGCGCCATGCCGACGGCGTGGGGGAGATGGGTGGCGATCGGTGACGAGCCACTGATGATGCGCCGACCTGCGTCTCCCCAGTGGCTGGGCATCTGGCGACCGCCCGAGCACGGGTCGTCGGGCCGGGCGAAGACCCCGA
>JBPYEI010000059.1:0-24163 GCA_051985455.1 Acidimicrobiales bacterium
CGAACAGCCGGATCCACCCGTGGAGCAGCACGTAGTACAGCGGGGGAGCGCCGTCGTGGCGCAGGGCGTCAGGGATGCGGGAAAGAGGGAGCCCGGCGATGCTGACCGTGTTGGCCTCGTCCAGCCACAGCGGCGACTTGGCCCAGAAGCGCAAGACGATGGCGGCGATCAGCACCGCAGCGGCGGCCAGACCGAACCACGTCGCGGCACGCGACAACAGACGGCCCGGCGCGCGCTCGCTGGGGGCGACATGCTCCGGGCGCTGCGGAGGTGCTTCGACGGAGCGACTCGCCACGGCCCGCCAGGGTAGTCAGCGGGGCGCTACCCAGGATGGCACTGGGTCCACCGACGGCACCGCACGGCGGCGCCGGCCGCCCACGGCCCGAACAGGTGAGGCTTGGGTTTCCGCCGTTTCGGCGTCGCCCTCGCCGCGTGGCTCGGTCCCCGTCCGCCGTGTCGTTCCGCCAGGTGTCCCGGGCCTTCGTCGTGCTCGGCGCCGCCCCTTCGGTCGGCAACGGCCTCATCTGCGCCATCGACCACATCCCGCCCCTCATGCTGCGCTCTGGTCGGGTGCTCGGGGCTCGCGGCCTCACGCTGTTCGCTTCGTCATCCTGCCCGCCGCCATGGCGGCCTTCGTCGGGGGGCTGCCGCCGCCGCCGGGGTCTCATCGAGTCAGGTGCCTGAGCATCGTTACCCATCGCCGACCCCGCTGGTCCAACGGGGGTGTCCGAGCGCATAGCATGGTCTCAGGCTCTATGAGCGCGCTCGACACTCGAACGGGTCGGCGTGCCCCGCAGCCGTCGGCACCGTCCGGGGGGAGCGTGGCGCGCCCCTGGTCCGCCGCCCCACCGCAGCGGGAGGACGGGGAACGCCTCCGTCAGCTCAGGGCCAAGAAGCGCCAGGCCACGGGGCTGCTGGTGGCGATGTTCGCCGTCTTCATCATCGTCAGCGTCGTCGGCAGCAACCACGGAGTGCTGGCGTACGTGCGGGCCGCCGTGGAGGGCTCCCTCGTCGGTGGTCTGGCCGACTGGTTCGCCGTGGTGGCCATCTTCCGTCATCCCCTCGGGATACCGATCCCGCACACGGCAGTGATCGTCGAGCGCAAGGACCAGTTCGGCGCCGCTCTCGGCGGCTTCGTGCAGGAGAACTTCCTGAGCTCGGACACCCTCACCGAGCGCATCCGGTCCTCGGGCCAGGTGATCCGCACCGCCGACTGGCTGGCCACGCCGGACAACGCCAGGACGGTGGCGGGGCACGCGGCGACGTTGGTCGTGGGCCTGGCCGACGCCATCCGCGACGAAGATGTCCACCGGCTGATCGAGGACGAGATCACCAGCGGCCTCGACCGGCTGGCCCTCGCTCCGCTGGCGGCTCGCGCACTGCGCGCCATCACCGCCAAGGGGCGTCATCAGGAGCTGCTCGACTCGGTCCTTCGTGGACTGGAGCAGTTCTTGAACGACAACCGCGACGCGCTGCGGGAGCGCTACGCGCGGGAGTCGCCGTGGTGGCTCCCGCGCGTGGTCGACGAGCGCATCTTCGATCGCATCCTCGACGGTGTGCACGACCTCCTGAGGGACATCAACACCGATCCCAACCACGAGATCCGTGGCCAGGTCGACAAGTGGGTGGCGACGTTGGCGGACAACCTCGAGACGGCGCCCGAGTACCGCGAGCGCGGCGAGCAGCTCAAGCGCGACCTGCTCGGTCACTCCGAGCTGCGGAAGTGGACGTCCTCGCTGTGGGAAGAGGTCAAGGGTGCACTCCGGTCGCAGGCGTCCGATCCGGAGTCGGAGCTGCGTCGTCACCTGGCCGACGCCCTGATGGGCGCGGCGAGACGCTTCCGGGACGACCCGGCGCTGGCCGACAAGGTGGAGCAGCTGGTCGAGTCCGGCATCAGCTATGTGGCTGAGCACTTCCACGACGAGATCGTCGACCTGGTGAGCGGCACCATCTCCCGCTGGGACGCCACCGAGACGTCCAGCAAGCTCGAGATCCTGCTCGGCCGTGATCTTCAGTTCATCCGGATCAACGGCACCGTGGTGGGCGGCCTGGCCGGCCTGGTGATCTTCTCCGTCGGTCAGGCGATCGGCTAACGAGCAGACGTCTCCGCTGCGTGCGCGGCCCAGTGCCGCCTGAGCGGCGCCACCAGGTCGACGGGCCGCTCGTCGGGGAAGAAGAGCTTGGCTCCCGGGACCTCGACGACCTCGGTGGCTCCCGGAATGGTGTCCCGCAGCCAGTACGCCCACTCCAGCTCGAAGAACGTGTCGCCCGTGCCCCACACGATGATCGTCGGAACCTGCAGCTTCCTGAGGGCCGGCTCTGCGTCCAGCAGGTCTGCCGCCGACAGCGAGGTGATGAAACGCTCGATCTCCCGGGCGGCTTCGAGGGTGCCCGCCACCGGCTCGAGATAGGCCTTCACGGTCTCGGCGCTCAGGCTCGTGGGATCCTCGTATCCCGCGCCCACACCGATCTCCGAGCGCGCCATCTCCAAGTCGTCGACCATCTGCATGGCGATCGGTGCCAGCTCGCCCTTGGCGGCCAGGTCGACCGCCATCCCGAAGTTGGGCGGCGGCAGGTTGTCGTGGGCGTCGCAGTTGGTGAGCGTCAGCGTCCGCAGACGGTCGCCATGGCGTGCCGCGAAGACCTGGGCGATGGCGCCGCCGGTGTCGTTGGCCACCACGTCGACGGCGCTGAGGTCGAGAGTCTCGCAGAATGCCTCGAGCACCTCGGCCTGGGCGCCCAGGGAAAGGTCGGCGCCGGGCGGAACCCGGGTGTGGCCGTGGACGGGAAGGTCGACGGCGATGCATCGGCGCTCGTTGGACAGGGCGTCGAGGACGTGGCGCCACAGGTAGCCGTTGAGGAACACGCCGTGCACGAACAGGGCGACGGGACCATCTCCTGCCTCCACGTAGGCGATCTCGCCGCGGCTCGTCGAGACGCTCTTCCGGCGGGCCGAGAACTGCTCGAAGTTCATGACCTCATCTCCTCACGCGTAGACGTTGACGCTGTCATCGAGCCCGTCACTAACGAGCGGCGATGCGTGATGGTAAACAGACATGCAGTTGGTATGTCAAGAGCTCACCGCCTGGTCACGCGTCACACCGGCTGGTGGCTAGATCTTGGAGACGAACGCAGCGATGAGCTCGGCCAGCCGCCCGGGCTGGTCCTCGGGCGTGAACGTGTAGGAGTCCTCGATCAGCTCGAGGCGCCCCTGCGGGAGGTCGGCCAGGAGACGCTCCGCCTCGCGAACGGGAAAGACCCTGTCCTCCGTCGCCCAGGCGAGGAGGACGGGACGGTCGAACGAGCGCAGCTGCTCGGCCGCCGCCACTGTGTAGCGGGACGCGATGCCCCGCAGGACCTTGGCGGTGTCACGACGCACGCCAGGGCTGGACCAGCACGGCTCGAAGTAGGAGACGACGACATCGGCGTCGATGTCGTGCTTGATCAGACGACCGAAGGCGATCGGGAGGCGCCACAGGGCGCGGGCTCGCATGCTCTGGGTGAGCAGGAACACGCCACCGGGGATCCGTCCCGCCACCTGTAATGGGCGGAAGAGCGGGGGGAGGAAGTTCTCGTAGGTGTCGCAGTCGCTCAGGACCATCGCACCGACACGCTCGCGGTGTGTGGCGGCGACCAACTGGCACAACGCCCCGCCGGTGTCGTTGCCGACGAGCGTCGCACCATCGACATCGAGCGACCCGAGGACCTCGGCGATGATGCGGGCCAACCCAGGAGGACGGAGGTCGGCATCGGGTGACATCGGGATGCGGTGGGCGCCGAGCGGCCAGTCGGGCACGATGCAACGGAACTGGTCGGAGAGAAGCGGCACGACCTTGCGCCACAGCGCCCCGCTGGCGAGTAGGCCGTGGACGAAGACCAGGGCGGGACCCTCTCCTGTCTCGGCGTAGCGGATCGGGCCTGCCGAGGTGTGGATCTCCAGCGCCGGCGGCTCGACACCCCGGGTTCCGGTCATGGTGCACCTCCGCAGCCTGATTTGGATACAGACTGCAAGTATGTGTCCCTCTGGCGACCGGCCGTCAAGACGGCTAGCAGACGCGAGGAACGCTCAGGCGGGGGTGGTGTCGGACTTCTCGGCGTGATGGTCCTGGACGGACTTCATGATCGCGGCACCGGCAGCACCGATGAACTGGGGCCGGTTGGAGGCGGCCCAGTCGCGGGACGCGACCGTCTGAGTGACCGCTCCCTGGAAGAGGGGCATGACCTCCTTGGCGAACAGCTCGTAGGAGCGAAGCGTCGCTTCCCGGTCCGCCCAGTCGTGGGCCATGAACAGGAACGTGCCGAAGCCGCCGGTCTGGTCGATGAGCCGCTGGATCTGGGTGATCGCCATGTCCGGTGTCCCCACGACGGCGAAGCCAGTGCCGTTGAGGGCGTCGACCAGCTCGGTCGAGTCGTCGGTCTCCGGTGCCAGGGCGAGCGCGGCGACCCTCCGGAAGTAGTCGACCCAATCGGCCACGCCGTAGGCGACCTCTGCGCGCGCCTGCTCCTCGGTAGGCGCCAGGTGCATTGGTGCAACCAGTCGCCACTTGCGCCGGTCGACGGTCGTGCCGAACTCCGCCGCCCGCTCCTCCATCACGCCCCAGTGCGCACCGATGGCGTCGAAACCGCCCAGGGACGTGGCGCCCAGCGAGAGCAGGGCCAGACCGAAGCGGCCGGCGGCCCGCGGACCGGAGGGCGAGATTTGCGCCGCCACGGCCACCTCGAAGCGGGGATGGGTGTACGGGCGGAGCTGGAGACGGGCGTCGCTGAGGGTGAACCAGTCGGTGGAGCGGTTGACGAGCTCGTCTCCCGCGAGGAGGGCGAGGATGGCCTCGAGGGACTCCTCCATCATCTCCCGCTGGCGCATCGGGTCGATGCCCATCATGAAGGCGTCCGACGGTAGCGCCCCCGGACCGACGCCGAGCATCACCCGGCCGCGGGTGAGGTGGTCGAGCAGCACCATCCTGTCGGCGAGCATGAGCGGGTGGTGGTACGGGAGCGAGCTGACGCCGGTGCCGAGGCGGATGTGCCGGGTGCGCTGGGCGGCGGTCGCCATGAACACCTCGGGCGACGCGATGATCTCGAAGCCGGCCGAGTGGTGCTCGCCGATCCAGGCTTCGTCGAAGCCGAGGTCGTCCAGGCGGGTGATGAGCTCGAGGTCGCGCTCGAGCGCCAGGGTCGGGTTCTGACCCGCGGGATGGAACGGAGCCAGGAACACGCCGAAGCGGAGGGGCCAATCCATGGCGCGGTTCTAGCTGTCTCTTGACCGAGCGGTCAACGGTACGGCACGAGTGCCTGCTCAAACGGCAGGGTAGGTACCGATCGACGCCGGACCCACCGACACACTCCACGATGAGCGACCTCTTCGCCGTGCTCCCGGACGACGGGCGCGACCTGCTTCGGCCATCGCCGCCGCCCGACTGGGTCCCTCCGATGCTGGCCACCCTCACCGCTCGACGCTTCTCCGGTCCGGAATGGCTGTTCGAGCGCAAGTTCGACGGCGAGCGCTGCCTCGGGTACCGGAGAGGGGGCGACGTGCGCCTGCTCTCGCGCAATCGCAAGCGCTTGGATGACACGTATCCCGAAGTGGCCGAGGCGCTCGCGGGCGAGGCCGACGCAGACCTCGTCGTCGACGGTGAGATCGTCGCCTTCGAGGGCGGCCGCACGAGCTTCGACCGGCTCCAGCGTCGCCTCGAGGTGCGAGACCGCGAGGCTGCCCGCCGCGCCAGGATCGCAGTCTTCTACTACGTCTTCGACCTCCTGCATCTGGGAGGGTACGACACGACCGACCTCCCGCTGCGGCTGCGCAAGCGGCTCCTGCGGCGCGCCCTGACCTACCGCCCGCCCCTGCGCTACAGCGCCCACCGCAATGCCGACGGCGAGGCGTTCCACCGGGAGGCGTGCAGCCGAGGATGGGAAGGAGTCATCGCCAAGGGCGCCGACAGCCGCTACGTCGGTCGCCGCAGCCCCGACTGGCTCAAGTTCAAATGCGCCAACCAGCAGGACGTCGTCGTCGGGGGCTTCACCGAGCCTGCCGGCAGCAGGATCGGGTTCGGGGCCCTCCTCGTCGGCTACCACGCCGGCGGCGACCTCGTCTACGCCGGCAAGGTCGGCACGGGCTACAACACCGAGACGCTCTTCAGCCTCCGCCGCCGGCTCGACGCGCTGCGCACAGACGAGCCGCCCTTCACGGGGGTTCGAGCCAGCCAGGGAGGCGTCCATTGGGTCCATCCCGAGCTGGTTGCGCAGGTGGCGTTTACCGAGTGGACCGAGGACGCCAAGCTCCGCCATCCACGCTTTCTCGGGCTACGCCGTGACAAGGATCCGGACGAGGTCGTCCGCGAGGTTCCGGCGCAGGAACCCTGACCTGGCAGGGCATATGTGGGCCAAGGGAGCCCCTGAGAAGCCACGATATGTCGGCTACCAACTTGACCATTACGGAAAAGGCGGCGGCTCGGGGTCGGCTGCCTATTGCCGTACGCTGCGTGATCCGGTAGAACGCGCCCACCGAAATATATAAATGCCAGACTGGTAATTCGAATCTATCCACTTGGCAGTTTGTCCGCGCTTGTCTACAGTCGTCTTGACTGTGGTGGCCGGTCGGTCCGCCATCGACTGGTCATGCAATTGATCAAGGGCGGTGATGAAGGTGCGAGTCTCAACCCGGCGGTGGGCCGGCCTCCTCTTGGCGGCAGTGATGGTCATACCTGCTGTCGTGAGCGTCGCCATGGCCTTTATCTCGAGTGCTATCGCCAGGCAACATCAACTCGGTCGTGGGTCACAACACCGGGCGCTGAGGATCACCCCCACAGGGGGAGCCAGCGGGGACCGCACGGGCCGTCTTCCGTACGGCGGAGGGAGGCGGCCCGTAGCGGTCCTCGTGCCGCCTGCCGGCTCGGGACGTGCCGGGTTGGTGGCGACCGATCGAGCCGAGCCGCCCGAGCGCAGAGAGAGCTCCGGTTCCACGTTGCGTCGAAACGGGCCGTCTGGAGAGTGGTTTTCGACCACAGGTGGAACCCGTACGGGCCCCCGCGGTCGGGCAGACGACGCCAGCACGCGTTTTGGCGCCCACGAGAGGGGAGTCGACGGCTTCAGGGTTCCACATGCCGTCGAAACCGTCCACGCTTTCGACGCAAGGTGGAACCGACCCGATCACCAAGCTCGGCCCCGAACGCCCGGGCTGCGATCAGAACACGTGCGGCCTACCAGGTGTCGATGCACGGACGCTTCTTGCCCGTCCGAGGAGGAGGCGGCGGAGCGGAGTCGAGGGCGGTGGTGATCCACCGCCGGGAGTCGGCGGGGTCGATCACGTCGTCGATCTCGAAGTACGTTGCCGTGTTCAGCGCTTTGCCGTGTCTGTACATGGCGGCGACCATCTCCTGGAAGGTGTGCTCCCGCCGCTCGGGGTCGTCGATCGCCTCGAGCTCGCGGCGGTAGCCGAGCCGCACGGCTCCCTCGAGGCCCATCCCTCCGAACTCGCCCGTCGGCCAGGCCACCGTGAAGATCGGCGCCTTGAAGCTGCCTCCGGCCATGGCCTGGGCGCCCAGCCCGTAGCCCTTGCGCAGCACGATGGTCACAAGGGGGACCGTGAGGGTGGAGCCGACCACGAACATGCGGGCGCAGTGACGCACGTTCGCCTGCTTCTCGGACTCCGGACCGACCATGATGCCCGGGGTGTCGCACAGCGAGACGATCGGCAGGTCGTAGGCGTCACACAGCTGCATGAAGCGGGCCGCCTTGTCCGCTCCAGGAGCATCGATGGCCCCGCCCAGATGGGCCGGATTGTTGGCGACGACGCCGACGGGCCGGCCGCCGATGCGGGCGAGGGCGGTGATCATCCCCGTCCCGAAGCCCTGGCGCAGCTCGAGCACCGAGCCCTCGTCGGCCATGGCGGACAGCACCCTCCTCACGTCGTAGGTGCGCAACCGATCCTCGGGGACGATGTGGCGCAGGCGGTGCTGGTCTCCCACTTCCCACTCGGTCACCGTCCCACGGAAATAGGACAGGTACCGCCGGGCCGTCTCGACCGCGCTCGCCTCGTCGTCCACGGCGATGTCGACCACGCCGTTCGGTACCTGCACCTCCATGGGACCGATGGCCTCAGGCGGGTGGACGCCGAGCCCGCCTCCTTCGATCATGGCCGGGCCGCCCATCCCGATGTTCGAGTTGGCGGTGGCGATGACCACGTCGCAACACCCGAGGATGGCGGCATTGCCGGCGAAGCAGTAGCCGGAGTTGACGCCGACCAGCGGCACGAGGCCGCTCAGCCCGGCGAAGAGGTTGAACGCCATGCAGTCGAGCCCGCTGACGCCGACGCCGTCAGTGTCGCCCGGTCGTCCGCCTCCGCCCTCGGTGAAGAACACGATCGGCAGGCGGAGCGTCTCGGCCAGCTCGAAGAGCCGGTCCTTCTTGCGGTGGTTCTGCAGTCCCTGGGTGCCGGCCAAGACGGTGTAGTCGTAGGACATGACGATGGTCCGGTGACCGTCGATCGTGCCGATTCCGCCGACGAGCCCGTCCGCCGGCGTCCGCCTGATCAGCTCCTCCACGTCGCGCCGGCGGCGCTGGGCGGCGATGACGAGCGGCCCGTACTCGACGAAGCTCCCGTCGTCGCACAGGTCGTCGACGTTCTCTCGCGCCGTGCGCTGGCCCGTCCCTCGTCGCCGCTCCACGGCGTCCGGTCTCGCCTCGTCGGACCCGATGGCGTGCCGCTCAAGGACCTCGGCCAGGTCGGGCCGGAGGTGCTGGGGAGCCGCCCTGTCCACCAGACGGGCCGTCTCGGCCTCGACGGCGGCCTCCTCGAGGACGACCAAGGGCTGACCGGGCACCACGGTGTCGGCCGGCGCCACCTCGATCTTGCGCACGAAGCCGGCTGCGGTTGCCTCGACGGGATGCTGCATCTTCATCGACTCGATGACGAGCACCAGTTGCCCGGCGCGCACGAGATCGCCCTCGCCGACGGCGATGCTGACGATCGTCCCGTGGAGCGGCGACCCGACGGTGAGCATCAGCAACTTGTCTAGCAATCAGTCGCCCGGGAAGGTGAACGCCGCCTCGTCCATGAGCCTGATGAACTGCTCCAGCAGGTGGTCCTGCGTGGGGTCCGACAGCGCGCGCAGCCTCAGCCCCCAGGAGGCGCCGTCCATGATGGCGACGAGGTCCTCGAGGGGAATCTTGAACGAGATGCCGGTGTCCTGGGTCGTGTCCGCCACGAAGCGGACCATGAGATCCCGCTGCTTGCGTTCCTGGGCGGCACGCCGCTCCCGCACCTCGGGGTTTCGCAGCGCGTAGAGGGTGAACTCGAGGCTGAGTGCGGCCCACTTCTCGTCACCCTCGGTCTCCTGCCACAGCTTGGCGATGGCGGCCGGGTCCAGGGAACCAGGATCACCCTCTTCCTCGAAGAGGCGGGAGAAGCGCTGGAGGGCGGTGTTCACGCGCTGCTCGAGGACAGCGAAGAAAAGCTCCTCCTTGTTCTCGAAGTTGGAGTAGATGGCACCCCTGGTGAACCCGGCCCGCTCGGCGATGTCGTCCAGGGAGGCAGCGTGGAACCCCCGCTCGGCGAAGAGCTCGGCTGCCGAGTCCACCAGGGCCGACCGCGTCAGCTCCCGGCGTCGCTCCGGCGTCCACTTCTCGGCGGCCACGGGCTCCATCATGCCACCCCCCATCCCAGATTGCTCTTGACACCTAAGATACGAGTTCGTATCATACATTTATGACCGTATCCTCAGTACGGAGACGTCAGGGGACCGAGGTCCCGGGGCCGCCGCGGACTGCTACCGAGCCCGCCGACCCGTGGGATGTCGCCGCGGGGGAGATCGGGCGGGTCGAGGCGGTGGCCTGGATCCAGCGACGGCTGGCGTGGGAGCACCGCCTGGCCGGCCTCCGCCAGCGGGCCGTGGCGGGGATGACGGGTGAGGGAGAGACGTGACCAGATTCCCCCACTCTGAGTGAGCTTGCCCTCTTGCGGGAGGGAGCCCCAGGACTGCTAACCCGGCAGTAGATGTCACACGACCACGACGTGGTCGGTGGCGAGAGGAGGAGGTCGGTCGAACCCATCGTGCCTGGGGGTAAGGACGTGACCGCATTCGATGTCCGGGCGACGGAGAACGATGGCGTCGCCACGGTCACAGTGACGGGGGATCTCGACTGCGCCACCGCCCCGAGGCTTCGAGCGACCCTGGAGCGACTGGCCGCCACCGGCCAGACCCTGCTGGTCGACCTCAGCGGGACGGAGTTCATGGACTGCGCCGGCGTCGGCGTCCTCATGGGCACTCACGCGCGACTGCACGACCTGGGCGGCGAGCTCGTCGTCGGGTCGCCCAACAGGCCCGTGCTGCGGGTGCTCGAGCTGACCGGCGTGCTCGACGTGGTCAGCCTGTCGGGCTCGGAGGGTTAGCGAGCGAGCGCTTCGAGGCCGAACTCCGGCTGAGCAGCCTGCGGCACTAGGTGCGCTTCGTTGAGGGGCGCGCCTTGGACGTGGCGGGTCGGCGGGTGGCCGCTGCCGTCGCCGGCCCGGCGCGGGTGCCGGTACGCCGTTGCGCGTTGCCGGCCGCCTTCGGGGGCCGGTCGGCCTGCTCGTCGGGTTGGCCTCCCAGGTGGGCCTCACGCCCCGCTGGTCGGCTGATGCGGTGCTGGGAGGGTCCGGTGGCCACGCTCGCCAGCGTGACGACGCCGTCGGCGATGAGGCTGGCCCCACCGACGACGATCGAGCCCGTCAAGGTGACGGCCGTCCCCGCCACGGATCCCACCTGCTTGGCGGCCTGCTCGGTGACCGTGGCGACACCCACCGACACGTCCGTGCCCACACGATTGACCGTCGCACCCAACGGGGAGCGACCGCCGCGCCACCTCCGGACGAGACCCAGGCCCGCCAGTCCGATTCCGATGGCGATGGTCAGAAGCTCGTCGATGCACCGATCCTACGCGCTGGTTTGGGGGCGCGAACAGGGGGACCGGGCGAGCCGGTCCCCCTGTTCGTACGACGTCCGTCGTGGTCCGGGCTACCCCCCGCCGCCCGATGTCGTTTCGCCGGTGGTGGGGTCGAGGATCAGCTGGCCGTCGCCCCGGTTACCGAAGTCGAAGAGGTTGGCCAGGCTGCCGGCCTTGGCGTCGAACGAGGAGTTGCCGATCGGACCGAGCTTCCAGTTGTCCTCGACCAGGCGCAGGATCGACGACTGATCGGTCACCGAGTTGCCGACGAAGTTGGTCTT
Source organism: Acidimicrobiales bacterium (assembly GCA_051985455.1). Taxonomy (GTDB): domain Bacteria; phylum Actinomycetota; class Acidimicrobiia; order Acidimicrobiales; family AC-9; genus AC-9. The sequence continues at coordinate 11,205 of JBPYEI010000059.1, forward strand.
GGCAAAGGGCGAGATGGCCAGGAGGGGAAGACGGGGGCCGTAGCCGCAGCGGTCCTGGAAGCCGCCAGCCGGCGCGCTCGTCCCGCACTGGCCCGGGTCGGTCAGGGCGTCGTTCGCGTCCTGGGACTGGTTGACGATCGGCCCCATCACGTGGTCGTACCACCCGTCGGAGTCGTCGTAGGCGATGACGACCGCCGTGGACTTCCAGGTGTCGAGCTTCTGCAGGCGGTTGATGGTGTTCACGAGGAAGTGTTGCTCGTCGAGAGGGTCGGAGTAGCCGGCGTGACCGTCCTGGTACTTGGCGGCCTTGAGGTAGCTGACGGAGGGCAGGTGCCCGTTGTCGGCTGCCGCCCAGAAGTCCGACAGGTCGTACTGGTGGTTGGCCCGGTCGGTCGAGCCGATGGCGGCCACCGACGACGGAGGCAGGTGCTGGGGGTTGGAGGTGCTCTGGTAGTACTGGAACGGCTCGTGGTGGGCGCTGTAGTCGGTGACGGTGGCGCCACCGATGTTCGTGTGAGATGAGCCACAGACGGGTTTGCCCCCGCTCTGGGCCGAGGGGCGGAAGCCGCCTTCGAACCAACCCCACGTGACCTTGTGGGCGTTCAGGAGATCGCCGACGTTGGTCCCGCTCATCTGGATTGTGGGAGAAGCCGAGCACGCGTCGAAGCCCGGATCGTCGTCGCCGATGACGGTCCCGTTGGCCGTTACGCCGGTGATCGCATCAGCCGTTCCGTGTGTCTGCCCCGACACCAGGTTGAGAGCGCCCGGCGTGGACGGTCCGAAGGTCGTCCCGAAGGAGTTGTCGCTCATGGCGAAGTGCTGGGCGTAGTTCCACATGGCGGTGACGGTGTTGCCGTCGTAGTAGTCCATGACGAGGTTGGGCGCGGTCGTGTCGGGCGGTGAGCACTTGTTCACCTGTGTGTTCTGTATGAACTTGTCCATGAGGCCGTGGTCGAACGCCTTCTGCTCCGGCGTGTAATCGTGGTTCTGGTCACACGTCAGGGCCTGGGTGCGGTCGAGACGTGAGGGGTTCCCGCCGTTGGGGTTGTTCGTCAGTAGGGCCCCGGTAAGCCCGTTGACTGCGGGCGTGCTCGGCGCGGCGCGGAACCTGGGCTCACCCGACGGGTTGGTAGCTGTCGGGTAGGTACCGAAGTAGTGGTCGAAGGAGACGTTCTCCTGGAAGATGACGACGAGGTGCTTGATCGGAGTGCTGGTGGTCGTCGCCGCCGCGCTGTCTGGCGATGGGGCGCCGCTGGCCGACCGCACCGCGCCGACGACCAAGAGGGCCATCGCCGCCGTCGCGATGGCGGCGATCCTGAGTGTTCCCGCTTGCCTCAGTTTGCGCATGGTGGCGGACGCTAGGGTTCGATTGTGACCGGTTCGTGACCTGATCTATGCATTCCGGTGAACGCGAAGGAAAGAGTCGACGGCGGCTGCGCCGTGGACCACCCGCATCGACGCTTCGTGACACCTGCGGCGCGATGTTCGTCAAGGGTTCATCTCGCCTGTCGGTCGCGTTCATCAAGGCGCCACAGGACCGCCGCACACTGGGGCCCATGGCGGCACTGGCGGCCCCGGCGAGAAGTCGGTCGGGTCCCACGAGGAGCTCCAGCACCCTCGCCATCTTCGACCTGGACCGAACGCTGATCCCCGGTTCCAGCCTGGTGCATCTCGGGCGGGCGCTGGCGCGGCGGGGGCTCGTCAGCCCCTGGGTGCTGCCGGGTCACATGGCTCGCAACCTGGTGTTCCAGCGCCGCGGTGCCAGCGAGTCGAAGGTCGAGCGCCTCCGGGACAGCATGCTGGGGGCGTTCTCGGGAACCCCACAGGCGCCGCTGCTGGCCGCGGTCATGGAGGTCGCCGCCGACGTGGCCGCCGACGTCTACTCGGGTGCCCGGTGGCTGCTCGAGGAGCACCTGGAGCGAGGTGACTTCTGCGTCGTCCTCTCCGCCAGCCCGCACGAGCTCGTGTCAGCGGTCAGCGGTCTGCTCGGTGCCCACCGGGGGGTGGGCACGGTGGCCGAGGTGGTCGACGGTTGCTACACCGGCCGGCTGTCCGGGCCGTTCTGTCAGGGGAGGGGCAAGCTCGACCGTCTCGCCCAGGAAGTCGGGCCGGTGGAGCTCGCCCAGGCCGCCGCCTACTCGGACTCGGCCTCGGACCTCGTGTTGCTCCGCTCCTGCCGTCGCCCGGTGGCCGTCAACCCCGACCGGGCGCTGCGGGCAGCCGCTCGAGCGTCGGGCTGGCCCATCCTGCGCTTCGACTGACCTGCGCCCGAGCTCGGGGTTCGGTGACGTAAGTGACGCACGTGACCCACGTGATCAGTGGAAGCGGATGATCATGGCGCCGCCGAAGACGACGCAGTAGATGGCGAAGGGCCAGAGCTTGCGGGTCTCGAAGTAGCGCATGAGGAACCGCACGGCGAGGTACGCCGACACGCCGGCGACGACGCTGCCGACCAGGATCTGGCTGCGAACACCGTCCCCGTTGTGACCCAGCAGGTCGGGGAGCTTGTAGAGCCCTGCTGCCAGGATGACCGGCGTGGCGAGCAGGAACGAGAAGCGCGCCGCGTCCTCGTAGTCGAGGCCGCGCAGCAGCCCGGCGACCATGGTGATGCCCGATCGACTGATTCCCGCAAAGAGGGCGAAGACTTGGGCCACGCCGATGACCCCGGACTCCCGGAAGTCCAGAGTGTCGAGCCGCCTCGCCGGCGCCCTCGCCGCGCCCGGAGCGCTGACGGGCTGGCGCTCCTCGGCCCGCCGCCGGGCTGCATCACCGAGGAAGAGGATGAGGCCGTTGATGACCAGGAACGTGGCCGCTGCGAGCGGCTTGGCGAAGACGGTGCGGAAGACGTGCTCGAAGGCCAGCCCGACGATGCCCGCGGGGATGGTCGCCACGATCAGCAGCCAGGCCAGGCGCTGGTCCGCTGTCTCGATACGACGCGTCCGCAACGTCACCAGGAAGCCCCTGATGATCCTGACCCACTGATCGCGGAAGTAGAACAGGAGGGCGATGGCCGTGGCGACGTGCATACCGACGAGAAACGCCAGGAAAAAGGACTCTTGCGCCGACTGGGCGGCCACGACTCCGTGCCACCCGAAGAGCGCCGGAAAGATCACGGTGTGGCCCAGGCTCGACACTGGGAACAGCTCGGTGACTCCCTGGAGCAAGCCCAGGATGACGGCCTGTAGATAGCTCAGCACGATCGCGGTCCCCTTGCTCGTCCTCGGATCAGCGCTGCCGGCTGGGCCGGCGCCGGCGGCGCGTGATCGACGGGGAGATGGTAGGCGAAGATGCTGACGGGGTAGTGACGGTCACGACAGCGCCGCGACGGACGACCTCGATGACGCCACGCTCGTCCCTGTCAGCTCCTGTGCGTCGAGTCGGGCGCGCCGACAATCACGCTGCACCCCGCGAGGAGCCCAACTCGCTCCGATGGTGAACGACAGCGAGCGCGGAAGCCCGCCAGCTCAGCGCCTGGCGGTCTTCCTGGCGCCGGCTCTCTTCGCCGTCTTCTTGGCCGCCGGCCGCTTGGCCGCCGGTCGCTTGGCGGTCGCCTTCCTGCCCCCGGCCTTCTTCGCCGTCCTCTTGACCGGAGCCGCCGATCCGTCCAGCACGCCGCGACCGAGCCTTGGAGCCTGAGACGGATTGAGCACAGCGTCCTTGAAGCTCTTGAGGGCGGTGATCCGTGCCCGCTTGGACGCCTTGATCCGGATCTGCTCGCCAGTCGCAGGATTGCGTCCCATGCGGGCCGCCCGCTCCACCTTGGCGAACTTGGCGAACCCGGAGATCGATACCGGCTCCCCCTTGGCCACCGCGGCTGTCACCACGTCGGTAAAACCCTTGATCGTGGAGTCGACGGTCTTCGCCTCCTGGCCGGTCTCGGCCGCTACCGCTCGCACGAGGTCTCTGCGGTTCATCCTCCGCCTCCTTGGTACTCAGCGCCCGACCATTCTGCGATATCTGGCGAGAGAAGGCGAGGATAGTCCTGCGGATGGCCGATATCAGACCGTTGCGGGCTGGCCGACTTCGACACGACCACCACGTGTCACCTGGGCCAGGACGCCGAGATCGGCCGAGTGCGCAGAGCTCAGGTGGCGGAGGATGTCGAGCTGCCGAGGCAGGCCGCCCGGCTGCGGGCGCGTGGTCATGACGCAGCGGCCGCAGGATTTGCGCACGCCGAGCTCCACCTGACCGAGCCGGACCGGCCGACCAACCCAGGCGTCCTCGATGCGCTCGCTGCCGTCGGCTTCGATCAAGACGTTGGGCCGAAATCGGAGTACGTCCCAGCGCAGATCGGGTCGCTCGGAGCTCATCGCCCGGAGGCTGGCGGTGGTGAGCAGATGGACCGGGCTCGAGTCCACGAACGAACCGTAGGGGCCCTGCCACCGCGAGAGCTCGGACGCGTCGTCCTCGAAGTCCGCGGGGCACTCGAACGTCCCCCGCCCGTCGGGCCTGGCCTCGACCAGATGGACCGTTCGCCCCAGCCAGGCGCTGAGGGCGGCATCTACGGCAGGACCGGTGCCGAGGGCTGTCTCGCCCGTCGGAAGTCGCACGGTGAGCTCGACGCCGACCAGCATGGCCCGAGCCTCGAGCAGGCGACCGTCTTTCTTGGCCGAGATGATCGTTCCCGATGCGGGGTCGAGCACGCCGAAGCGGCGATCGCCTTCGATTCCACCGTCGTCGAGCACGAGGCTGTCTCGGGCCTCGCCCTGCATCGACTTGACGGGATAGCGCCACAGCCCCGCCACCTTCATGACCCGTGACGCTACTGGGTCACTGATTGCCGCGCCCTCTTCGTGGGTAGGTCGACCAGTAGGAAACGAGGCGCGCCATGGCGAACTCTGATCGCATGCCGGATGGCCACGAGGCACCGTTGTCGACGCCGGAGCAGCCGACCTCGGAGAGCCCGTCCGAGTCGATCCAGCCCGTTCCTGCAGGCCACCCCGGCATCGGCCTGCTGATCACACGAGCCCGCCGTCGCCGGTCGCGAGCGACGGCCGAGCTCCTAGCCGGGATCGAGATGCACCGACCGTCGGCGCCTCCTCAGTCGCCGAGCGACGAGGAGCAGCGACCCAAGAGCTGACCCAGGAGGCGGCCGCCGACGCGTCGGCCGCCGAGGTGGCGTTGCCGACGGCGACCACGCTCACGGTCAGGTCGCTGCTTCTCGGGACCGGGCCCCGGTTCGCGGGCGATGCCTGGGCCCTCCGGGGCGAGCAGACGCCGTCGGAGCTAACGGACGGCCGCGCTCCGGTCGAGGGTGTCGAGGTGGACGGTGCTGTGGTGCGCAGGGCTTCCGCGGTGGACGGCCGCGACATGGTCCGACCTTCGGACCCGTAAAATGGATCCGGGCCCCAGCGGCGGGGCCTTTTGCATGTGAGGGGCCGGCCGCTGCTGGCCGGGAACAGCGGCGAGCTGGCGGGGGCAGGCGTGACCGATGACCGGTTCGACTTGCTGGAGCCTGCCGCCCCACGATACATATAGTTTGCTAATGCTGTATATGGTTGGCAAACCGACATCCAACCACCTGGTGTCCTCATGACCGATCGCGAGCGTTCCATCCATTTGAGCCCGGTCCAGGTCGTCGCCGGCGCCCTGGCCTCGGTAACGGCGGCGGTGCTGGCTTCGTTCTTCGGGGTGGCCGGCACGGTCATCGGTGCCGGCGTGATGAGCGCGGCGGCCAGCATCGGCAACGCGGTGTACTCGTACTGGCTCCGCTCGACCCACCGCGCCATACGGGAGACCATCCCTTCCGCGTTCAAACAGCAAGCGTCGACCGTTCGCACGCTGGTGGGGAGCGGTGCACGCGCCTCCAGTGGGAGCGGCGCCGCCGGAGCGGGGTCGGATGCGGACAGCACCAACGAGGTTCCGGCCCTCGACGCCTCGGTGGACGTTCCGCCTCCGCCGCCGACTTCCTTGGGTCGTCCGCCGACCGCGCTCCCTCCGCCCCCCACCCCGGGCCGACCCGAGGGTCGCGACGAGCGCGCCTGGATCGACGGCCTCTGGCCGTCAGTGCTCAAGTTGGCTCGGTCACTGCGGTGGCGCAACATCGTTGTCGCCACTGCGGTGGTGTTCGTCGTGTCCATGGGCGTCGTGACAGCCGTCGAGGCCCTGGCCAAGAAGCCGTTGTCGGCGATCGTCAGCGGCTCGAATCCGGCGGGGGCGACGACGTCGCTCGGGGGAATCGTGGGCGGCGGTCAGTCGTCCAAGACCACGCCGACGTCTCCCTCGACGCCGACGGAGCCCACCATGACGACACCATCGACGACGGCGCCCAACAGCTCGTCGACGACCACCACGTCGCCGTCGTCCCCGTCATCCACGACACCCGGTCGATCCCCCGCGACGACGTCGCCCACGCCGACGAGCCCATCGACGACTCCGGGCTCGAGCGGGACCAGCTCGGGCAGCGCGGGGTCGTCGAACGGCGTTACGTCATCCGGGTCGTCGTCAGGAGCGTCGGGTTCGGCGGCCGGCTCCGGGACCAGCGCCTCCGGTGCGTCATCGGCGGGCACCCCCTCGGCCGGCGGCTGAGCGGGCCGCAAGAACTCAAGCGCCCAGACGGCGGAACGTGTTGACGTAGTCGATGCGCAGCTGCGGGTGCCCCATCCACTGATCGAAGCCAGGAGTGCCCGGTCCTCCGCCCAGTCGTCGCTGCACGAGGGGCGTCATCGACCTGAAGGTGCTCTCGGGATCGCCGGTGTCCATCTCGTACAGGTGAAGGAAACGGGGGCCGGTATCGGTCGCGTTCTCGTAGGGCGTGATCATCGTGTACCCCGGCACGGAGGCCTCGGCGATGTGTCGGAGGTGCACGAAGTCGGCCCAGTCCCGAAGCGCCTGGGCGCCGTCGGGCTGACGCGGGCTCACCAGCACGAGCAACAGGCCCAGCGTGGGCCGCCCCGTCAGCGAGCCCTGGGCCGGCCGGGGATAGCGCCGATAGTGGTGCCCGCGGATCTCGAGCGCGTGGTCAGGAGCGTTGAAGTCCTCGTCCGCCTCGTACAACCCGAGCAATGAGAACTCCTCGACCGTCCGGGGCAGGTCCTTGCGGTAGGGATGGGCGTTCTCCCACCACGTGGCGCGCTTGACGCCGGTAAGGGCCATCACGTCGGGTACTCGCGTGCCTCGGTACTCGTCCGGCGAGCAGTTGGACATCTCGAGGTACAGACCGGCTGTCATGCGGTCTTCCATAGACCTGCGCCCTCACCTCGGTGCAAAAGGCGTTGACGACGCTACCAGCGGCCTCGAAGCTCTTCCCCGTGGACGGGATCGTCGCCGACCTCTACCTCTGCCCTTCGGCTGCTGGCGAGATGCAGCACCGGGACGAGATCGAGGTGCACGCCAGCGGTGTGGTCGGCGATCGCTACGCCAACGAGAGCGGCAGCTGGTCGTCGAGGGCCGCAACGGGCCGGGCGCTCACCCTGATCGAGGAGGAGGCGATCGAGGCGGTCCGTCGCGACTACGGGATCGACCTGGCGCCCGGCGCGCCGAGGCGCAACGTCGTGACCCGAGGCGTCGCCCTCAATCATCTCGTCGGTCGCACGTTCCGGGTGGGCGAGGTCGAGGTCGTCGGTGTGCGACTGGCGGAGCCCTGCGCCCATCTGGAGTCACTCACCGCCAAAGGTGTGCGCCGAGCCTTGGTGCACCGAGGGGGTCTTCGGGGTGAGGTGGTCTCGGGCGGGCGGGCTCGCGTCGGCGACCCCGTCCGGCTCATCGAGGCATCCGACAGCCGGTAGAGATGCGACCAGGCCCCTCTCTCGGGCCGGTGCCCCATAGACGCGATATATCTTGACCGACGCCCGCTCGCGACATATCGTGTCCGCAGGAGCTGAACGAAGGGTCGCCGACGCGGGAGGGGTGAGCATGGACTACAGGGTCGAGCCGGACGGCGAAGGGCTGCGGCTGGATATCGAAGCCCTGGACAAGGCGGATCTCCGCCTGGTCGGCGGTGAGGTCTCCCTGGCGGGCACGTCGTCGCCTCCCCGGCTCGAGGTCGACGGAGTGAGCGACGAGGCCGTCACCGTCCGCCTCGACGACGGTGACCTGACGGTCGAGCAGACAGCGATGTGGACTGGCGGGTTGGGGGCCCGCCCTCGGGCCACGGTGACCCTCACCATGCCGCCCGCGGCCCGGGCCGCGGTAGGTACCGAGTCGGCGGCGCTCGTGGCGGCCGGCCTGGGCGGGGAGATGTCGTTCAGCACCGTCTCGGGCGAGCTGGCGGGTACGTGCCTGTCGGGCGACGTGCGAGCCCGCACCGTTTCCGGCGAGGTCGCCATCGACGGGGTAGCCGGGCGCCTCCACGTCGAATCCGTCTCGGGCCCGGTGACGGTGGTCGGAGGCCTCGTGCAGGAGCTGATGATCGGCACCGTGACGGGAGAGGTCGTCGCCGATCTCGATCCCCGTCCTGGCGCCCGCTGCTCGTGCCGCACGGCATCGGGTCCGGTGACGGTGCGTCTTCCGGCCGACGCCAGCGTTTCCTTCGAGGCGGAGTCGTTGGCGGGCCACATCGACGTGCCTGACATGGCCGAGACGTTCGAGGACGAGCGACCGCCGTGGGCCCGAGCATGGCCGGGGATGGGGCAGGCGTGGTCCGAGACGGCGCAGGCGTGGGCCGGTCGTGCCGGCGACTGGGCTGGCCGGGCCGGCGACTGGGCCGACGCCTTCGTCGGCGCCTCGGCCAGGTTCCTGGGCGACACTTCCTCGACATGGGCCCGCGGGTGTGTCGGCGGTCTCGGGCGCGTCGTTCGGGGCCGGCTCGGTCAGGGTGACGCCACCCTCACCATGGTCACGCTCGTCGGGGACATCACGATGGTCAGCGGAGCGCCGGTGGAGGCGGTGGCATGAACCGGGTGTTCTCCCACGGCCGGCTGCGGCTGTTCCTGCTGCTGCTGTTGGGCGAGCGACCCCGCCATGGCTACGAGCTGATCAGGCACATGGAGGACCGCTTCCTCGGCCTCTACACACCATCCGCAGGCACGATCTATCCCCGCCTCGCAGCCCTCGAGGAGGAGGGACTGGTCGAGCACGAGGAGGTGGAAGGTCGCAAGGTCTACCGTCTCACCGACGCCGGGCGCGACGAGCTCGAGGCGCACCGTCACGAGCTCCGCGACCTCGAGGCCCGCGCGGCGGAGTCCGCACGCAATCTCGCTCGCGAGATCCGCCACGAGGTGAAGGCGTCGGTACGCGAGCTGCGCCAAGAGCTCGGGGTCGCCATGCGCGACCTTCGCAGGGAGGAGCGGCGCACCGCCAGGGAGGCGGCAGAGCAGCGACACGAGCGGCTGCGCAACAGGGCACGCGAGCGCTGGGGGGAAGAGGAGTGGCGGGGCGACGCTTGGAGCGACGAACCACGTCGTGGCGGAGGCCGACGCCACGGAGGTCGGCGTCGTGAGCACTTCCCTGGCGGCGAGTCCGGCGCTCACGACCACGACCACGACCGTGACCGCGAGCGCGATGGCGGCGAGGGCGAGCCCGAGGACCCGGACTCTCCGGATCGCCTCGTACTGCGATCGCTGGGCGCCGACCTCGATGCGTTCACCGCTGACGTGATGACCGCCGCCCGCCGGCGACCTATGGGCTCCGAGCAGCCACGGGCTGTCAGGGAAGCGCTCCTCGCTGCCCGCGAGGCGGTCATTGCCGCCCTCAGCGCCAACGAGTCAACCTGAGCCCGGCCGCACCCCCAGGCCCAAAACCGTCTGGACCGCCACCGCCAGCATTACCGCCCGTCGTCCGGGGCCTCCGGGCGGGCCCCTCCGGAAAACCCCGAGGATCTATTCGGGCCATGGCGAGGGCGAAACGGGGAGTGAATTACCTCATTGGGTGGGGCGAGTTCCCCTCGCAACTGGAGACAGAATCTCCTATGGTCTGGGGTCGAACGAAGGACGCTGTCGGAAGTGGGGGGCGTCAGGTCGATTGTTCATGGGCGGGTCCCGCGACGTCGGGATCCGGAGGGGGGGAAACGTGGCGAGCACGAGCGAAGGGCGGATCTGCAAAGCCAAAACGGGCAATGGGCGGCCGTGCCGCAACCCCGTGGTTCCGGGCAGTCAGCTCTGTGGGCGGCACGATCGCAGCGACAAGCTGTCGCCGTGGTGGTGGACGAACGCCCCTGAGCTCTTGCGTGCATGGGACGAGGAATCGCTCGAGGTCGACGAGCGACAGCGCCTGGAGCTCAAGAGAGTGTTCGGACCACCTCGCGTCCGGAGCAGCCGAAGGGGCCGGGCCGGCAAGGGCCGGAGGAGCACGCGTCGTCCGTCAGCGGTCTATCGGGGGCGGGGTGAGGTCGACGAGAACCGCTAGGACGAAGTCGGCTGGTCAGTAACGGTCACCCGGGTCCGTCGTCGAGCCATCGACCACAGGGCGCGACCACGGTCGCATCACCTGAACGCGCCCATCGGTGAGTCGCAGTTCGGGCAGATGACGACCTCCTGCCCGTCGCGGCTGGCGACGAACCGGAGCTGCTCCCGGCAGTGCTGGCAGATGTTTCGCTTGAGGAACGGCCACGGGTTGGGGCCGATCGGTACGCTCACGTAGCCCTCCTGACACGCCGGGAGCAGGCGTCGTGATTCCACAAGCGTCGACCTGACGCCCCTACTCTGTCTCCGGCACACCAGGCGCCGCACTTGGCATCTATGCCCACGGCGCCCCCCTCCCGCCTAGGACACAAAGGGCGGCCGGGAGTCGTCCCCAGATAAGGCTCACGCCCGTCCCCTATGCTGGTCCTTCAAGGGTAGCTGTCGGCCGCCATTTTCGCTTCCGCTTTCAGGCCCGCAGTAGCCTGATCCGGTGCCGGCGCCGAGCAAGACAGCGGTATTGGTCACCGGCTGCTCGAGCGGTATCGGGCGGGCGACGGCGGAGCGACTGGCCCGCGGCGGCCACACCGTGTACGCCACGGCCCGGCGCCCCGAGTCGATCGAGGATCTGGCCCGATCGGGCTGCAAGCTCCTGGCACTCGACGTCTGCGACGAGGAGTCGATGATCGCCGCCGTGAAAGCGGTCGAGTCCGCCGAGGGTGCGGTCGGCGTGCTGGTCAACAACGCCGGCTACGGTCAGGACGGCCCCGTCGAGGCTGTCCCGATGGAGGCCGCCCGGCGCCAGCTCGAGACCAACGTGCTGGGGCCGATGCGCCTGATGCAGCTCGTCCTGCCTGGCATGCGTCGGGCCGGCCGCGGGCGCATCGTCAACGTCAGCTCCATGGGCGGTCGTATCACGATCCCGGGTGGAGGTGTGTACCACGCCTCCAAGTACGCGCTGGAAGCGCTCAGCGACGCCCTCCGTTTCGAGGTGCGCGGGTTCGGTGTCGACGTCGTGCTCATCGAGCCCGGGCTCATCCGCACCCGTTTCGGCGAGACCGTCATCGGCAGGATGCCGGGAAGCGAGGAAGGCAGCCCGTACGCGAAGTTCAACCAGGTGCTGACCCAGCAGGTCGAGAGGGCCTACTCCGGCATCATTGGCAAGCTCGTGGCTGCCGGCCCGGACAGCGTGGCCAAGGCCATCGAGAAGGCCATCACAGCCGATCGTCCACGAGCGCGCTACGTGGTGACACCGACGGCGAGACTCATGATCGAGCTCCACCGCCTCCTGCCCGGGCGAGCCTTCGACCTGGTGATGCGGACGCAGTTCCCGACGCCCGGCGAGCGCACGCACCGCGAGGCGCGGCCCTCGGCGACCTGAGCGCCAGCCCCGCAGGCTCACCGCCAGCCGCCGCTCGGCCCCCAGCGCCGCGCTTTTAACGCGGCGTTAATCAGTTGGTCGAACGCCTGTGACGTAGCGCCCTTACCGTCACGCCGTCCTCTCGGAAAGGTTGGCTGACGTGGCTAGGAACACATCACGCGCAGTGATCGATCGACAACGGTCCGGAAGCGAGCGCCCCGGACCTCTGACCGTGCGGTTGGCGAACCGACACCGGTTGGTCGGGTTGGGTGCCGCACTCGCCGCGGCCGGCTCGTTCGCCGCCCTCTGGGTGCCGAACCTCGGCAGCAGGGTCGCCACCGGCGCCACCGGTACGAGCTACCTGGTGATCGGTCTCGCCCTATCCGGCGTTCTCGCCGCCGCCACCATCGCCCGTCGGGGAGTGTTGATGGCTGGAGGCGCGCTGTTGGTGGCCGTGGGACCGTGGGGTCCGGAGTACTTCCTGCAGATCGCCTTCTTCGTCTACGCCGTCTTCCTCATGGTGATGGTGGCTCGCCAGACACGGGCGGCCAGCGGCGCCGGCGCCAGTCGCGTTCTCACCTGGCTCTCGGGGCTGAAAGTCAGGCTCGCTCCCACCCCAGCACCAGCCGGGGCCGTGCGTTCGCGACCGGCCAGCTCGTCGCGCTACACGGCACCGCAGCGCAAGAGGAGGTGAGAAGTGCTGCACCCGTACCCAACCTATTTGAACACCGGGGACAACACCTGGCAGTTGGTGTCCGCGACCCTGGTCGGCCTGATGAGCATCCCTGGACTGGCCGTCCTCTACGGCGGCCTGGTCCAGAAACGCTGGGCCGTCAACACCCTGATCATGACGTTCACGGCTTTCTCCGTGGTGCTGGTCGCATGGGTCCTGTGGACCTACGACATGGGCTTCGGTACGCCGTGGCACGTCGGGCCGGGGATACTCAACAACATGGTCGGCATACCGGGACAGGTGGTCGGCCACGGTATGGAACAGAACAAGGCCAACATTCCATTACTCAGCGGGGCCGGTCTCATGCCCCAGTTCCGGTTCCCACTGTCGTCCCTGGTCTACTTCCAGTTCGTCTTCGCCGCCATCACGCCGATCCTGTTCATGGGAAGTGTGCTGAGCAGGATGAACCTCAAGGCGTGGATCCCCTTCGTACTGCTGTGGAGCACCTTCGTGTACTCGGTGAACGCCTTCCTGATCTGGGGCGGCGGCTACTGGGCGCAGAAGGGAGCGGTCGACTGGAGCGGTGGCTACGTGATCCACCTCGCCGCCGGGACCTCCGGGTTCGTGGCGGCGGCGGTTATCGGACCGA
>JBPYEI010000060.1:0-7991 GCA_051985455.1 Acidimicrobiales bacterium
GTCGCCCGCGGTGCAGCGGTGTCGTGGCAGCTGCCGACCTGGATCGAGTCGCTGCTGCTGGTCGCCGCGCTGTCCCGGTTGGGTGCCGTGCAGAATCCCGTGCTCCCCATCTATCGGGACCGCGAGCTGCGCTTCATGACGGCACAGACCGGTGCCCGCCTGCTCGTGGTCCCGCCGGCCTGGCGCGGCTTCGACTATCCGGCGATGGCGAACGCCATCGCCGCCGCACGCGACGACCTCGACGTCCTCGTGGTCGACCGGGCGCTCCCCGAAGGCGACCCGTCCACCCTCCCGCCGGCCCCGGCAGTGCCTGCGTCGCCCGCCGACCTCCCGACGGCGTGGGTGTTCTACACCTCGGGCACTACCGCCGACCCCAAAGGAGCGCGACACACCGACGCCACCATCGCCGCCGCCGCCGTGGCCATGAACGTGGCGCTCGAGCTGCGTCCCGACGATCGCAGCGGCCTGGTCTTCCCCTTCACGCACATCGGCGGGATCACCTGGCTGTTCTCGAGCCTCATGATCGGCTGCTCCAACATCTGCGTCGAGCGTTTCGACCCGACCGAGACCGTCGATGTACTGGCACGCGAGGACGTGACCCTCGCCGGCTCCGGCACGCCCTTCCATCTCGTCTACCTCGAGGCCCAGCGGCGCCGGCCGGGCACGCCGATCTTTCCCGAGGTGCGCGCCTTCCCCGGAGGGGGTGCCCCCAAGCCGCCGCAGCTGCACTACGACATGAAGAAGGAGCTCGGCGGGGTCGGCATCGTGTCGGGCTACGGCCTCACCGAGTGCCCGATCCTGTCCATGGGCGCGGTCGGCGATCCGGACGACAAGCTGGCCGAGACCGAGGGTCGCGCCGCACCGGGCGTGGAGCTGCGGATCGCGCAGGGTGAGCTCCGGGTCAAGGGGCCCCAGCTCTTTCGCGGCTATCTCGACAGCAACCTCGACACGGACGCCTTCGACGAGGACGGGTTCTTCCGCAGCGGAGACCTCGCCGTCGTCGACGACGAAGGCTTCGTCGCCATCACCGGACGTCTCAAGGACGTCATCATCCGCAAGGGAGAGAACATCAGCGCCAAGGAGGTCGAGGACCTCCTCTACCAGCATCCCAAGGTGGCCGATGTGGCCGTCATCGGCCTTCCCGACCCGGCCCTCGGAGAGCGCTGCTGCGCCGTGGTGTCGACCAAGGACGGCTTCGACCCCTTGGCCTTCGCCGAGATGGTCGACTTCCTCAAGCAGCGGGGCCTGGCGGTCCAGAAGGTGCCCGAGCAGCTGGAGCTGGTCGACGTCGTTCCCCGCAACCCGACGGGCAAGACGCTCAAGCACGAGCTGCGCCAGTGCCTGTCGAGCTGACTGATGGCGGCGCGACTGGACGGACGGATCGCTCTCGTCACCGGAGGCGCGTCGGGCATCGGGCGCGCGTCCGCCCTCGCCTTCGCCGGCGAAGGGGCGACCGTGGTCGTGGCCGACGTCAACCAGCTCGGTGGGGCCGAGACCGTGCGGCGCGTCACCGATGCCGGCGGCAAGGCCCGCTTCGTCTCCTACGACGTCACCAACGCGGATGAGGTCGCGGCCATGGTCGCGGACGTCCTCGCCACGTTCGGGCGACTGGACTGCGCCCACAACAACGCGGGAACGTCGGGTCACACCGCGTTCACCGCCGACTACCCGGAAGAGGAGTGGGACCGGGTGATGGCGCTCAACCTCCGGAGCGTCTTCCTGTGCATGAAGCACGAGATCCCTCCGATGGTCGAGCAGGGCGGTGGGGCCATCGTCAACACGTCCTCCGGTGCCGGGCTGATGGGCTTCCCCGGCCTGCCCGCCTACGTCGCCAGCAAGCACGGCGTCGTCGGGCTGACCAAGGCGACGGCGCTGGAGTACGTGAAGTCCGGCGTCCGCATCAACGCCGTGTGCCCCGGCAGCACCCGGACGCCGATGCTCGAGGACTTCATGGGCGGTGATCCCGCCATGGAGAAGATGATGCGCCGTGCCGCCCCCATCGGCCGCCTGGGCGATCCCGCCGAGATCGCCGCCGCCGTGGTGTGGCTGTGCACCGACGACGCCTCGTTCGTGGTCGGACACGCCCTCGCTGTCGACGGCGGAGCCGTCGTTCAATAGACGCAGTAGCGGGTCGGGACACGGGGCCGCCAGTTACCTGGGAGTATCCTTTGGCGGATGACCGTCCCGGTGAACGACACCTCGTCCACTGACCTTCGGGCCACCGACGGACGGGTTCCCGGGCGGAGGGGCCAGGCCACCCGACGCCGTCTCATCGACTGCACGGCCGATCTCCTCGGCACCACGTCGTGGCGGGACATAAAGGTCATCGACATCGCCAGCGCCGCCGGGACCTCGCCGGCCACCTTCTACCAGTACTTCGCCAACGTGGAGCAGGTCATCCTCGTCCTGGCCGAGGAGCTGGGCGAGGAGGTGGGGTCGCTGGCTGCGCTCGTGCACGGGCAGTGGAAGGGCGACAAGGGCTGGGAGACGGCGGTCGCCTTCGTGCAAGCCTTCATCGACTACTGGGAGCGGCACCGCTCGGTCTTCCGGGTCGTCGACCTGGCCACCGAGGAGGGCGACCTCCGTTTCCGGGGCATGAGGACCAGGGCGCTCAACGGCATCACCGTCGCCATCGCCGACGTCATCGAGACGAGTCGGCACGAGGGTCGCTCACCGGCTACGGACGCCATGGCCATGGCCGGGTCCATCGTCGCCATGCTGGGCCAGGTGGCCGCCCACCGCTACGGGTTCGAGTTCTGGGGGATCCGCACCGCCGGCCTGGTCGAGAGCCAGGCCTCACTGCTCTATTGGAGCGTCACCGGCCGCAAGCCCCCCCGTCACTGAACACGGGCATTTCGCACCCCCGCGTCGTATCTGCCTAGACTGAAACAGGTTCTAGGTGGGAGGCCCCGGTGTACATCGGCTATACGCCCGAGCAGCAAGCCCTGCGCCAGGAGCTGCGCGACTACTACGGCCGGCTCCTGACCCCCGAGGTCGAGGAGGAGCTGTCCCGGGGCGAGGGGGTGGGTCCGACCCACAAGCGGATCGTGCGGCAGATGGGCAAGGACGGCTGGCTCGGCATCGGCTGGCCCGAGGAGTACGGCGGCCAGGGGCGATCGGCCATCGAGCAGTTCGTGTTCTTCGACGAGTCGATGCGCGCCGGGGCACCCGTGCCGATGCTGACCATCAACACGGTCGGTCCGACGCTCATGAACTTCGGGTCCGACGAGCAGCGCCGGCGGTTCCTGCCGCGGATCCTCGGCGGTGAGATCCACTTCTCGATCGGCTACACCGAGCCCGGCGCCGGGACCGACCTCGCTTCGCTCCAGACCAAGGCCGTGCGCGACGGCGACGAGTACGTCATCAACGGGCAGAAGATCTTCACCAGCCTGGCGACCGGCGCCGACTACGTGTGGCTGGCCGCCCGCACCAATCCCGATGCCCCCAAGCACAAGGGCATCTCGATCTTCATCATCCCCACCGACGCGCCGGGGTTCAAGGTGCAGCCCATGCAGCTCATGGGCGAGCAGAACACGAACTACACCTTCTACGAGGACGTCCGCATCCCGGCGACCAACCTGGTGGGCGAGGAGGACGGCGGCTGGAAGCTCATCACCAGCCAGCTCAACCACGAGCGGGTCACGCTGTGCTCGCCCGGCATCGTCGAGCGCAACCTGGCCGAGGTGCGCCGCTGGGCCCAGGAGACCAAGCTGGCCGACGGTAGGCGCGTCGTCGACCAGGAGTGGGTCCAGGTCAACCTGGCCCGGGTGCACGCCCGGCTCGAGTTCCTCAGGCTCATGAACTGGAAGGTCGCCTGGACCGCCACGCAAGACAGCCTCGATGTGGCCGACGCCTCGTCCATCAAGGTTTTCGGCACCGAGTTCTACCTCGAGGCCTTCAAGCTCCTCTTCGAGGTCGTCGGCCAGGTGGGCTACCTCAAGCGGCGCTCGCCCGAGTCGGTCCTCTCCTCTCGTCTCGAGCACCTGTACCGGGGCCTGCTCATCCTGACGTTCGGCGGGGGCACCAACGAGGTGCAGCGGGAGCTGATCGCCATCTTCGGCCTGGGCCTGCCCAGGTCCCGATAGGAGCAGCATGGACTTCGCCCTCAACGAAGAGCAGGAGGCGGTGCGGGATCTGGCCAAGCAGATCCTCGAGGGGCACGTCACCCAGCAGCGCCTGAAGGAGATCGAGGCCGGCACCGAACGAGTCGACAAGCGTCTGTGGGCCGAGCTGGCCCGCGCCAACCTCCTCGGGATCGGTCTACCCGAGGACGTCGGGGGCAGCGGCCTCGGTCTCGTGGAGCTGTTCCTGCTCCTGGAGCAGGCCGGCCGCACCGTGGCGCCGGTCCCCCTCCTGCCCACGCTGGTCTTGGGGGCGCTTCCCATCGCTGAGCACGGGACGGCCGAGCAGCGCCGCCGCTACCTTCCTCCCGTCGTGGCTGGCGACCTCGTCCTCACCACCGCGCTTGTGGAGGTCGGCACCGAGCCGACGCAGCCGGTCACCACGGCCGTTCGCGACGGCGCCGGGTGGAGACTCGACGGCGTGAAGGTGTGCGTTCCCGCCGCCCACGTGGCCGGCCGGGTGCTGGTGCCGGCGGCGACGGGCGAGGACACGGTGGGCCTCTTCCTGGTCGATCCGACGGCCGACGGCGTGCGAGCCGATGATCAGCGGACGACCAGCTACCAGCCCGAGCAGCGCCTCGAGCTGACGGGCGCCACCGTTCCGGCCGAGGACGTGCTCGGGGACCCCGAGGACGGCGGCCCCGTGCTCGACTGGCTGCTCGAGCGGGCCACGGCGGCGTACTGCGCCGAGATGGTGGGCGTGTGCGAGGAGGCCCTGCGGCTCACGGCCGAGTACACCAAGACCCGCGAGCAGTTCGGTCGGGTCATCGCCTCGTTCCAGGCCGTGGGGCAGCGCGCCGCCGACGCCTACATCGACACCGAGGCCATCCGGCTCACCGCCATCCAGGCCGCCTGGCGGCTGGCGTCGGGCCTGCCCGCGTCCGGGGAGGTGGCGGTGGCCAAGTTCTGGGCCGCCGACGGTGGGCAGCGGGTGGTGCACGCCGCTCAGCACCTGCACGGCGGCATGGGTGTCGACCGCGACTACCCCCTCCATCGGTACTTCCTGTGGGCCAAGCAGCTCGAGCTGACGCTCGGCGGCGCCACCGCCCAGCTGCGCCACCTGGGCGCCCTGCTGGCCAGCGAGCCCGTGGGGTCCGGCTAGGCGAGGCATGGCCGAGGTCACGCTCACCGGGGCGCAGGCCGCCCGCCGACAGCGCGTCATCGACGCCGCCATGGAGCTCGGGGCCGAGGGCGGCTACGACGCCGTACAGATGCGCGACGTGGCGGCGCGCGCCCAGGTCGCCATGGGCACCGTCTACCGTTACTTCTCCTCCAAGGACCACGTGCTCGCCGCGGCGCTGGCCGGGTGGGCCCAGGGCTTGGAAGGCCGCCTGGCCCAGGCGCCGCCCAGGGGTGATACCGCGGACGACCGGGTCGTGGACGTGCTGCGACGCGCCGTGCGCGGCATCGACCGCAAGCCTCGGATGATGGCGGCCATGGTGAGCGCGCTCTCGTCGCTCGACCAGGGGGCCGTCGCCTGCCAGCACGAGCTGGACGCCACCATGGAGCGGATCATCCGTCGCGCCATCGGCGAGCCCGAGCCCGCCGAGGTCGGCGACATCATCCGCATCATCGAGCACGTGTGGTTCTCGTCCCTGCTGAGCTGGATGAACGGGCGCAGCGACGTGCAGACCATGGGGTCCGAGCTGGAGGTCGCCGCCCGCCTCCTCCTGCGGCAGAGCGATGGCTCTGTGCGTCGAGGCCGGTCGGCATGAGGCCGGGCCTGCTCGAGCCCGGCCGCACGGCGGTGCTGACCATGGAGATGCAGCGCGGCGTGGTCGGCGATCTGTCGACCATGGACAGCCTCGTCGACGCGGTCGTCGCCGGCCGGACCATCGCGCAGACGGCGCGTCTGACCGCCGCGGCCCGTGACGCGGGCGTCCGGGTCGTGCACTGCACGGCCGAGTTCCGTCCCGACCTGGCTGGCACGGCGCTCAACAGTCCGCTCATCGCCGTCATGGCGCGCCGATCCGGCCACATGGTTGTGGGCGAGCCGTCCACAGAAGTCGTCCCCGAGATCGGTGTCGACGAGCTGGACGTGGTCGTGCCCCGCCGGCACGGCGTCTCGCCGTTCACCGGCACTTCGCTCGACGCCACGCTGCGCAACCTCGGTGTGCAGACGGTCGTCGCCACCGGTGTCTCGGTCAACCTCGCCATCCTGGGGCTGTGTATCGAGGCCGTCGGCCTCGGTTACCAGGTCGTCCTGCCGACCGACGCCGTGGCCGGCGTGCCGCGCGACTACGCCGACGCCGTCATCGAGAACACCCTCGCCCTGGTCGCGACCCGCTCGACGGTGGACGAGATCACCGGCGTGTGGCACAAGGCCGGTTCCGAGGTCACCACGTGAGGTTCCATCAGGCGGTGGCCTTCCTGCCGACCGATCAGGCGCTCGAGCTGGGTCGCGCCGCCGACGCCGTGGGCTACGCCGGCGTCTATGTCTCCGACCACCTCTTCTATCCCCGTGAGCTGCGGTCGAGGTACCCGTACTCGCGCCACGAGGACGGCTCGCCGATCTGGTCGCCGGAAACCGACTGGCCGGACCCCTGGTGCCTGATCTCGGCCCTGGCCGCGGTTACCACCAACCTCGAGCTCACGACGGGTGTCTACGTCGCGCCGGCACGCGACCTGTTCACGGTGGCCAAGCTGGTGTCGACGGCGGCGGTCATCTCGGGCAACCGGGTCCGCCTCGGCGTCGGCGCCGGCTGGTGCCGGGAGGAGTTCGACGCCACCGGACAGTCCTTCGACGATCGAGGACGCCGGCTGGACGACATGATCCCGGCTCTTCGCGCCCTGTGGCGCGGTGGCTGGGTCGAGTACCACGGCTCGCATTACGACGTGGCGCCCCTCCAGATGAACCCGGCGCCGACGGCGCCCATCCCCATCTACGGCGGCGGCCACAGCGAGCCCGCCCTGCGCCGGGCGGCGACGCTGTGCGACGGGTGGCTGACCGCCAGCGCCTACACGCCGGACGATGCCCGGCACCACCTGGGCCGTCTCCAGGACCACCTGAAGGCGGCCGGCCGGGCCGGCGAGCCGTTCACCATCTACATGGCCCTAATGGCGATGCCCGATCGCGACCTGTACCTCGGCATGCAGGACGCCGGTGTCACGGACCTGCTGTGCGCGCCGTGGATGTTCGCCGAGACGCCACCCGGCGCCGATCCGCGCTCGAGCCTCGACGCCAGGATCGCCGCCACCGAGCAGTTCGCCACCGACGTGATCGCTCGGATGTGACACCGAACGCCCGCGACGAGAGGAGCTGACCAACACCATGGAGTTCGGAATCTTCAACAGCCTCTACCTTCCGCACCACCTCACCGACAAGGACCCCAAGCACGCCGAGCACCGGCGCCTGATGGACGAGGTCGAGTACGTGAAGGCGGCCGACCGCGCCGGGTTCAAGTACACCTGGGCCACCGAGCACCACTTCCTCCGGGAGTACTCGCACCTCTCGGCCAACGAATCGTTCCTGCCCTATGTGGCCGCGGTGACTGACCGGATCCACCTGGGCACGGGGATCTTCAACATCACGCCGCCCGTGAACCACCCGGCCAGGGTGGCCGAGCGGGTGGCCATGATCGACCACCTGAGCGACGGACGCTTCGAGTTCGGCACGGGGCGGGGGTCGTCGACGACCGAGCAGCGCGGCTTCGGCATCCTCGATCCCGACCTGACCAAGGACATGTTCGACGAGGTCATCCCGCAGTTCAAGCACATGTGGCGTGACGGGGAGTACAGCCACGAGGGGAAGTTCTTCTCCGTGCCCCCGCGCCACGTGCTGCCCAAGCCCTTCACCAAGCCCCACCCCCCGATGTGGGTGGCGGCCGGCAACCCGAGCACCTTCGAGAAGGCGGCGCGCATGGGCATCGG
>JBPYEI010000061.1:0-38113 GCA_051985455.1 Acidimicrobiales bacterium
ACGGCCTCCTCGGCCGCGCCGGGCATGCGCTTGTAGGCGGACACGAGCGCGTTGGCCAGAGCGTCGAGCAGCGTCTCGACGCCAATGCCTTTGTCCCGGGCGATCTGCTGGAGCGCCTCGAGGAACTCGAAGTTGCTGGTGTTCTTGCTCATGAGGTCGTGGCCTTCTTGGTCGAGGGCGGCGTGGGGCGATGCGGGCGGCGGGCACCACGGTGGCCGCCAGGACCCGGATCGGTCGCTCCCCACGCGAAGAGGGTGCGCGCTCGTTCGATGTCGGTGTAGGCCAGCCGCCGCCCGTCCTCGGGAAGCCCGGAGCCGGTGATCACGACACCGGAACCGTCGGCGTGGGCCAGCCTCCCCGCGACGCGGCGCTCGCCTTCGGTCCCCGGCCTGGTCTTGACGCTCACGTCAGCGCCGACGAACCGCTGGAACTGCTGGGGCGTGCGCAGCGGCCTCTCGACCCCTGGGCTGGTGACCTCGAGGGTGTAGCGCCCGCCGGGAATGGGATCCTCCCGATCGAGCGCGGCCGAGATCGCCCGGTTGGCGTCGCTCAGGGCGTCGAGGTCGATGCCACCGGGCCGGTCCACGGTCACCCGGACCAGCCCGCCGCCCACCTGGATGTCCACGAGCTCGAGGTCCGAGGTGGCCAGCACCGACTCGATCAGCTCGTGAGCTCGACTCGCCTGACCCATCTCGCACCTCCTCTCGTCTCGTCACGCACCGCCCTCGCAGAAACAAGAGGCGTGGGCACCGCCCACGCCTCTCTGCTCGCATTTCTCGAACTGAACGGCTAACAGGGTAGTATAGCAACGCCGGCCGATTCGGACGCCTCGGTTTGCGCGTCCAAATGGCAGCGGATCAACCCGAATTCGCCGCTGTGGCACGGGCGCCTCACATAGCATCGCCTGGTGCCCCGCGCCCCCATCCTCACCCCGCGAGCAGAGGACTTTCCCCGCTGGTACCAGGACGTCGTGGCCAAGGCGGAGCTGGCCGACAACGGCCCGGTGCGGGGCACCATGGTCATCAGACCGTACGGTTTCGCCATCTGGGAGCGGATGCAGGAGGGGCTCGACGCCCGCATCAAGGCCGCCGGCGCCCGCAACGCCTACTTCCCGCTCATGATCCCAGAGTCCTACGTCCACCGCGAGGCCGAGCACGTCGAGGGGTTCAGTCCCGAGCTCGCCGTCGTCACCTACGGCGGGAGTAAGAAGCTGGAGGAGCCTGCCGTGCTGCGACCCTCCAGCGAGACGATCATCGCCGGATACTTCGCCAAGTGGGTGCAGAGCTACCGGGATCTGCCGCTGCTGGTGAACCAGTGGGCCAACGTCGTGCGCTGGGAGCTGCGGCCCCGTCTGTTCCTCCGCACCACGGAGTTCCTCTGGCAGGAGGGCCACACGGTCCACGCCACCGAGGACGATGCGCGCCGGTACGCGCTGCGGATCCTCGACGAGGTCTACCGCGACTTCATGGTCGGGGTCCTGGCGGTACCGGTGCTGACGGGGCGCAAGACCGAGCGGGAGCGTTTCGCCGGCGCCAGCACGACCTGGACCTGCGAGGCCATGATGGCCGACGGCAAGGCGCTCCAGATGGGCACCAGCCACGAGCTGGGGCAGAACTTCTCGCGGGCGTTCGGGATCGAGTTCCAGTCGGAGACGGGCGAGTCGGCGTACGGGTGGCAGACCTCCTGGGGTGCCTCGACCCGCTTGGTAGGCGGGCTCGTCATGACCCACGGCGACGACAGCGGCCTGCGCCTGCCGCCGCGCCTGGCTCCCATCCAGGTGGTCGTGGTGCTGGTCCGGGACGAGGACGGGAGCGGCCCGGCGGCAGAGCGGCTCACCAGCGAGCTGGCCGGGGCGGGGCACCGCGTCGAGCTGGACGCGAACACGGACACCTCGTACGGCCGCCGGGTGACCGACTGGGAGCTGAAGGGTGTACCGGTGCGTGTCGAGGTCGGCCCGCGGGAGCTGGCGGCGGCCGCGGTGTCGCTCGTCCGGCGGGACACGGGCCAAAAGGCCGACGTGGCCCTCGACCAGGTCGTGGCGTCCGTGACCGAGACCCTGGACGCGACTCAGGGGGCGATGCTGGCCGAAGCCGAGGCCTTTCGCGAAGAGCGGACGGCCGACGTGACGTCCGTCGGCGAGGCAATGGACGCCGCCCAGCATGGCTTCGCCCGCGTGCCGTGGCGTGCGGTGGGCGCACAAGGCGAGGCGGAGCTGGCCACGGCGGGGGTGTCGGTCCGCTGCATCGTGGCGGCCGACGGCGGTCTGCCCCGACCGGGCACCGAGACCGACGGCGTGGCAATCGTGGGCAGGGCGTACTGAGGCTCAGAACTCGGTGGCGCAGAAGGGCAGCGGGTCGCAGGCGAAGAGGGCGTCGGCCCGGACCGCCGCACCGGCGACCCTTTCGACCACCCGCCCCCCGCGCGCCAGCTCCGAGAACGTGAGCCCCCCGAGAAAGGTGGAGCCGAGGTCGGCCGCCCCGAGCGACAGGTCGACGTGGCCACCGTTGGCCGATCGCACATCGCAGCCCGAGGGACCTGCATCCAGACGCCAGGTCCCTTCGTTCCAGGGGCAGAACGGATCGTCGATCTCGAGGACCAACGAGCCTTCGACCGGGTAGCGCCGAGACTCGAGGGCAGCGGGCAGGTCGACGAGGCGGACCCACAGGTGGTCCTGCATCCGGGTCAGGTGCAGTCGACGGGGATCCCGCAGCATCCAGCGGACGGGCTCGTCGAGGCGCCGACCCCGCAGGTGTGCCCCGTGCGTGAGGTCGATGTCGCACACGAACGCCCACAGGTCGGCGTAGGCGGCGTCGCCCGTCGCGCAGAGCTCCTCGACCCGCACCGCCGCCCGGTCGACGTCCCCATCTTCGCCGCGCCGGTCGAACCGGTACGACACGTACCCGTCGACCTCACCGCCCGGACTGGTGCGAACGGCGTGGAACAGCGGTCCGGCGCCGGTGCGGCGACCCTCGTGGTCGGCGAAGAAGCTGCCCCACCACGGCTGCGAGCGGTCGACCTCGCCCGGCCGCCCGCGGCGCGCCTCGTCGTACACCATCGGGAACGTGCCGGCCGCCACGTCCGCGGAAACGAGCCTGATGGACCCCTCCGGTGTCTGAGCAAGCCCCGCCGGCCGCTCGATCTCGTAGTTGGCGACGAACGTCGCCGGACCGTAGCCGAAGCGCCGGTAGATGCCGCCCTCGCTGGCCGTGAGGACGGCCAGGGGCTCGCCTCGATCGCGGATGTCGTCGAGCTGGCGGCGCATCATTGCCCGGAGCAACCCGCGCCGCCGGTGGGTGGGCTGGACGCCCACGTAGGACACGCCCCCGGCGGGAGCGGTGCGCAGCCCGGGCAGCATCAGCTGGAAGCTGAAGGCGCCGGCGGTGGCAACCATGTCGGCCCCGTCGAAGACAGCCAGCGTCCGGTCGACCTCGACTGCCCCCGCCTCGACCTCGACCCCCTCGTCCTCGAGCTGGATGCCGAACGTGCTCTCCGAGCAGCGCAGAAAGCTCCGAACCTCGTCTTCGGTGACCGGTCGCAGCTCGAAGTCCACGGCCCCCTGTCTACCGCGGGCTGTCGTCTGGCGAGAGCTGTTTGCGGATCAGCTCGACCTTGCTCTCGCTCTGGTTGACGTCGTCGCCCCGATCTTGCAGGAGGGCCCGGCGATCGGCTTCGGCCGCCGCCTCGGCGCCGGCGTCGGCAGCTGCCAGCCGGGCCTCGATCCCCTCTGCTGCCAGCCGCTCCGCCTCGGCGACGAGGGCGTCGACCATCTCGTCCTCGGGCACGACCCTGACGATCTTGCCCTTGATGAACAGGTGGCCCCGCTTGCGCCCGGCGGCGATCCCGAGATCGGCTTCCCTGGCCTCGCCCGGTCCGTTGACGACACACCCCATGACGGCCACCTGGATGGGCAGGTTGCGGTCGGTCATGGCCTCTTGCGCCGTCTTGGCCACGCCGATCACGTCGATCTCGGCCCGGCCGCACGACGGGCAGGCGATGAGGTCCAGCCCCTTGCGCTCTCTCAGGCCGAGCGCCTCGAGCAGCTGGCGTCCGGCGCGCGCCTCCTCCACGGGATCGGCGGTGAGCGAGTAGCGGATGGTGTCACCGATGCCTTCGGCGAGAAGGGTGGCGATGCCAGCCGTCGCCTTGAGCAGGCCGCTCGGCGGAGGGCCGGCCTCGGTCACGCCAAGATGGAGCGGGTGGTCGACCACGTCGGCCAACATCCGGTACGCCTCGATCATGAGCGGGACGTTCGACGCCTTCACCGAGATCTTGACGTCGTGGAAATCGACCTCGTCGAAGTACGCCAGCTCCATCTGGGCGGACTCGACCAACGCCTCGGGCGTCGCTCCCCCGTGCTTCTTGTAGAGCTGGGGATGCAAGGACCCGGCGTTGACGCCGATGCGGATCGGCACACCGCGGTCCTTGGCCTCGTTGGCGACGAGCTTGATCTCCTCCGGCTTGCGCAGGTTCCCCGGGTTGAGCCGCAGGCAGTGGACGCCCGCCTCGAGTGCAGCCATAGCCATCTCGTAGTGGAAGTGGACGTCGGCGACGATGGGCACCGGCGAACGGGGCACAATGCGAGCGAGGCCCTCGGCTGCATCCGGTTCGTTGCACGTGCAGCGCACGATGTCGGCGCCCGCTCCAGCCAGGGCGTAGATCTGGGACAGAGTGCCGTCGACGTCGGCCGTCTTGGTGATCGTCATCGACTGGACGCTGATCGGAGCGCCGCCTCCGACGGCGACGTCGCCCACCATGATCTGGCGGGTGGGACGCCGGGCGGCGGCGATGACGGGGGGACGAGTCATCGGCTCCTCACTGGAACGGGTTGGCCAGAGGATGGGTGACGTCCATGTAGAGCGCCGTCACCCCGAGCACCACCAGCACCAGGAAGACAAGGTAGGTGGCCGGAAGCAGCTTGGCCACATCGACGTGATATCGACGGCCCCGTCGGGAGCGGGCCCGCTCGTAGACGGCAATGGCGACGTGACCCCCGTCGAGGGGCAGCATCGGGAACAGGTTGAACAGGCCGACGAACACGTTGATGCTGAACAGCAGCAGGAGAACCTCTTGCAGGCCGGCATGGGACGCCTCTGACGCAAGCCGGACGATACCGATCGGTGACTCCAGCCGGGGGCTGTTGGAGTTCGCCTGCTGGCTCTGGGTCCCCGTGGGGCTCGTCACCTGGTGGGTGTAGTTGCTGATGCCGTGGGGCGAGAACACGCTGCCGAGCGCCTGGAGCGTCTCCCACGAGAAGCGACCGAAGTCGGTCGTCGACCGACCGACGGCGAAGGCGGGGTTGGTCGTCTCCACCGGCGACGTGAGCTGGACGCCGATGATGCCGTAGGGGGTCGACGAGGGCGGGGAAGGCTGTCCCTGCACCTTGACCGTGCGCTCGTCGATCGGCGTCACCCTGATCGTCTGCAGATCGCCGTGCCGCTTGACGACCACCGTCACCGGCTGTCCGGCGTGATCCTGGATGTATGACTGCAGCTGGTCGGCAGAGGTGAGCGACCGGCCGTCGACGGAGACGAACACGTCGCCGGGCTGCAGGCCGGCCTGACGGGCCGGACTGGCCGTGCCCTCGAGTGTGGTGAAGCCACCGACGGCGACCTTGTTGCCGTTCGGTATGCCCACGAACGAGAACAACACCCACAGGATCAAGAAGGCGAGGATGAAATGGACGGCCGAGCCGGCCAGGGCGACCGAGAGCCGACGGGGGAAGGACTGCTCGCGGTACGTGCGGGGTTCGTCAGCGGGATCGACCTCCTCGAGGTTGCTCATCCCGATGATCTTCACGTAGCCGCCCGCGGGGATCGCCTTGACCCCGTACTCCGTCTCCCCCCGGTGGATCGACCACAAGCGGGGACCGAACCCGAGAAAGTACTCGGTCACCTTCATGTTCCCCCACTTGGCCGTGGCGAAGTGGCCGAGCTCGTGGAGCATGATCATGATGACGATGGCCAGCACCACGGCGAGCGTGCCGGTGGTGCCCGTGAAAACGGCGGCGGCGATGCCCGCCCCCACCACGAGCAGTAGGCGTGCGATCGCCCGTCGCTGCTCGGCGGGATCGGTCATCGGCACCGGAGGCCGACGATTGTTCCCCGAGGGTCCCGGTGGTGGGCCGGGAGGCGGTCCCGGCGGTGGTCCGGGAGGCGGCCCCGGCGACGACAGAAACTCGGGTCCGGGACCGGCCTCTCGCGCCGATGCCCTCCCCGTGGAGGTCTCCTCCGGCGCGTGATCGCTCACGCCGCCTGACACCTGTGCTGCACGGCCGCCCTGGCGGCGTCTCGCGCCTGGCGGTCGGCCTCGAGAACGGCGTCCACGCCGTCCAGCTCCATCGCCCGGTAGGCGCCCAACGCGTCCTCAACCACCTCGGCGATGCCCAGCCAGGGCAGGGTGCCGTCCAGGAAGGCCGCCACCGCCACCTCGTTGGCGGCGTTCAGCCAGGCGGGCGCGGCCCCCTCCATCCGGCCCGCCTCGTAGGCGAGCCGCAGACAGGCGAAGGCGTCGACGTCGGGCTCCTCGAAGTCGAGCCGGTCGAGGCGGGTCCAGTCGAGCACGCCGAAGGGCTGGCGGAGCCGCTCGGGGTAGTGGAGGGCATACCCGATCGGGAGCCGCATGTCCGGCAGCGACAGCTGGGCGACGGTCGCACCGTCGCAGAACTCCACCATCGAGTGGACGACCGACTGCGGATGTACGACCACCTCGATGCGCTCGTACCCGACCCCGAAGAGCGCGTGGGCCTCGATCACCTCCAAGCCCTTGTTCATGAGGGTCGACGAGTCGATTGTGATCTTGGGGCCCATGCTCCATGTCGGATGGGCGAGCGCCTCGTCGAGCGTCACGTCGGCCAGGTCGGTGCGCTTGCGACCTCGGAACGGTCCCCCGCTCGCAGTGAGGACGATGCGGGCGACCTCACCGAGCGCACCCGAGCCGGCCCGCAGGCACTGGTGGAGCGCGCAGTGCTCCGAGTCGACGGGGAGGATCTCAGCGCCGGGCGTCGCGCGCGCCCGCTGGACAACGGGCGAAGCAGCGATCAGCGACTCCTTGTTGGCCAGCGCCAGCCGGCGGCCCGCATCGAGGGCGGCGAGCGTCACTGGCAACCCGGCGAAGCCGACGACACCATTGACCACCACCTCGGCGGCGCCCGCGATGGCCGCCAGCGATCCAGGCCCTGCCAGTACCTCGGTGCCGGCGGGAACCAGCTCCTCGAGCCGGGGGCCCAGGTCGGCGTCGGCCACGGCGACCTGCCGGGGCCGGAGCTCGTGCGCCTGGGCGGCCAGCTGGTCGACCGACCTGTTGGCGCCCAGGGCGACGACCTCGAGGGCCTCGGGATCGGCGCGGACGACATCGATGGCCTGGGTGCCGATCGAGCCGGTGGAGCCGACGAGGCTGACGGTGGTCATGTGGTGACTGGGCGGTGCTCACCCGCCGAAGTTGATGAGCCGCACCAGATAGTACGTGGCGGGGACGACGAACAGCAGCGCGTCGACCCGGTCCAACACGCCGCCGTGGCCGGGCAGGATCCAACCCATGTCCTTGACCCCGATGTCCCGCTTGACCAATGACACGCACAGGTCGCCCAGGGGGGCGGCCACGGCGACGACGAGGCCGAGGGCGATCCCTCTCGCCGTGGTCCAGGGGTTGATCTGGCTCACGACGACGGCGCCCACGAGCACGCTGGCGAGCGTGCCGCCGATCAACCCCTCCCAGGTCTTGTTCGGGCTGATGGCGGGGGCGAGATGGTGCCGGCCGAACCGGGCCCCGACGAGGTAGCTCCCCACGTCGTAGGCGACGGTGGCGACGGCCGCCCCCAGCAGCAACGCCACCCCGTGGCGATTGGGAAAGATCCGCGGGTCGAGCAGCAGGGCGGCGAACGACCCGAGGAAGCCGACCCACATGAAGCCCAGGAACGTCACCCCGATGTTGATGGTGGGCCGGTCTCGCACCACGCCCACGAGGTACCACAGCAGGGTGAACACCACGACCAGACCCACCACGAGCGGGATGGCCGCCTCGCCCTTCATGTAGGCCCCGATGATTATCCCGACCGTGGCCACCAGACCCACGAGGGTGGCGGGCCGGTACCCCGCTCGGCGGAGGACCCCGAACAGCTCGGCTGCGGCCGGTGTCACCACGAGCAGCACGAGGACCAGCGCCGTGAGCGAGCCCAGCCTGAACAGAATGACGGCGGCGAGCCCGATGCCGAGCCCGGTCAGCAGCCGCGTCGTGAGGTCGCCACGCTGGGGTCGGCCCTGTCGTTGCGCCTTGGGCTCGGAGGACTGACCCCGACCGGGTCTCGAGGATGGCGCGCTCGGCGGCCGGCTCTGGAAGCGCCCGGTCTCGTCGGCGTCGTCGTCGAGGTCGCCGACCTCGAGCCGGCGCTCCGCTCGGGACCGGCGGACCTTCGGCCAGTCGGCGAGGTCGGCCTCCTCCCCGGCGCCGGAACCCCCGCCCTCTTCGCCGGGTCCGCGGTCGGCGGCGGCCACCGCCACCATCGGCTGGGTGAGGTCGACGTCGTCATCGGCCGGGCCGCTGCCGGCCGGCCCAGCGCCTCGGGCGTCGTCGGCCGTGTACGGACGGGGGAAACGATGGACGCGCCCGGCAGACGGGGGAGTCTCGCCCACCCCTTCGTGGCGGGGCGCGTCATCACCCCTGGGCCCGACGGCCCGTCCTCTGTCGGACCACGAGCCCGCCTCCGCCTGTCCGAGGATGCGGATGCCCTCCGGACTCGGGCTCGACGGCCTCCCGCCCTGCGTCTCCCTGTCGTCCATGGCAGCTCTCCTGTGTCGTCGCGCCGGCTGTGCGGCCGGCCTGTCTCGGCGCTCTTCTTTCGCTGCGATCAGATATCGAGAAGCTCCTGCTCCTTGTGGTGCAGGACGCGGTCGATCTCGGCCACGTAGTGGTGCGTGATCTTCTCGAGCTCCTTCTCGGCCCGCTCGAGCTCGTCGGACGAGATGTCTCCGTCGTGCTCGAAGGCCTCGAGCTCGTGACGGGCGGTCCGTCGTAGGTTGCGGGCCGCCACCTTGCCCTCCTCGGCCTTGTGGCGCACGACCTTGACCAGCTCCTTGCGACGCTCTTCCGTCAGGGGCGGAAAGGCGAGGCGGATCACCTGTCCGTCGTTGGCCGGGGTGATCCCGAGATCGGAGTGGAGGATGGCCTTCTCGATGGCCTTGAGTGAGCCCTTGTCGTAGGGCGAGATGACGAGCAGCCGGGCGTCGGGGACGCTGAACCCCGCCAGCTGCTGGAGGGGTACCTCGGTGCCGTAGTACTCGACCTTGAGCTTCTCCACCAGCGAGGGGGTCGCCCGCCCGGTGCGCACGCTGGCGAACTCGGTCTGCGTGTGGCCCACCGCCTTGCCCATCTTCTCCTTGGCCTCCTCCAGGGCGGCACCGATGAGTGAGTCGTCCATCACGTGATAAGGGTACCGATAGGCTCACCCGCAAGGGCGCGACCGATGTTCCCCGCGCTCATCAGGTCGAACACGAGGATGGGCAGTCCGTTGTCCTTGCAGAAGGTGACGGCGGTCAGGTCCATGATCTTGAGGTCACGGGAGATGACCTCTTTGAAGGAGATCTCGTCGAACCGCACAGCCGTGTCGTCGACCTTGGGATCGGCGCTGTAGACACCGTCGACGCCCGAGTGGGTGCCCTTCAGGATGGCCTCGGCCTCGATCTCGGCGGCCCTGAGCGCGGCCGGCGTGTCTGTCGTGAAGTACGGGTTCCCCATCCCTGCGGCGAAGATGACGACCCGTCCTTTCTCGAGGTGCCGCATGGCGCGACGCCGGATGTAGGGCTCTGCCACCTCGGCCATCTCGATGGCCGAGAGCACCCTCGTCGGTTGACCCTGGCGCTCGATGGCGTCCTGGAGAGCCAGGGCGTTGATCACGGTCGCCAACATTCCCATGTAGTCCGAGGTGGCACGGTCCATCCCCGTGCCGGCGCCCGTGGTTCCCCGCCAGATGTTCCCCCCTCCGACGACCATGGCCAGCTCGACCTGGAGATCGGCTCTGGCCTGGGCGATCTCGGCCGCCATCCGCTCGACGACCGCGGCGTCGATCGTCTCGTCCGACGCGGAGCTGGCCAGCGCCTCTCCTGAGATCTTGAGCACGACGCGCCGCCAGCGCGCAGAGCCCGGGTCTTGGCGGGCGTGGAGCACTCAGGCTCCGACCTCCACCTGGGCGAAGCGGATCACTCTCGCTTCGCCGATCAGCTGGGCGATCGTCTGCTTCTCGTCCCGCACGTATGGCTGCTCCAGTAGGGAGCGCTCCTTGAACCAGCCGGTAAGCCGGCCTTCGACGATCTTCGGCAGCGCGGCCTCGGGCTTTCCCTCCTTGCGGCTGATGTTCTCGATGGTCGCCCGCTCGGTCTCGACCTCGCTGGCGGGCACGTCGTCGCGGGTGAGATAAGTCGGGCGGGCGAAGGCGATGTGGACTGCGACCTGGTGGGCGAGCTCCTGGCTGCCGCCCGCCATCTCGACGAGGACGGCGTTCACTCCTCTGGCGTTCTGGATATGGAGATAGCTGTCCAGGATGGACCCGTCGGGCGGAACGAAGCGCACGACGCGACCGACACTGATGTTCTCCTTCAGCGTCACCTTCAACTCGTCGACTTCGCCCTGTCGCTCGGCTACCGCCTCCTCCCCCTTGGTCGCCACGACCTGCGCCAGCTCTTCGACCAGGCGCACGAACTCGGCCGACTTGGCCACGAAGTCGGTCTCGCACCGCAGCTCGACGATGGCTCCGGGCCCGTCGACCACGACCGAGACGGCACCCTGCGAGCTGGGCCGGTCGCTGCGCCGACCCGAGCTCGCCAGCCCCTGCTCTCGGAGCCAGCGCCTGGCTGCCTCCACGTCGCCGTCGGTCTGCTCGAGGGCGCGCCTGGCGTCGAGCATGCCGGCCCCCGTCGCCCGGCGCAGGGCTTGGACGTCTTTCGCCGTGAACTCGGGCATGCCTAGCGCTCCTGGGCCTCGGCCGTGGCGGCAGCCGGCGAGGCGGTGGCCTCGGACGGTTCCCCGCCCGCTCCCGGTGCTGGCGCCGGCTCGTCAGAGGCGGCGGACCCTGGCGGGGCGGAACCTGGCCCTCGGGCCCCGCTGTCGGGACGGTTGCGAGCCAGCTCGGCCAGCCGGTGTTCTCGCTCCTGGGCCTGGAGGGCCGCCTGACGGCGGGCCTCGGCCTGCTCCCGAGCCCGCCGCTCCTCGGCCGCGGGGTCCGCTGCGGCGGGAGGCCCTGCTGCCGGCGCCCCGCCGCGCCGAGAGGCGATGAAGGTCCCCTCCTTGACGGCGTCGGACACGATCCGGCACATCAGTGTGCCGGCGCGAATGGCATCGTCGTTGCCGGGGATGACGTACTGGATGACGTCGGGATCGCAGTTGGTGTCGACGACCGCCACGATCGGCAGCCCGAGCTTGTTCGCCTCGGTGACGGCGATGTGCTCCTTCTTGGTGTCGATCACGAAGATGGCGTCCGGTAGCCGGGTCATGGTGCGGATGCCGCCCAGGTTGCGCTGGAGCTTGTCGAGCTCCCGGGAGAGGATGAGGGCCTCCTTCTTCGGCATGGCCTCGAAGTCACCGGCGGCCTTCATCCGCTCGTACTCCTGCATCTTCTTCACCCGCCCGCTGATCGTGGCGAAGTTCGTGAGCATGCCGCCGAGCCACCGCTCGTTGACATAGGGCATCCCACAGTCGTTGGCGTACGACGAAATGGCGTCCTGTGTCTGCTTCTTGGTGCCGACGAACAGCACAGTGCCATTGCCGGCCACGAGGTCCCGCACGAAGGAATAGGCGACCTCGATGCGCTTGAGCGTCTGATTGAGGTCGATGATGTAGATGCCGTTGCGTTCGCCGAAGATGAAGCGGCGCATCTTCGGATTCCAGCGACGGGTCTGGTGGCCGAAATGGACTCCGGCCTCCAGCAACTGCTTCATGGTCACGACGGCCACGGATGGCTCCTTCCCATCGGTTCTCCGACCCCGTGCGCAGCGCCCCGAGGGGCGACCGTGGGCGCGCACAGGTGGTGGTCTCGCCGGGCGGAGGACCCGCCCGACCAGAGGAGCTTACCGAACGGACGACCGATCCCCCCGCCGTCACGCTCTCGGGTGGGTCTGTTCGTAGACCGTGACCAGGTGATCCTTGCTGACGTGGGTGTAGACCTGGGTGGTCTCGAGGCTGGCGTGGCCCAGCAGCTCCTGGACCACCCGCAGGTCGGCGCCCCCGTCGAGCATGTGGGTGGCGAAGCTGTGCCGGAGGGCGTGAGGGTGGGTCGGCACCCTGGACCGGCGGTCGAGGATGCGCCGGACGTCCCTCGGTCCCAGGCGGTTCCCCCGGGCGTTGAGGAAGATGGCGTCGGCGGGAGAGGCGGAACGGACCAGCGCCTCCCGACCGCCGTCCAGCCACGCCCGGAGGGCGTCGACACACGCCGCGTGCATGGGCACCCGGCGCTGCTTGGACCCCTTTCCCCAAACGACCACGATCCCCGAGGCGAGGTCCAGGTCTCCGAGGTCCAGGCCCGTCAGCTCGGACACCCGCAGCCCGCTGCCGTACAGCAGCTCGAGCACGGCGTCGTCGCGACGCTGCACAGCCTCGGGGACGGCGGCGGCCCGCGGTGCCGGGGTGTCCAACATGGCCTCGACCTCGGTGCGCGACAGCACCCGGGGAAGCCGATCCTCGCCCGCGGGTGCCGACAGGCGCCGCGCCGGGTCGGACGAGAGTGCGCCGGTGTGGCGGAGCCAGTCGAAGTACCGTCGCAGCGCCGCCGCCTTGCGAGCGATGGTGTTACGCGCGTACTTCCGGGTGCCGAGATAGGCGAGGTACCTCCGCAGGAGCAGGCGGTCGACGGCGCCGGGGTCGCGGACGCCCCCGCGCTCCGCCCACTCGGTGAAAGACGCCACGTCGCGTGCATAGGCCTCGACCGTGCCGGGCGCGGCGCCGGTGAGCGAACGGGAGAACGGCTCGAGCTGCCAGGCCACCGACAACGACGGTAGTAGCGGCCGGGCTTCAGACCGCGGATGCCTGCCAGCTAGCTCGTGTCGCTGGTGACGGCGCCGCTGTCGCGCAGCCAGCGCTCGAGGATCCCGGCCTCTTCGCCCACGTGCTGGCGCATCCCCACGATGATCGCCCGCTCGACCAACCCGCCCACAACGGGATATCTGATCCGCAGATCGCCGCTCATCAGTTGGCGGGTGGCTTGGTCGCCCGCCGGCTCGAACTGATACGAACCCCGACATTGCAGACGGTCGGCGTAGTGGTCGGGGACGATCTCGAAGTCGATGCGGTGGGCGGCTCGATCGAAGCTCGACTCGTCCACCCACGTCAGCCGGGAGGGGTCGAGCACGGCCCGAGCCGGCCCCGAGAGGTTCCCGGAGAAGGCGTACTGGACCCGAAGATGCACCAGGTCGTCGTGGGGGCCCTCGAAGCGGCGCTCGAGCAGCTCGGGCGGGCGAATGGCAGACATTTCGCCCAGGGCCGCGTAGAAGCCGGGCTCGAGGAAGGCGGCCTCGACGGCATCCCTCGGCGCTGCGATCACCTGCTCGACGGAAAACTGCACACCGCGAGGCTAAACGGCCGGTGGCGGGGCTGGGGCCCCGCCGCTTTGGTTCGGGCGGTGGGTGGGTTCGGGCGCAGGACTGGGTATGGAGGCCGTCGAACCCTCTTTCCCATATGGGTGGTGTACGGTTGGCAACTCAGAAGGCGCCTACA
The DNA here is from genome assembly GCA_051985455.1 of Acidimicrobiales bacterium. Taxonomy (GTDB): domain Bacteria; phylum Actinomycetota; class Acidimicrobiia; order Acidimicrobiales; family AC-9; genus AC-9. Next base: position 13,696 of record JBPYEI010000061.1, read on the forward strand.
AGCGATTCCCTCGATCGGCCAGCCCGGCGACCTGGCTCACCGCAGTCGGAAGAACAGCCCTTGCCAAGAGCAGCGAACACCATTCATCTGCCGGCCCCCCGGGCGTTCGTGCGCCACGCGTTGCCCGGGCTCATCGAGAGCACCGTGGGCCCGGTGGCGTTGTTCTACGGCATGCTCTCGCTGCTCGGCCTGCGGGGCGCCCTTCTCGCCACTCTGGGATTCTCCTATGTCGCCCTCGCCCGCCGAGTCGTGACAGGCCGGCACGTGCCGGGCATGCTGGCACTGGCCTGTGTGCTCCTCACCGTTCGCACGGCGATGGCCTTGGCGACCGGCAGCGCCTTCGTCTACTTCCTCCAGCCGACGCTGGGCACGTTCCTCGTCGCCGCCGCCTTCCTCGTCTCCGTTCCGGCCGGGCGCCCACTCGCCGAGCGCCTGGCGCAGGACTTCTGCCCGTTGGACCCGGCGCTCCTGCGCCAGCCGTGGGTCCGCAAGTTCTTCCTGCGGGTCTCGCTCCTGTGGACGTTCGTGTTCCTCACCAACGCCAGCGTGACGCTGTGGCTGCTGCTCACCTACTCGGTGAAGGCATTCGTCCTGTTGAAGACCGCAGCCTCGCTGTTCGCTATCGGTTCGGCCATCGTGGTATCGGCCATGTGGTTCCGCCGGGCGCTACACGGTGAGGGATTCAGCCTTCACTGGTCGGTCCGGGTCAAGCCGGCGACCGTCAGGTAACCCTCCTGGACCTGCGGCTGGGCGGCTTGTTTGGCGCCTCCCGGAGCGGGAATGCTGGCGGAGTGCGCCGCGACGACTTCCCCCCGTGGTCCATCGTGACCGCCGCCTTCGTCGCCGGGTCGATCCCCTTCTCCAATCTGGCCGCCCGCCGGCTCAAGGGGGTTGACCTGCGTACGACCGGTTCGGGCACCGTCTCCGGCACCTCGCTGTACCAGGTCGCCGGGTTCGGTCCCCTCGCCGTCGTCGGGTGCCTCGAGCTCGCCAAGGGGGCCGTCGGTCCGGTCCTGGCCGGCCGGCGCCGACCCGAGCTGGGCGCCGGGGCCGCCGGGTTCTCGGTCGCCGGGCACAACTGGTCTCCGTTCCTGGCCGGCGCCGGAGGTCGGGGCATCTCACCGGCACTGGGCGGCCTGCTCGTCCTCGCGCCCGAGGGCACGGCGGTGCTCGCCATCGGTATGGCGGGCGGTAGGCTCAGCGGCAACACGGCGCTCGGCAGCTTCCTGGCCATGGTAGGGCTGGCTCCGGTGCTGGCTGTGACCCGGGGTCGACGAGGAGCGTGGACGGGTGTCGCTATCGTGGTGCCGCTCCTGGCCAAGCGCCTCCTCGGCAACGGGCCCCCCGAGGACCGTTCGCGACTGGGTGTCTACCTTCGTCGCCTGGTCCTTGACCGGGACCACCCGAGGTGATCTCCTAACCGCTCACATGCCAGAACCCACGTCCGCGCTCATCGCACGAACCGAGAGGTCATGGCCGTAGCCGTCATCACCGACAGTGCCGCCGCCCTGGACAAGGGGCTGACCGAACGGTTCGACATCACCGTGGTCCCGATGCGTCTCACCATCGGGGGAACCACGTACCCCGACGATCAGGTCACCCTCGAAGAGGTCGTGCGCAGGATCGACGAGGGTGTGCACACGGCGGGCCCCGCGCCGGGCGCCTTCGCCGAGGCCATCGAGGCGCGTCAATCGGGTGACGGCGTCGTGGTGCTCACCGTCTCGGAGCGCATGAGCAGCACCCACAAGGCGGCGCTGCTCGCCGCCGAGTCGGCCGGTGGCGAGGTGCAGGTCGTCGACACGACCACGGCGGCCGGCGCCGAGGCCCTCGTCGTGCTGGCCGCCGCGGAGGCGGCCGGCCACGGTGAGCCGCTGGACGAGGTCGTGAACAGGGCCCGTCTCGTGAGCGGGCGGGTCCGGCTCGTCGCCGCCGTGAACACGCTCAAGTACCTTGTTCGCAGCGGTCGGCTCCCAGACATCGCCGGGCGCGCCGGCACCTACCTGGGTCTGCGCCCGCTGTTCGAGTTCCAGCAGGGCGGGATCCGCCCGCTCCGACCGTCGCTCAGTCGCGACGCCGCCCTCGAGCAGCTGCTCAACCACTGGCGGCGGTCGAAGGTCCGAGGGGCGCCCCTCCACGTCGCGGCCCTCCACGCCGCCGAGCCCGAGTCGGCACAGCACATGATCGACGTGGTGCGCTCGGAGGTCGAGCCGGCCACGGCCTTCGTCGGCTCCTTCGGGCCGGTGATGATCGTCCACACGGGACCCCTCACGGGGCTCGCCTGGTGGTGGGGTTAGCCGGCGCTAGCCGTTGGCCGCCGGCATCTCGCCGCTCGACACCTCCATCACCCACTCGATGGCCCGGACGACTGCGTCGCGCGCCGCGTCGTCGATCCCGTGCCGCATGTGGGCCACGACGTCAAGACGGCGGGGCTCGGCCGCACCGTCGAACAGCAGGCGCGCTTCTCCCGACCGGATCAACCGGTCCCGACGCCCGTGCACGATCGCCAGCGGGACCGCGATCTCGCCGATCGCCGAGAGCGGGGGCTCCGGAAGCTTCCAACCCATGTTGATCCTGACCCCGAACCGGCGGAGCATGAACCAGCGTCCGACCCTGGTCCTCGTGAGGGCGGCGATGACGAGACCCACGGGGCTGAGCGACATGCGCCAGCGGGCGGGCGCGCTGACCGCCACGACGCCAGCGATGGGAGTCGCCAACGGGGGCGAAGACCTCTCGCCCAGCGAGGCAGCGTGCGCCAGGACGGCGATGGCGCCCATCGACACACCCACGAGCACGACCGGCTGGCCTCCGTCGGCGGCGAGGGCCGCGGCGGCGGCGACGTCCAGGCGCTCGTCTCCGCCCACCGTGCAGTTTCCCGGCGAGTCTCCGTGGCCGCGCGCGTCGTACGTGAGCACGTCGAAGCCGGCGCCGTGGAGATCACCTGCGAGCGCCCTGATCCCGGCATCCTCCTTGGACGCGCCGAAGCCGTGGACGAGGACCACCGACGCTCGGGCCCGTGCTGGGCGTCGCCACCAGCGTGCGCTGAGTCGCAGGCCGTCGCTCGTCAGGAGAACGGTCTCCTCGATCGAACCGTCCAAGCTGATGGGCTCCAGCTGCGGTCTGAGCAAGACGAGGCTTCGCAGCGACCCAACCCTCTCGGACACGGGCCAAGAGTATCTCTGGCGCCTACGCGCCGTTCGGCGGGTGGGCGAGAACCTGTTGGCTGCTCAATAAGTCGGCGGGCGACGTGGCACGACGTACGGCCCCGGTTGGGCGCGACCTTCTTCCGGCGTCTCTCCGCCGGCCCCGGGTCGGGCAAGCGGGTAGTCCGGAAGCGCCACGGCGACGCCGGCGCTGTCGTCCGTCTGACCGATCTCGAGAGGCCGCTGTCGCAACTTGAGCCACGTGGCCACGGCTGACGCCACGACGACGAGACCCGAGAACATGAGCACCACGCGCGCCGGAGGCAGCATCCCGACGACCGGCCACCGCACGCCCGCCAGCCGGTCGGCAGCCAGTCCGGCACCGATGGCGGCCAAGCTCAGACCCACCCGTATGACCACGTGGAAGGCGGCGAAGGCCAGCACCCGTTCCTCGCCCTCGAGACTTTCCTGCAGCAGGCTCATGGCGCCGGCCAGGCACGCCGCCGTGAAGCCCCCGAACGCGGTGGCCCCGAGATAGGTCAGCGGAACACCCGGTGACAGGCTCATGCCGGACACGACCACACCCTGGCCGGCGACGCACCAGAGCACCGACGTCATCCCGTGGAGACCCTGCCGGCGCAGCACGACCAAGCCGATGCCCGCGCCCACACCGAACAGGGCGATGAGCACGCCGAACTGGATGTCGGTGGCGTGGAGCACGTCCCGCACGAACACGATCCCCAGCGAGAACAGGGCGCCGATGCCGAGAGACACCGACAGCGCCGCCGGCGCCACTGCCTGCACGAGCGGGATACGAAAGGCGGAGAAGAACCCGCTGGGGTGCTGCGCCTCGTCTGGTCGGACGGATCGGGTCGGCGCCGACGCCAGCCCGCTGATCCTGCTCAACAGGGCGAACGACACGAGGTAGGTGACGGCGTCGACCCAGAACGTCGGTGCGATCCCGCGCGTCGAGGAGGTGGTCACGTTCCCGGCAGCCAGGAGCGACACCAGGGCGAAGGCGGCCGCACCGAGCGGGATGGTCCCGTAGGACGAGCCCAGCACCAGCCCGTTGGCGAGCGGCAGGTCCTCCTCGTCCACCAGCTCGGGAATGGATGAGTCCCGCGCCGGCAGGAACACGAGACTGGCCGCCTCCACGACGAAGGCCCAGAGATAGATCCACCACAGGGCGTGGACGAACGGCACCAGAGCGATGGCGCAGGCCCGCAGCGCGTCCATGGCGAGCATGGTGTTGCGGCGGTTCCACCGGGGCACGATCCGAGCGGTGAGAGGACCAGCTATGGCGGCTGGCGCCAGTCGCAGCACGAGGATGCCGCCGACGGCCGCCGAGTCGCCGGTGATCGCCAGGGCCAGCGCCATGAAGGCGATCGTGGCCATCCAATCGCCCAGAGACGACACGCCCTGCCCCACCAGGAGGGCGCGAAAACCCCCGCGGGTCAGGACGCCACCCCTCATGCCGGGTGCGACTCCCAATGCGTCACGGCTGTTCCGCCCTGACAACGACCCGGCCGGAATCCGCCACACCTCTTCATCGGTTGCTTCTAACCATGATGAGCCCCCAGGGAGAGGTTAGAGGGTGAGCGCAAGACGGCACGTCAGCGTGGCCGGTCGGTACGCTTGGGGTCTCTGATGGGGAGCGATGGATGAGACGTGAGGCGCCACGACAATCGGGTCATTCCCGGTTCGTGTCCCGTTGGCGGCTTATCGCCCTATGCGCGGGCGCCGGCGCTCTCGAGGCCGCCCTGCTCAGCCATCTCGGTGTGCAGTCGGGCGCGGGTCTCGCGCCGCAGGTCAACGCCCCGGCCCCCTTCGGGGTCTTCCACGATCTCCGGTGGCTGATCGTCTACCACAACTCGTGGCCGGGCTTTCTGGCCGAAGCGAGCGCCGTCCTGTTCGCCCGAGGACTGCTCACCGCGCTCACCGTCCGCGAGGCATGGCCGGACGACATCCCCCGGCCGTCGCCGCGAGTGCTGATCACGCGGAGTCTGGCCTTCACCTTCATCGCCGCGCTGCTGTTGATGCCATGGACCATCCTGCTCTTCGGGTTGGCCGTCGTCTCGGTGTCGTGGCTGTTCTTCGCCTCCGTGCCGACTGTGCTCCTGCTTGCCTTTCTGGTGCACCACGGGGCCATCACCGGCGGATGGTGGCGTCGGGCGCCGGCGCCTCGGGCGCTCGGATGGATCGCGCTGACGTTCGTGGTGCTGACCGTCGCAGCCGGGATCACCGCCGTGTCTCCCAGGGCGCTGTGGGTGCCCATCGCGGCACTGACCGGTGTGTTCAACGCCTGGGCCTGGTTCGGCATGGTGCACGCCGTGACGGGTACCGCCCGGTCCCAGCGCTTCCTACCGCTCGCGCCGGCGGGCTTGGCCCTGCTGCTCGGGGTCATCGTGGGTGGAGCGGCCATCGGGTTCGCCACGGTCAAGAGCCCCGCCACCTCGTCGAGCGCCGACGCGTCAACCGCCGACACCAACCCCACCAACCAGGGGGCGACCACGCCGCCGACCGGCAAGCCGGTGCTGGTGGCCAGCGGCTTCTGGAGCAGCTGGAACGGCAGGACACCACCTCCGCTCTCAGGGAACTACGACGAGCAGCGCTTCTCCTATCGCGGCCTCGACAGCGAGGGACGCCCGTTGCCATACCGCTCGACCGACACCCAGCAGCCGCTGTCAGAGCTCGAACGGCTGATGGCCGACCAGGTCGACGCCCTCTACCGTCAGACGGGCAAGCCGGTGAGCATCGTGGCCGAAAGCGAGGGGTCGCTCGTAGCCAAGACCTATCTCACCGGCTCTCCGAAGGCGCCCGTCAACGCGCTCATCATGGTGAGCCCACTGGTGCAACCGGGCCGCGTCTACTACCCGCCCTCAGGAGGGACGGGATGGGGGGTCGTCGGGGGACTGGGCCTGCAGAGCCTCAGCGACACGGTCGGCAGCTTGACGACGGTCGACCTCGCTCCCAGCCAGCCCTTCCTCAGATCGATCGTCGAGGACGCGCCGGCGTTGCGCTCGGTCCTCTCCTGCCCGGTGGCCGGCGTGCGGCAGTACGCGGTGCTGCCGTTGGCGGACGCCGTGGCATCGGGGAACTCCCAATCCCTCGGCATCCCGACGGCCGTGGTACCCGCGTTCCATGGCGGGCTCCTCGGTGATCCCAACGCCGACGCCTTGATCCAACAGGAGCTCGGGGGCGGTACACCGTCGGACTCGAGTCTGTGGTCGGTGGCCGAGGAGGTGATCGGTCCCGCATCCTCGGCGTGGCAGGTCCCGGACCTGCCGCTGTCGCTCAACAAGGCCTGGTCGAGCGGCGGAGACTCCTCCCTGGGGTCTGCGGTGGACTGCTCGACGATCAGGTCGCAGCTGACAGCCCAGTTGGCGGCCAGCTGAGCCAACGGCGCGTGAGCGACCCCAACCCTGCGTCCGAGGTCGTCTTGGAGCTCGCCCGCCGCATCGAGCGGGGGGAACCGGTGGTGCTGGCCACGGCTGTCCGCACCTTCGGATCGCCACCCTGCGAGCCCGGTAACAAGCTCCTCGTCGGCCCCAGCGGACCCCTGGCCGGCACGCTCGGCTGCGCAGAGCTCGACGATCAGGCCGCTGGTGACACGGCGGCGTTGCTCGACGCGGGCCAGCCGGCCCTGCGCACCTACGACCACGACCTCGGCCGGGTGGAGGCCTACCTCGAGCCCTACCGCCCCCGCGCCCGTCTGGTGGTCCTGGGCGCCACGCCCGTCGCCCGATGGCTGTTGCGCTGGGGTCGCGACCTCGGCTACGAGACCGTCCTGATCGAGCACCGGGGAGCTCGGATCAGCGCCGAGCACCGGGCGGAGGCGGGCGCGGTGTTCGCCTCGCCGAAGGAGTTGGCGACCCGGCAGCCGACCGACGTCGTCCACACCGACCACGACGCCCCCGACCTGGCCGACCACCTGTCCGTCCTGCTGGCGACGGGGGCCCGGTTCGTGGGCGTCATGGGAAGCCGCCGGCACACGGCCCAGCACATCGACGCCCTGCGCTCGCTGGGGATCGCCGAGACCGACCTCGCCCGCATCCACACGCCGGTCGGGCTGGACATCGGCGCGCGCAGCGCCGAGGAGATCGCGCTGTCGATTCTCGCCGGGCTGGTCGCCGCCCCCAGCGGCCGGGCCGGCGGGTGGCTCGACCGCCCCTGAACCGAGCCTCAGTCCGCCGCTGCGGCGACGAGGGCGAGGGCGGCGGCGACGGCCCCATCGGGGTCGTCGGCCGGCACGATGCTCTCGTCGAGGCTGCCGTCGCCGCGGGTCAGCCGCCAGGTCCGGAGCCCGACGACCGGCCGCCCCAGCTTGAGACCGAAGGCGACCTCCGAGAGTGTGCCGTGCTCGCCGCCGACGGCGACGACGGCGTCAGCGCTCAGCACGACGAGGGCGTTGCGGGTCTCACCCATTCCGGTCGGGATTGCCACGTCGACCCACTCATTGGCATCCCGCCGCCGCCTGCCCGGCAGGATCCCGACCGTGATCCCGCCGGCGGACTTGGCGCCGCGGCACGCCGCCGCCATCACGCCTCCAAGACCCCCGCAGACGACGGTGGCCCCGCGCCGGGCCAGGCCGCGTCCCACCTGCTCGGCCGCCGACGCCAGCTCCCCGTCGGCGTCCCCCGCGCCCACGACTGCGACGTACACCCGGGCCGACATCTCAACCGGCGGCCACGTGTTGCAGCTCGCCGGCCAGATGATGCGTGGGGGGCTTGCCCACGGCCGCCATGCGCAAGCGGTAGACATAGGAATCCCCCCGCACGGTGATGTGACGGCCGAGCGACAACACCTCCTTGGCCGTTGAGGAGCGAGCCACGGCCACGCTCGCCAGCTCGATGTCGACCCCGTCCACACCGGCATCGAGCGTCCCCTCCTCGACCTCCACCACGCCGGTGGGGTGGGCCAGGACGACTTCCAGTTGGCCGCCGGGCTGCGATCGCCAATAGCCCGACTCCGAGTGCAGCGGGCGTTCGTCGTCGATGCTCCACGTCCGCTGGGCGTAGGCGAGGAACGGCTTGCCGACGTGCCAGAAGCGAATCTCCTCCTGATAATCGAAGTCCTCGATCGTCGGGTACTCGCCGTGGCCCTCGCCCGCCCAGGTCCCGAGCAGGAAGGCGAGGTGGGCCACGTCCGGGTGCAAGGAGGGGCCCACGTCAACCGAGTGAGATGGGCAGGCGGTCGAGGCCGCGCAGCACGATCCGGCCGTTCCACGTCTCGGGCTGGTCGCCCAGCTCGGCGGCCGGGAAGCGACGGGACAGGGTGCCGAGCGCCACCTGAGCCTCGAGCCGGGCCAGCGCCGCCCCGAGGCAGTAGTGGATGCCGCTCCCGAACGAGAGGTGCTGAGCGGCGCCCGCACGCGTGAGCGACAGGTCGTCGGCGTCGTCACCCCACCGGCCCGGGTCGTGGTTGGCCGAGCCGAGGCAGGTGAGCACGAAGCTGCCGGCTTCGATGCGCTTGTCGCCCAGCTCGAGGTCGACGAGGGTGATGCGACGCGAGAACTGCACGGGGCTGTCGTAGCGAAGCAACTCCTCGACGGCGTTCACGGCGAGATCTGGATCGCCTGCGAGCTCCCCATAGGCGGCCCGGTGCCGGAGCAGGGCGAGGGTGCCGTTTCCGATCAGGTTGACCGTGGTCTCGTGCCCAGCGATGTAGAGCAGGACGACCTGGTCGAAGAGCTCACGCTCGGACAGCTTGTCGCTTTCCTCCTCGGCTTCGACGAGAGCCGAGAGGAGATCGTCGGCCGGGTGCCGGCGCTTCCAGGCCACGACCTCGCTCACGTACGACCGGATGAGCTCCGAAGCCGCCAACGCCTCCTCGACGATCGTCGGAGACAAGATGGGATCGAGCGTGCCCGCCAGGGTGTGGGACGCTTGTCGGATGTGCTCGCGCTCGCCCTCGGGCATGCCCAGCAGCTCGCAGATGACGGTGAAAGGGAGGGGGTAGGCGAGGTCGGCGACGACGTCCATCGCCGCATTCGGCGCCACCGCGTCGAGCGCCTCGTCGACCAGCTGCTGGACCCGGGGCCTCAGGCTCTCGACCCGCTTCGGCGTGAAGGCCTTGGAGACGAGACGACGCAGCCTGGTGTGGTCCGGAGGATCGAGGCTCAGGATGGCGCGAGGCCGGCGGGCGGCGCGTTCGCCACCCACCTCCTCGAACAACTGCCTGCGCAGCGTGGGCTTGGCGTTCTCCGGCTCGACGCTCAGCGAGGGATCGCGCAGGAGCTCGACGATGTGGTCATAGCGGAACAGCATCCACAGACCGAAGGGACTGTGATGAACGGGGTCGCGCTCCCGGAGCGCCCGGTAGCGCGAGTACGGGTCCGCGAAGAACCCTGGCTCGAAGGGGTTGAGCGCCGGCACCTCGACTGTGGCCACGGTGTCAACGTAGACGCCATGCTGGCGTCATGCGCATTGGAGAGGTCGAGGTCCTGCCCGTCCACGACGGCACCGCCTATTTCCCGGCCAGCCAGGCCTTCGCCGGCACGACCGAGGAGGACTGGGCACCCCACCACCAGCTCCTCACCGACGATGGCCTGCTCCCCGTGGAGCTGGGCGGGTTCCTCGTGCGCCACGGCGGACGCATCGCCCTTGTCGATGCCGGTGTGGGAACGATCAAGGGTCCCTTCGCCGGGGGCGAATTCCTCGAGAGCCTGGCCGCCCATGGGGTCAGGCCCGAACAGGTCACCGACGTGCTCTTCACCCACCTCCATTTCGACCATGTCGGCTGGGCCACGAGAACGGGCGAGGTGGTGTTTCCCAACGCCACCTACCGTTGCGACCGGAGGGACTGGGCGCATTTCGTCGGGCCCGACCCCGGAGCAACCAAGAAGTTGTCGCCCCTCGAGAGCAGGCTGGAAACGTGGGACGCCAGTGGGCCGCTCCTTCCGGGCGTGGACGTGCTGGCCGCTCCCGGGCACACCCCCGGCAGCACGGTCGTCGTCCTCTCGTCGGGCACGGACCGTGCCCTGCTGCTCGGTGACGTGGCCCACTGCCCGGTGCAGCTGGTCGACGACGAGTGGGCGATCCTGGGCGACGTCGACCCCGACCTGGCCCGACGGACGCGGACGGCCCTCGCTCGGGAGATCGAGGGCACGGGCGTCCCGGTGGCAGGCGTGCACTTTCCCGGCATGCGCTTCGGGCGCCTCCTGCCCGGCCAGGGCGGGCGGCGGTGGGTGGTGCCGTAGGGGAGTAACGTCAATCCGGCATCCGGCAGGTGACGGAGGTGACCATGGAGGCACGACGAGGTGACCGTGTCATCGTGGAAGGCAACAAGGTTGGACAGGCGCGTCGCAGCGGGCAGATCCTCGACGTGATGAGCGCCAGAGAAGGACAGCACTACCGGGTCCGCTGGGACGACGGTCACGAGACCGTCTTCTATCCGGGGGCCGACGCCCGTATCGACAGGTCGGAGTCGCCCGGCTCCTGACGCAGGACCCGCCATCGGCGCCGTCCGGTCAGCCGACGGCGCCTCGCGGTCGGCGGCGTGCGGCCAGGTCCGCCAGCACCACCATGGCCGCATTGCGGCCGTTGACACCGATCACGCTCCCACCGGGGTGCGTGGCCGCACCGCACAGATACAGCCCCTCGACGGGCGTGCGGGGCGAGAGGCGCCGGTCCCACATCTGGTCCGGAAGGCACTCGCCCTGAAAGATGTGCCCGTCGGTGAGCCCCGTGCGGCTCTCGATGTCGGGCGGGCCGAGCACCTGGCGGTGCTCGACCACGTCAGCCACGTCCGGCGCGAAGCGGGCGATGCTGGCCAGGACGAGATCGCCGATCTCCTCCCTCCGCATCGTCCAGTCGCCGGTGGCCAGCCGGTACGGGGCGTACTGAGCAAAGACGCTCATGATATGCCTGCTCTTGGGTGCGATGGTCGGGTCGTAGGCCGTCTGGAAGTACAGCTCGCACCACGCCGGTGACGGGTCGCCGCCACGGCTGGCCGCGCAGGCGGCCTGGGTGTCGTCGACACCTGTGCTGATCGTCACCATGGACCGGAACGGTGTGCCGTCACGCGCCGCCGTGAACCGTGGCAGCCGGGCCAAGCCGCAGTTGACCTTGACCACCGGGCTGTCCGTCTTCCACCTCTCGACCCGCCGGCGATAGTCGTCCGGCACACCGCTGGCGCACAGTGCCAGGGTCCGCTTGGGATCCGCGTTGGACACCAGGGCGTCGGCGCGTACGGTCTCACCGCCCTCGAGCACGACCCCTTCGCCGGGAATGACGCTGGCGACGGGCACGCCCGACGTCACGACCGCACCGCTGGCGCACGCCGCGTCGGCCAGCGCGAACGACACCCGGCCCATACCGCCCCGCACGTACCCCCAGACCCCTCCCCTCCCCTCCAGGGTCCCCGAGGCGTGCATGGCGTGGATGGCGGCGGTGCCCGCGTCGCGGGGACCGGCGTAAGTCCCGATGATTCCTTGCCCGTGGAGAGCGGTCCGCAGGCGAGGGTCCTGCACGTGCCGCTCCAGCACCTCGGCGATCGACACGCCGAGCACCACGTCGACCGCCTCTCGGTCGCCCGCCAGGCTGGCCACGATCTCGTCCACGGTGGGCGACTCGCCCAGCCACGTGTCACAACCCGGCCCCGGACCACGCAGCGCCCGCCGGAGGCGAGCGAACAGGTCCTCGTAGCCAGCGAACCCCTCGACGTCATCGGGCGAGATGGTCGCAACCTCGGCCGCCGAGCGGGCCGGGTCGTTCCACAGAGTGAGGGCCGAACCGTCCTCGAGCGGACACCACAGGTGAGGGTCCACGATCTCCACCGCGTAGCCGTGCCTCGCCAGCTCCAGCTCCTCGACCACCAGCGGGTGGAGCAAGCCGACGAGATAGGCGCACGGGCTGACATGCCAGGCCGGATCCTCGAACGGCTGCTCCAGCGTGCAGGCCCCGCCCACCCGCTCTCGCGCTTCGAGCACGAGGACCTGGCGACCGGCACGCGCCAGGTAGGCGGCGGCCGCCAACCCGTTGTGGCCCCCGCCCACGACGACCACGTCCCACGTGCGACGGGCGAGCTCGCGGACGGGAGCAGGAAGTCCCACCCGTCCCATCGACTCCTGGGCGCTCGGTCGGGCCACGACCGGCAACCTATCGGGCCGGACCCGAGGCGCTAGGTGTCGGCGAGTGGCGCCGCCGGCGACCCGGCGTCCGCCGGCGCCGGCGCGGGCGCGCCCGCTGGCGGTCCGGGATCGTACGCCCGGGTCGGCGTGGTCCTGCCCCGGAGGTCGAGCTCTCCCACCGCGCCCCACCGCCGGCCCTCCCCACCAGAGCGAACGATCGTCTCCTCGCTGGCGAGGACGCGGCCGAGACGCGACTTGGCCTGCTCGGTCAGGCGGGCGGCTTCGTTCACCGGATCGCCGATCACGGTGTACTCGTAACGCTGGGCGGTGCCGACGTTGCCGGCCACCGCCATCCCGGAAGAGGCCCCGATGGCCGCGTCGACCTCGGCGTTGGTGCCCGACAGAGCCAGCAGCTCCTTGCGCAGGGTGTGCGCCGCCCGCAGTGCCCTGGCGGCGTGGTCGGGCTGGTCGGCCGGGGCGCCGAAGATGCACAGGGCGCCGTCGCCCTCGAACTTGTTGACCCACCCGCCCTCGGCCGTGACCACCTCCACGACGATCCCGAAGAAGGCGTTCAGCGTGCGGACGACGTCCTCGGCGCCCTGGGCCTGCGCCAGCCGGGTGGAACCGACGAGGTCCACGAACATGGCGCTGACCTCCCGTCGCTCGCCTTCGAGGCGCACCCCGCCGTCCAGCGCCCGCCTCGCCACGTCCACGCCCACGTGCCGGCCGAACAGGTCCTCGAGCCGCCGCCGTTCGCGCAGCCCCGCAACCATCCGGTTGAAGCCCGCCTGGAGGTACCCGAGCGTGCCGGCGTCGTCGATCTCGACCTCGACGTCCAGGTCCTCGTCCTCCACGCTCGCCACCGCTCGACGGAGCCGCTCGAGTGGGTCGGAGAACATGCGGGCGGAGACGACCGACATCATGAAGCCGACAACAACGCCCAGCACGGCAAGCCCGATCACCCGAGTAACGAGCTCCGCCCGGCCCCCTGCCCCGAGACCGACCGGCAACAGGGCGATGGCCAACAGGGGCACACCCGACCCGAGCGCCCACGTCAGTACCAGCTTCGGGCCCAACCGCAGGCGCCGCGCCCCCACGGCCCGCCCGTCGGCCAGAGCCTGGGCGAAGATCGGACGCATCGCCCGCTCGGTCAGCATGAACGCGATGGCCGACGTCGTCAGACCGGCGAGCAGGATGCCGATGCACACCCGGGCGCTCTCGACACCGGTGTGGTCGAAGGCCAGGTTGAGCGGAGCGAACAGGGCGCCTGCTCCGAGCCACAGAGCGAACGAGACCACGGCGAGGCGCCACGGCAGCGACAGCGTGGCTCGGGCCTCGTCGTCGGCCGGGCTCCGACACTCGATCAGCCAGCGGCATGCTCTATCTGCGACGTGGCTGCACCAGAGGAAGCCGATAGGGAAGGCCACCGCGAGGTAGGCAACGAAGACGGCGCAGTTGACGAGCAGAACGTGGGTGCTGGCCCGGCCGCCAGGTGGCGGGAGCCAGAGAAGGTACCCGAGGATGACGACCGCCCCGACGAGATGTGCGCTCGGGGCGCGTCTGGCAAGGCTTCGAGCGATCTCTTCCACCTGCACCGGGCCCCCAGCGGCCGTCCTCACGCTCGGTAGCGTACGCCCCGACGGCGCAAAACTCCACGTGACGTGGGCCACAGGCCGGAAGTCGGTCTGACCCTTGCGCCGCTGGGCGAATTTGAATACGATACGTTGCGTAGCTGATCGAGGGCGCTCAGCAAAGCGTCAGCCGCACCACCCCCCGGGAGGACCCATGGCCGATCGCAAGTGGTGGACGCTCACGGCAGTCTCGGTGGCGACGTTCATGCTCCTGCTCGACATCACGATCGTGAACGTCGCCCTCCCCTCCATCCAGCGCGCACTCCATTCGAGCTTCTCGGACCTGCAGTGGGTGGTGGACGCCTACGCGCTCACGCTCGCGGCGGCGCTGCTCGTTGCGGGATCGGTCGCCGACCTGATCGGGCGCCGGCTCGTCTTCGTGATCGGGCTGGTGGTCTTCTCGACCGCATCGCTCCTCTGCGGGCTCGCGGCAAACCCGCTGATGCTCACCTCGTCCCGCGCCCTCCAGGGGATCGGCGGGGCCATGATGTTCGCCACGTCGCTGGCGCTGGTCGCCAACGCCTTCCGGGGACCTGAGCGGGCCACGGCCTTCGGGATCCTCGGAGCCGTCATCGGGGCCGCCGTCGCCGTCGGCCCGCTTCTCGGCGGCGTGTTGACCGACAGCTTTGGCTGGGAGTGGATCTTCCTCGTCAACGTGCCCATCGGCATCGTGGCCGTCGCCTTCACGCTGCGCAACGTCGCTGAATCGCGCGACCCCAGTCCGAGCGGCATCGACTTTCCCGGGGCGATCACCTTCAGCGGTGCCCTCGCCCTCCTCGTGTACGCCCTCATCCGCGGCAACAGCGACGGCTGGACGAGCCCCCTCATACTCGCTTTTCTCATCGGCTCCGGTGTCTCCCTCGTGGCCTTCGTGACCATCGAGGCGCGGAGAAGGCATCCCATGCTCGACCTCAGCCTCTTTCGCAAGCCGGCTTTCGTCGGCGCCTCGACGACGGCATTCTTCATCGCCGCCTCGATGTTCTCGATGTTCCTCTACATCAGCCTGTACCTGCAGGACGTGCTGGGCTACAGCCCGCTCAAGGCCGGCCTGGTGTACCTACCGGTCACGCTGCTGGCGTTCTTCGTCGCTCCTGTCGTCGGCAAGCTGTCCGAGCGAACGCCGCTCCGCATCTTCCTCGGCGGAGGGCTGCTGATCGTCGGGATTGCCTTGATCCTCATGGGAGGCCGGCGGCTAGGGGACACGTGGACCGCTCTGCTTCCTGGGTTCATCCTCGCTGGCATCGGCATCGGCATGATCAACCCGCCGCTGTCTACTGCCGCGGTCGGGGTGGTCGAGCCGGCGCGCAGCGGCATGGCGTCGGGGATCAACAACACGTTCCGGCAGGTCGGCTTCGCCACCGGGATCGCCTACCTGGGCGCCATCTTCCAGAGCAGCATCCAGAGCAAGCTGGGCAGCCTGCTGGCGGGCACTCCGGCAGCCGCCCACACCAGCCAGATCGCCCAGGGAGTCTCGGCGGGCGGCAGCCGCCAGGTCGTCGCCGCCGTGCCGCCGCAGTTCCGCGCCACGGTCAGCCACGCCGCCAACCAGGCCTTCGTCAGCAGCCTGAACGAGCTGTTCATCATCGCCTCGGTGACCGCCTTCGTGGGCGCCGTGCTGGCCGCCCTCCTGGTGCGCCAACGGGACTTCGTGGCCCCGGCACAGGTGCCCGAGGCGCAGGCCGCGCCAGTGGCGGCGTGACCGTGCCGGCCCCGGCGTCCATCCCGTCGGCGCCCGCCAGAGGCCGGCCGCGCGACGAGCACACCGATGCGGCCATCCTCGCTACCACGCTGCGGCTACTGAAGGACGTCGGGTACCGCCACCTCTCGGTGGAGGCCGTGGCCGCAGAGGCGGGCGTGGCCAAGACCACGATCTACCGCCGCTACCGCAACAAGGCCGACCTGGCCACGGTGGCGCTGGCGACGCAGGTCCCGGTCGACCGGTTCCCCCGACCGTCCGACGATCCGCGGCGCGATCTCGTCAAGTTCCTGCACGAGTTCGAGAAGGCTCACGAGGAGGTCGGCCTCGACGTGATCGGCTCGCTCCTCGTCGAGCGGGACGACTCCGAGTTCGTCGAGCTGCACCGGGAGCGCATCATCCGCCCCCGCAAGCAGCACAGCCTCCAACTGTTACGGCGGGCCCAGGAGCTCGGCATGATCAGGCCCGACGCCGACCTGGACCTGGTCATGGAGATGCTCATAGGCTCGTTCATCGCCCGCCAGCTGAACGGCAGGAAGCGTCCCCCGAGATGGGCAGAGACCGCCGTGGCCACCGTCTGGAAGGGGCTCGAAATCAGGCCCTGATCCCCGTCCATCCGGTTCGGCATAGGAGACCCGTAGGCTGGAGCCATGACGGCCCACGCCTTCGACCAGGTCCCCGACCAACCGATCGTCAGACCCGGGCCCGCCCGAACAACCAGGCGAACGGCGACCGGCGTCGAGACTGGAAGGTTCCGGTTCGAGGGGAACGACCTGGCCTACGAGGTGCATGGCGATGGTGACCACATCCTCGTCTACCTCCACGGTCTGTTGCTCGACGCCGAGGTCAACCGCGGCATCGCCGAATCGCTGGCCCGCCGCGGCTACCGCGTGGTGCTGCTCGATCTGCTCGGGCACGGCCGGAGCGACCATCCCGAGCACGCGTCGATGTACCGCATCGACCTCTACGCCCACCAGGTCTTTGCCCTGCTCGACCACCTCGGTGCCGACCAGGCCGTGCTCGGCGGGGTCTCGCTGGGCGCAAACGTGAGCCTCCAGGCAGCCGTGCTGGCGCCGGAGCGGGTTCGGGGACTGGTGCTGGAGATGCCCGCCCTCGAATGGTCGGTGCCCGCTGCCGCCGTGGTGTTCGTGCCGCTGGTGCTGGCGCTCCACTACGCCAGGCCCCTGGCCAACGTCATCACCAGCTTCATGAGAATCCTGCCGAGGACGCCGTTCGGCCCACTCAACAGCATGCTCAACGCCGCCTCTTTGCCCCCCGACCAGATGGCCGCCGTGCTGCACGGCGTCCTCGTCGGTCCGACTGCCCCGGCGGTGGAAGAACGGCACGCCATCGCTGTGCCGGCGCTCGTGCTGGGACACCGCAACGACCTCATCCACCCGCTGAACGACGCCACCAACCTGGCGCGCGAGCTGCCCAATGCCCATCTCGTCCGGGCCCGCTCTCCCCTGGAGCTGCGGGTGTGGCCCGACCGGCTCACGGCCGAGATCGCCGACTTTCTGGCCGAGGTATGGAGCACCGACGCGAGCTCCGGGCGTTCACGATCGTGAAGGTGTGGGTCAACGGGGAGCTGATCGACCACGATGACTCCCAGGTCGGCGCGTTCGACCACGGCCTCACCGTGGGCGACGGCGTCTTCGAGACGATCGCCGTGCGCGCCGGACGGCCACACGCCGTGACCCGGCACCTGGCGCGCCTGGTGCGCTCGGCGGTGGCGATGGGACTGCCGGCCCCCGACGCCGCCGCCCTCCATACGGCCGTGGACGAGGTAAGCGCTACGGAGGACCTCACCGACGCCGTCGTCCGCGTCGTCTACACGAGCGGCAGTGGGCCCCTCAGCTCCGCCCGGGGCGACGGCACGCCCACCGCCGCGGTGCTGCTGGGCCCAGCGCCAGAGCGGCCGCCGAGCACCGATGTGGTCACGGTCCCCTGGCCCCGCAACGAGCGCGGCGCACTCGTGGGGGTCAAGACCACGTCATACGCGGAGAACGTGCTGGCCTTGGCCGAGGCTCGGCGCCAGGACGCGTCAGAGGCCATCTTCGCCAACACCGCGGGCAACCTCTGCGAAGGCAGCGGCTCGAACGTCTTCCTGGTCCTCGGCGGCCGGCTGCTCACCCCGCCGCTGTCGGCCGGCTGCCTGGCGGGAGTGACGAGAGCACTGATCGTCGAGCGCTGCCGGCTCGACGTCGCCGAGCGGGACGTCCCCATCGGGGCTCTGGCCGAGGCCGACGAGGCCTTCCTCACGTCCGCCACTCGCAACGTGCAGGCCATCCGACGCGTCGACGAACGTTCGCTGGCGAGCTGTCCCGGTCCGCACACCGAGGCGGCCGCACGTGCGTACGCCCGCCTCCTGGAGACCGACCCCGACCCGACGTGACCGGCGCCTGAGCGCCGGCGGCCATCTTCGCCGGCCGGCGTCCCGGGCCGGCCTGGGCGCTGACGCGCCGGCGGCCATCTTCGCCGGCCGGCCTCCCGGGCCGGCCTAGCCCTGTCGCTTGGCTCGGGTCTGCACCAGCTCGGCCAGGACGGCCACGGCGATCTCCTGGTGGGCGACAGCGCCGAGGTCGAGCCCGGCCGGGTAGCGGACGCGGGCGAGCTGCTCTTCGGCGACGCCGGCAGCCCGGAGGGTGGACAGGACCGCGTCGCCGCGCCGGCGCGACGCCACGAGCCCGATGTAGGCGGCGTCCGTCGCCAGGGCGGCGTGGATGGCGTCCTCGTCGTAGCGGCCCATGGTGGCGACCACCACGAAGGAGGTGGGTCCGATCCCCAGCTTGTCGAGGTCATCCAGGTCATCCACGACGGTCCCGGGCTCGTCCACTGACCACGGGTCGCGCTCGACGACGGCCGTGTCGAAGCCGATGTCGCGCGCCATCGCCACCAGGGCGCCGACCAGCGGCGCCCGGCCCACAGCGACGAGCAACGGCGGCGGCAGGATGGGCTCAAGGAACACCTCGAGCGCCCCCTCGCTGGCACAGCAGACCGACCGCACCACCACGCCTTGGCGGCTCGTGCGCTCCTCGCCTTCGGGGCCCAGGTGCAGCAGGCGGGGCCGACCGTCGTCCAGTGCGTCGATCGCCTCCCGCACGACCAGCGGCTCCGAGCACGAACCCCCCACCCATCCCCTCACACTGCCGTCCCGGAAGACCAGCGCCTTGGCGCCGGGCTTGCCCGACACCGGCCGCTGCGACCACACCACGGTGGCCAGCACGTGCGGCTCCCTGCGCGCCTGCAGCGTGACCGCCTCCGAGAGCACGCGGTCGGTCATGTCCGCCCCCTCAGGGGCCTGCCCCCGCAGCCTGGAGTGCATCCCACACCTTGGCCGAGGTCACGGGCATGTCGACATTGCGCACACCGCGATGGGCGAGGGCGTCGATCACGGCATTGACGTAGGCCGCCGGTGAGCCGACGGTCGCCGATTCGCCGACGCCCTTGGCACCGAGGGGATGATGGGGCGACGGGGTGACCGTGGCGAAGGTCTCGAACCGTGGCGTCTCCCACGCCGTGGGCAACAGGTAGTCCATGTAGTTCGATCCGATGCAGTTGCCCTCTTCGTCGAAGGTGATCAGCTGCATGGCGGCGATGCCGTAGCCCTCGCACAGCCCACCGTGGATCTGGCCCTCCACGATCATGGGATTGATGCGCACGCCGCAGTCGTCCACCGCGACGACCCGGCGGACCTTCCATTCGCCGGTATCGGCGTCGACCTCCACGACGACCACGTAGGTCCCGAAGGGATAGGTCATGTTCGGCGGGTCGTAGTACGTGACGCCTTCCAAACCGGCCTCGAGGTCGTCGGGCATGTTGGTGTAGGCGGCGAGGGCAACGTCCTGGATGGTCACCCCGCGGTCGGGGCTGCCGCGCACCGAGAACCGCCCCTCCTCGAGGTCGATATCGTCCTCGGCCGCCTCTAGGAGGTGGGCGGCGAGCTTGCGCGCCTTCTCCTGCAATTTCCGACAAACCACTGCCGTCGCCGCCCCGGCCGTCGGCGTCGACCGTGACGCGTAGGTGCCCAGACCGTACGGCACGTTGTCGGTGTCGCCGTACTGGACGCTGACGTCTTCGGGCGGGATCCCGAGCTCGCTGGCCACGATCTGGGCGAAGGTGGTCTCGTGACCCTGACCTTGGGTCTGGACCCCGATCTTCAGGATCGCCTTGCCCGTGGGGTGCACCCGCAGCTCGGCCGAGTCGAACATCTTGATGCCGGCGATGTCGTAGTCCTTGTGGTTGCCAGCGCCGACCACCTCGGTGAAGCTGGCGATGCCAATGCCGATCAGCCGTCCGGCGGCGCGTCCCGCCTCCTGCTCTCTGCGAAGCCCGGCGTAGCCGATCTCCTCCAGCGCCCGCTGGAGCGCGGCCTCGTAGTTGCCGGAGTCGTACACGAACCCTGTGGCGGAGTGATAGGGAAACTGCTCGGGCCTGATGAAGTTGCGCATCCTGAGCTCGGCGGGGTCCATGCCCAGCTCGACCGCCGCCGTCTGTACGAGCCGCTCGATCAGAAACGACGCCTCGGTCACTCGGAACGAGCAGCGGTAGGCGACCCCGCCCGGAGCCTTGTTGGTGTACGCGCCCTCGGCGCTCACGTGGGCGGCGGGGATGTCGTAGGAGCCCGTCACGATGTGGAACAACCCCGCCTTGCACTTGCTGGGCTGGGCGTCGGCGAAGAAGGCTCCGTTGTCCGAGAGCAGGTCCACCCGAAGACCGAGCATCTTCCCATCGCGGGACAGACCCATCTCGCCTCGCATGTGGAAGTCACGCGCGAAGCCGGTCGAGATGAGGTTCTCGGAGCGGTCCTCGACCCACTTGACCGGGCGCCCGATGACGAGCGACGCCGCCGTGGCCACGACGTAGCCGGGGTAGATGGGCACCTTGTTGCCGAAGCCACCGCCGATATCCGGCGTGATGATCTGGATGTTCTGCTCGGGCAGGCCGGCGACCATGGCGAACAACGTCCGGTGGGCGTGGGGCGCTTGTGACGTCATGTGGAGCGTGGCCTTGCCGGTGGAAGGATTGACGTCGGCGACGATCCCGCAGGTCTCCATGGGAGAGGGATGACAGCGCGGGTAGTACGTCTCGAGGCTGACCACGACGTCGGCGCCGGCCATGGCCCGGTCGGTGGCACCTTGGTCTCCCGCCTGCCAGGAATAGGCGCGGTTGTCGGTCTGGCCCTCCTTGTCGTCACGGATCACCGGTGCCGCCACGTCGAGCGCCTGCCGGGCGTCCACGACAGGCGGCAGGGGCTCGTAGTCGACCTCGATCAGCTCGAGGGCGTCGTGGGCGACGTAGGGATCTTCGGCGACGACGGCCGCCACCTCCTGGCCCTGGAACCTCACCTTGTCGGTGGCCAGCACCGCCTGGGTGTCGCCTGACAGCGTCGGCATCCAGGCCAGACCGTGGGCGGCGAGGTCGGCACCCGTCAGCACCGCCACCACGCCCGGCAAAGCCACCGCCGACGTGACGTCGATCGAGCGGATGCGGGCATGAGCCGTGAAGCTGCGGAGGATGGCCAGATGGAGCATGCCGGGGAGGGCGATGTCGTCGACGTAGGTGCCACCTCCGCGGATGAAGCGGTCGTCCTCCTTGCGCTTGACCCGGTGGCCGATGCCGGCGACGCCCGGCGCCTCGACTGTCGTGGCCATGGCTACCTCCTCAGCTCACCGGGGTGGGGGCCGCTCCGGCGCGCGCCCGCTCTGCCGCCCACTGCACCGCCCGCACGATGTTGACGTAGCCGGTACAGCGACACAGGTTGCCTGACAGCGCCCACCTGATGTCGTCGTCGCTCGGGCTCGGGTTGCGCTCGAGCAGTGCACTGGCCGCCAGCATCATCCCCGGTGTGCAGAAGCCGCACTGGAGCCCGTGCTCCTCCTTGAAGCCCTCTTGGACGGGGTGCAGCTGGCCGTCGGATGCGAGCCCCTCGACCGTCGTGACGGCGGCACCGTCCGCCTGCACAGCGAAGAGGGCGCACGACTTGACCGGCACCCCGTCGAGCAGAACGGTGCAGGCGCCACAGCTCGTCGTGTCGCAGCCGACGTGGGTTCCGGTCAGGCGGAGGGCGTCCCGCAGGTGGTGAACGAGCAGGGTCCGAGGCTCGACGTCGCTCGTCCTCGCCACGCCGTTCACGGTGACCGTGATCTGCACGTTCTGACCTCCTGTCGTCCCTATGTCCTCTGGGCCGACTCGACCGCGTGGGCCAGCCCTCGCTTGACATACACCTCGACCACGTGGCGCTTGTACTCCGCCGACCCACGCACGTCGGTCGCCGGCTCGGCGGCCTGGCCCGCCAACCGGGCCGCCTCCTCGAACACCGCCGGGGCGGGCACGGCCCCAGCCAGGGCGCCCTCGGCCCTCTCGGCCCTGATGTTGCTCGAGCCGACGGCGGTCATGGCGATGCCAGCCCGGCCCACGACCCCGTCGTCCAGCTGCACCTGCACGGCAACACCGACCGTGGCGAAGTCACCGACCTTTCGCTCCAGCTTGAGGTAGGTGCCGCCGGAACGGGGTGCGGTGGCGGGCGCGCGCACCTCGGTCACGATCTCGTCGGGCTCGAGCGCCGTGCTGAACGTGCCGAGGAAGAAGTCGGCGATGTCGAGCACCCGCTCTCCCTTGGCGCTCCTGGCGACCAGTTGGGCGCCGAGGGCCAGCATCACCGAGCCCCAGTCACCGGCAGGATCGGCGTGGGCCAGTGACCCACCGATGGTCCCGCGGTTGCGCACCAGCGGATCGGAGATGAGCGGGGCGGCGGCCGCCATCGCCGGGTAGCGAGCCGACAGCACCGCCGAGTCGACCAGCTGGCTGTGGCGGGTCAGGGCGCCGACCCGCAGACCCTCGGGCGTGTCGTCGATGTACGAGAGCCCGGGCAGGCGGTTCAGGTCGACGAGGAGACCAGGGCTGGCAAAACGGAGCTTGATCAGTGGTACCAGGCTCTGCCCACCTGCAAGAACCTTGGCGTCGTCACCGCGCTCGGCCAGGATGGCGAGAGCCTCGTCGAGCGATGAGGGCGCCACGTACTCGAAGCGAGAGGGATACATGACACCTCCGCCGCCTCACGGACTGGAATGGAGAACACGACCCTGCTGCCTGCTCGGGACTACCATAGCCACAAGGGAGGGTCAAGGGCTGTCGGCCCTCCTTGGGGGTCTAGACCGCGCTGCGGTCGTGACCTCTTCACGTCGTTCAGTCGACGTTCACTCGACGGCGATCTGCTCCATGTTGCCGGTCGATTGCGTACGACCGGCAGGGACGAACTCGCGCCAACCGTCGCCCCCCACATGATGCTCGACGGGTGCTCCGACGAACGACACCCTCGACGCGTGACTGCCGGCCCTCACCCAGGCGGCGTCCATATCGGCGGCAGATTGGAACCGTCGAGCGGGGTCCTTCTCGAGCGCCCGCATCACCACGTGCTCGACGGCGGGATGAACGGCGGGCGCCCTGGAGCGCAGCGGTGGCGGGCTGTCGTTGTAGTGCTGGAGGGCCACGGCCAGCACGCTCGGTCCGACGAAGGGGGGCTGGCAGGCCAGGCACTCGTAGAGCACGCAACCCAACGAATAGAGATCAGACGCCGGCGTCACGGCGCGCCCCGCGGCCTGCTCGGGGGATACGTAGGCGGCGGTGCCCATCACCATCCCGGCCGGGCTCAGGTCGGTGGTGTCCTCGGCCGCCTTGGCGATCCCGAAGTCGGCCACCTTCACCACGTCGTTGTCATCGATGAGGATGTTGGCGGGCTTGATGTCACGATGCACGATGCCCCGGTCATGGGCGTGCGCCAGGGCGGCGAGCACCTGTCGACCCAGGCGGACCGTGTGAGACAGGGCGACCGGTCCGACGGCGGAGGAGAGTATGGAGCGGAGCGACCGACCGTCGACCAGCTCCATCACCATGAAGAGGGTCTCGTCTTCCTGGCCCGAGTCGTGCACGGTGACGACGTTGGGGTGGCTGAGGAGGGCGGCGTGATGGGCCTCCCGCTCGAAGCGTCCTCGAAACCCCACGTCCTGCGCCAGGCCCTCGTGGAGCACCTTCACCGCCACGGGGCGTCCGAGGGTCAAGTCCTCGCCTGCCCAGACGGTCGCCATTCCGCCCCATCCGAGCCTCTGGACGAGCTGGTAGCGCCCGCCTATGACCAACGGTGGCATCGCCGCTCCCCCCGGTTGTAATGGCCACCGCCCACTGGCCCGCAAAGACACTGTAACGCGCCTATTTGACCCGTGCCGTAAAAATCAACCGAGAATCATGCCATGGCCGTATTACGGGAGGATGATCTCGACCCCGACCCCATACGCCAGTTTCGGAAATGGCACCAGGAGGCGGCCACCGACGCCATGACCGTGGCCACGGCCACTGCGGACGGGCTGCCCGCCGCCCGGGTCGTCCTGCTCAAGGAGGCCGATCACCGCGGATTCGTCTTCTACACGAGCTACGAGAGCGCCAAGGCGGCCGACCTGGCCGCCAATGCACGCGCCGCGCTGGTCTTCCACTGGCCCCCCGTCCGCCAGGTCCGGGTGGGCGGGCCCGTCCACGAGGTCTCCCGCCAGGAGACCGAGGACTACTGGCGGACCCGACCCCGCCCCAGCCAGATCGGGGCCTGGGCCTCGCACCAGAGCGCCGTGATCGCCAACCGTCAGGTCCTGGAGGACCGGGTCGCCGAGCTCGTCGAGCGCTTCGCCGAAGGTGAAGTCCCGTGCCCACCCACCTGGGGCGGCTATCGCGTCGTGCCCGACTGGATCGAGTTCTGGCACCACCAGGAGGACCGCCTCCACGACCGCCTCCGCTATCGCCGCTGCGGCGACGGGTGGTTGCTGGAGCGCCTCTCGCCGTAGGCGCTGGAGGTCGCGCTCACGGGTGATCCGCCACTGCCGCCCGAGTGGGA
>JBPYEI010000062.1:0-12682 GCA_051985455.1 Acidimicrobiales bacterium
GACCACTTCGCATGATCTCGGCCAGCTCCGACGCAGGCGGTAGTTTCCAGGTAGCGCGCCGGCCACCCGTCGGGGAGGCGGGCTGGTGGCAGAGCAAAGAGAGCGACCTGTGAGCGACACCGCAGTCATCTTCGGGGGGCCTTCGCCTGAACACGACGTGAGCGTGTTGACCGGGCTCCAGGTGACGCGGGCCCTCAGCATGTCGGGTACCGAGCGCATCAGGCCGCTGTACTGGACGAAGTCGGGCGACTGGTACGAGGTAACGCAGGATCTCGAGGGTCAGGCCTTCGTCGACGGAGTGCCGCCGGGCTCGACGCCGCTGCGCCTCGAGGCCGACGCAGGAGGAGGGTTCCAGGCCAGGGCCGCCCTCACGGGCCGGCCCCGACCTCTGGACATCTCCGCCGTCGTCATCTGCTGCCACGGTGGACCCGGCGAGGACGGGACGCTGCAATCGGCCCTCGATCTCGCCGGCGTCCGCTACACGGGCCCCAGCGCCGCGGGAGCTGCACTGAGCATGGACAAGCTGGCGTTCGCCGGTTTGGCCATCGCTGCCGGGCTACCCACCCTTCCGCGGGTCCAGCTCACCGAGGCCGCCCGCCCCGGGTTCGACGGTCCGTACATCGTCAAGCCCCGCTTCGGAGGCTCGTCCATCGGCATCGAGGTCGTTGAGGACGTGGGCACGGCCACGGCGCGGCTCCTTGCGAACGCCCACCTTCGGCGGGGCGCGGTGGTCGAGCCCTACCGACCCGACCTGTTCGACCTCAACGTCTCGGTCAGGAGCTGGCCGGAGGTCAAGCTGTCGGCCATCGAACGCCCGCTGCGATCCCAGGAGTCGTCCGACATCCTCAGTTACGCCGACAAGTACGTGGGGGGCGAAGGTATGGCCAGCGCGCCGCGTGAGCTGCCGGCCGAGCTGGACAGCCGCCTCGCGGCGCGCCTCACGGAGGCGGCGCACCTCGTGGCCCGGCTCATCGATCTCCGCGGCGTGGCGCGCATCGACTTTCTCTCCGACGGCAAGGAGCTGTTCGTCAACGAGGTGAACACCGTTCCTGGGTCGATGGCCAAGTACCTGTGGGTGGCTCCACCGGTCGCCTTCACGACCCTCCTGGCCGACATGCTGGCCGAGGCCATGGCCAGGCCGGCGGTCCAGCATCTCGCCGTCGGTGCGGACGGGGCCGTGCTGCGGTCGGCGGGGAGCATCGCCAGCAAGCTGGCCTGACGTCCGGCGAAGGCGGCCCCCGGCGGGTATCTCCTGGTGACCGGGCGGCGAGGGGGGTGGTCGGTACCCTTCTGGTTGGTGTCGTTTCCGCGAAGGCTCCTGAACGAGGGCGAGGAGGTCGTGATCGACCTGCGCCCCCACTGGTCTTTTTTGATCGGGCCGGTGCTGGCGGCAGTCGGCGTCATCATCGTGGCCGTAGCCATCCTGGCTGCCTTTCCGTCCGCCCCAGGCGCCGTCATCGTCGTCATCCTGCTGTTTCTCGCCGCCGCCATGTTCTGGCTGGCGGGCCGGTACGCACGGTGGGCGAGCACGAGCTTCGTGCTCACGAACAACCGCGTCGTGTACCGGACGGGCGTCCTCACCCGACGCGGCCGTGAGATCCCACTCGACAGGCTGAACGACATCTCGGTCCACCAGTCGATCCTCGAGCGACTGGTGGGCTCCGGTCGGCTGTACGTCGAGTCGGCGGGAGCAATGGGCCAGGAGGCGTTCATCGGGGTCCCCGAGTGCGTCACCGTCCAGAAGGCCATCCACCAGCAGCTGGCCGAGTCCCGGCGACGGTGGGCTGACCGGGTGGGGGGCCGGGCGCCGCTGACGGTCCCCGAGCAGATCGAGAAGCTCGACGAGCTGTGGCGCCGTGGGGTGATCACAAGGGCCGAGTTCGATGCCGAGAAGGCCAGGCTCCTTCACCACCTGGGCTGAACACCGGGGCTGAACGACGGGCGACCGCTCCAAAGGACTCTAGGGACACTCCAGCGTCTCGACCGAGGCCCCCGCCGTCGCCCGCAGGATCCACCCGGGACGGCGGCCGCCGGCGACCACGGCGCCGGGCTCGGCCAAGGCAACCACGCAGCCACCGAAGCCGGCTCCCGTCATACGCGCCCCGTACACCCCCGGCGTGGCCATCAGCTCGTCCACCATCTCGTCGAGCGCCGGCGTCGAGACCTCGAAGTCCACGGCCAGGCTGTGGTGGCTGGCGGCCATCGCCGCACCCGCCGACTCCAGGTCTCCAGCCGCGATCGCCTGCGCGGTCTCCCGCACCCGGGCGTTCTCGGTCACGACGTGGCGGGCGCGCCGCCGGAGGACGGGATCCCGGATGGACTCGACGTCGGCGGGAGTCGCCTCTCGCAGTGGTCCGACGACGGCAGCGGCCGCTTCGCACTCGGCGCGACGGGCGGCGTAAGCCGAGCCGGCGAGGCCTCGCGCTCTCCCCGAGTGCAGGGCCACGACCTCGACCTCGTCGGGAAGTGCCACGGGCGACACGGCGAGAGAGGCGCAGTCGAGCAGGAGGGCGTGGTCCTGGCGACCGGACACCGACGTCAGCTGGTCCATCACCCCGCACGGCACTCCCGCTGCCAGCTGCTCGGCCTGCTGGCACGCTCGAGCCAGCTCCAGCTCCGTCCCCTCGAAACCCACCGCCAGGGCCACGGCCACCTCCAGGGCGGCGCTCGAGGCGAGACCTGCCCCGATCGGCAAGGTCGAGCTGACGGTGCCGACACCACCGGTCGTCGGTGTTGTCATAGCGATCACGCCTCGGACGTAGCGCGCCCACGCCGGCGGATCGTCCACAGGATCGCCCACGGGATCGGCCCGAGGATCAGCCACGGGATCGGACACGTCGATCACCGCCCGTCCGGCTCGATCGAGGGAGGCGAGCTCCACTCGACGGAGCGCCTCGTCCCGTTCCAGCACGACGTCGGTGCCGAGATCGATGGCCATGGGGAGGGCCAGCCCGCCCGTGTAGTCGGTGTGGTCACCGATGAGGTTGACCCGGCCGGGAGCGTGCGCCCGCACGCGACATCTGCTCACGTCCGGTCGCCCATGGCCGAGAGCTTCGCACGGCCGGGCGGTCAACCGGGCTTGACCGGACAGTCAAGACACGACAGCATCCGGGCATGGTCATGGCGCGTGCCAACAGCATCGACATCGAGTACGAGACCTTCGGAGACCCCACCGACCCAGCGATGCTCCTGATCAACGGCCTCGGCGGGCAGCTCATCTATTGGGACGACGAGCTCTGCCGGCAGCTGGCCGCCGCCGGCTTTCGCGTGATCCGCTTCGACAACCGCGACGTCGGTCTGTCGACCAAGCTCGAGGACGCGCCGGAGCCCGACATGGTGGCGGTGATCCAGGGTGACCGATCGTCGGTGGCCTACGACCTGGAGGACATGGCCGCCGACGCCGCCGGGCTGCTCGACGTGTTGGGTATCGAACGAGCCCACATCGTCGGGGTGTCGATGGGAGGGATGATCGGCCAGGTTCTCGCCATCGACCACCCTGACCGCGTGCTCAGCCTGGCCTCGATCATGTCCAGCCCCGATTATCCGCGCGTCGGCGCATCGACCGCTGAGGCCATCGAGCTGCTGATGAAACCGCCGCCGAGCCAGCGAGAAGAGATCATCGCCACAGAGGTCGACACGACCCGCATACTGGGCTCTCCCGGCTTTCCGTTCGACGAGGAGCGCACGCGGCAGCACGCCGCCGCCAAGTTCGACCGCTCGTTCTATCCGCCGGGCGTCAACCGCCAGGTCGGCGCCGTCATGGGCGCCGCGGACCGCACGGAACGGCTCGGCGAGGTCGACGTCCCGACGGTCGTCATCCACGGAAGCGCCGACCCGCTGATCACGCCGAGCGGCGGTGAGGCCACCGCCAAGGCCGTCCCTGGCGCCGAGCTGATCATCGTCGAGGGGATGGGCCACGAGCTCCCACCGGGGGCATGGCCAACCGTCGCCGACGCCGTGGTCGGCAACGCCGAGAAAGCCCACGTCCGATGAGCGGGCCGCTCGAGAGCGTGCGCGTCATCGAGATCGCCGGTATCGGACCGGGACCGTTCGCCGCCATGATGCTGGCCGACATGGGCGCCGACGTCGTGCGCATCGACCGGGCCGAGAAGGTGAGCGGTGGCGACCCAGCCCACCCCCCGATCGACCTGCTCGGCCGGGGGCGACGCTCGGTCGGGGTGGACCTCAAGCATCCCGAGGGCGCCGAGGTGGTGCTCAGGCTGGTGGAGCAGGCTGATGTCCTGATCGAGGGGTTTCGCCCCGGAGTCATGGAGCGGCTCGGCATCGGGCCCGACGAATGCATGGCCCGGAACCCCCGTCTCGTCTACGGGCGCATGACGGGCTGGGGACAGGACGGGCCGTACGCAGACGCCTCTGGTCACGACATCAACTACATCGCCCTGGCCGGAGCGCTCGATCCGATCGGGCGGGCCGGCGAGCGACCCGTCCCGCCGCTCAACCTCATCGGAGACTTCGGCGGCGGAGGCATGTTGATGGCCTACGGGGTGGCGTGCGCGCTGTTGGAGCGGGATCGCTCGGGGCAGGGCCAGGTGATCGACGCGGCCATGGTCGACGGCTCCGCCGTGCTGACCACGTTCATCCACAGCCTCCGGGCCATCGGCATCTGGCAGGACGAGCGCGGAACGAACCTCCTCGACACGGGCGCGCACTTCTATGACGTATACGAGACGGCGGACCACCGCTACGTGTCGGTCGGGTCGATCGAGCCGCAGTTCTACGCCGAGCTGCTGCGTCTCTCCGGCCTGGAGGGCGAAGAGCTCCCGGCGCAGATGGATCGGGCCCAGTGGCCCGCGCTCAAGGAGCGCGTGGCGGCCGTGTTCCGCACCAAGACCGGCGACGAGTGGTGTGCCCTCATGGAGGGGACCGACGTGTGCTTCGCTCCGGTGCTGTCGATGGCCGAAGCACCCGGCCATCCGCACAACCGCCAGCGGGAGACCTTCGTCGAGGTCGCCGGGATACCCCAGCCGGCGCCCGCCCCGCGGTTCGGCCGGACACCAGGAGCGGTCGGGCGTCCGCCGCCGCACTTCGGTCAGCACACCGACGCCATCCTGGCCGAATGGGGGTTCACGGCGGACGAACGAGAAAAGCTCCGCCAGGCCGGCGCCGTCGCCTGACACCTCGTGGACGGCTCCTGGACGCACACGGGATACGCGCAGCGCATCCATTTCGGGGTCGGGAGCCTCGAACGGCTGGCGGACGTGATCAAGGAGACCGGCGCGCGACGGGTGATGGTGGTGACGACCGAAGGACGGGCGAGCTCCGATACGGGCGGCCGCGTCGCCAGTCTGCTCGGAAGGCAGCTCGTCTCCACCTTCAGCGGGGTGACCTCCCACGTCCCGACCGCCGCCGTGGAAGCTGCCGTTCGTCAGGCCCAGGCCGATGGTGTCGACGGGCTGGTGTCGTTCGGAGGCGGCTCCTGCGCCGACCTGGGCAAAGCGGTCTGCTTCTTCGTCGAGCAGCAGGCGGGAACACCCGGATTGTCTCCCCTCGACCGACCGGCAGTGGCCCACGTGGCCGTGCCGACGGCGTACTCGGGGGCCGAGGTCACGCCGTTCTTCGGGATGACCGATCTCGCCACCCGGCGCAAGAGCGGCGCAGGCGGCCCGACCACGGCACCGGTGGCCGCGGTGTACGACCCGCTCGTCACCCTCGACACGCCCGCCCGCGTGAGCGCTGAGACGGGTATGAACGCCCTCGCCCACGGGGTCGAGGCGTTGTATGCCATCAGTCGGACGCCCGAGGCCGAAGCGGTGGCGCTGGCCTGCGTCCACCGGGTGGCGGCCTCCCTGCCCGGCGTCGTGGAGGATCCGAGCGATCTGTCGGCCCGGTCGGCGATGCTCGTGGGCGCCTCCCTGGGCGGCCGGGCGTTGCAGAACGCCAGCATGGGCGTGCACCACGGACTGGCGCAGCTGCTGGGCGGTCGCACGGGGATCGCCCACGGCCTGGCCAACGCCCTGCTGCTGGCCCACGTCCTGCGCTTCAACGCCGAGGCGGTGCCGGTGGAGGTCGCCCGGATCGGCGCTGCACTGGGAGATCCCGACGACCCCGCCGGTGCGTGTGACCGCCTGCGGGCCCGGCTCGGGCTGCCGGCGCGTCTTTCCGAGTGCGGGGTCACCGAGGAGGATCTCGACGCCGTAGCCCGCATGTCGCAGGGAAACGTGAGTGTGGGCTTCAATCCTCGGCCGGTGGACGAGGAGGCGGCGCGAGAGATCCTCGCCGAGGCCTGGTGAGAGCGGGGGAGTAGGATCGTCATCACCCAGTACGCAAGGGGGCTTCATGAAGCGGATGCTGTCGGTCGATGATCTGGCCCGCGACGAGCGGTTCGAGCGGATCCAGATCGAGGACGTGGTGTTCGACTCCCGGAGGTCGAGGACCAACCGTCGCAACATCCTCGATCCCCGCGATGCGGAGTCGCCTGATGCCGCCCGGGCCCTGATGCACGGCATCTTCGTGGGAGAGATCCAGGCCCTCGAGGGGGCGGGCCGGACGTGCTACGACTTCGACACGGGCGCGGGCCGCGACGAGATCCCTTTCGCCATGAAGCTCGACATGGCCCGTCAGTGCTGGGACGAAGCGCGGCACGTGGAGATCTCGGTGAAGCTGACCGAGCACATGGGCACCGGCATCGGCGAGTTCTCCGAGCAGACAATGCTGTTCCAGGCCGCCTGCAACTCAGACCCCGTGCTTCGCCTCACCGGAGTCAACCGGGCGCTCGAGGGGCTCGCCATCGACGTGTTCAACACCATGCGTGACTACGGCGACACGGTGTCCGACCCGGTGCTGTACTTCTGCGAGGACTGGATGCTGGCCGACGAGGTGACCCACGTGAAGATGGGCTCGGACTGGCTCCGGCGGCTGACGGCCTCCGACAAGGAGCGGCAGTCCCAGGCGCTGGAGTTCCAGCGGACGGTGGACAAGCTCTTCAGCTTCGGTGGGCTGCGGGGCGAGTCCGACGACAACCCCGTGCATCTGGCGCGCAAGTTCAGGACCATGGCTGGGTTCAGCGACGAGGAGATCGTCGAGCTGGTCGACATCGCAGCGCAGGCCCAGGCGGAGGCCGAGGCCAGGGGGGCCGCAGCAGCGGCGCCGGCCGGTTAGAGGTTGACGACGGGGCAGGTCAGGGTGCGGGTGATGCCCTCGATCAGCTGGACCCGGCTCACCACCATCTTGCCCAGGTCGTCGACCGAGCTGGCCTCGGCGCGAACGATCACGTCGTAGGGACCGGTGACGTCCTCGGCCGAGACGACGCCCTGGATCTTCGAGACCTCCTCGGCCACCTGGGCTGCCTTCCCCACCTCGGTCTGGATCAGCACGTAAGCAATTACGGACACCGGATCCTCCTCGCCTCGCGGAGCCCGCATCGTAGTTCCCGCCGCTCGCCCTGGTCTGGTAGTCAGTCTCAATGGTCGATCTGATCCCGAGAGCCGTGTTGTTCGGCAATCCCGAGCGGGTGAGCCCGAGGGTCTCGCCCGACGGCACCCGTCTGGCCTGGCTGGCGCCGGACGAAGGCGTGCTGAACGTGTGGGTCGCCAGCCTGGACATGCGGGACGCCACGCCCGTCACCGACGATCGCGACCGCGGCATCCGCACGTTTCTGTGGGCCCACGACGGCCGTCACCTCCTCTACCTCCAGGATCGCGGTGGGGACGAGAACTGGCGTCTGTACGACGTCGACCTCGAGACCATGGCGACACGCGACCTCACGCCGTTCGAAGGCGTACAGGCGCAGGTGTTGGCGGTCGACAAGCTCTTCCCCGACGAGGTCCTCGTCGGGCTGAACCGGGACAACGAGCAGCTGCACGACGTGTATCACCTCGACCTGGTGAGCGGGCAGCTGGACAAGGTCGTGGACAACCCGGGGATGGTCGGATGGGTGGCCGACGCCGACTTCGTGGTCCGAGCGGGCCTCGCTCCGGAGCCCGACGGAGGCTTCGTCCTCATGGTGCGTGACGACGCCGAGGCGGACTGGCGTCCGTTCCAGCGGGTGCCCGCCGAGGACGCCCTGTCGAGCTGGATCGTGGCGTTCACCGAGGACGGCGGGAGCCTCTACGCCGTCAGCTCCATCGACGCCAACACCGGCCGCCTGGTGCGCACCGATCTGGGAACCGGGACCATGGACGTGATCGCCGCCGACCCAGTCAACGACGTCACCGACGTGCGGCTCCAGCCCGACAGCCGCCAGGTCCAGGTCGTCACCTTCGTCCGCGAGCGCGCCGACTATCTCGTGCTCGACCCCGCCGTCGAGGAGGACGTGGCCGCCATCCGGTCATTGCACCCGGGAGACCCGAACCTCGAGGGGAACGACGACGCCGACGTCACGTGGCTGGTGGGGTTCACCAACGACTCGGGACCCGTTCCGTACTTCGCCTACGACCGCCGGACGAGGACAGGGAGGCTGCTCTTCGAGCACCAGCCGAGCTTGAGCAACTACCAGCTGGCGGCCATGGAGCCGTTCTCGTACCAGGCCCGCGACGGCCTGGTGATCCACGGCTACCTGACGTTTCCCGTCGGAGAGCCGAGGGAGGCGCTGCCGACCGTGTTGAACGTCCATGGCGGGCCCTGGGCACGTGACCTGTGGGGCTTCCAGCCCGAGGGCCAGTGGCTCGCCAACAGGGGCTACCTGTGCGTGCAGGTGAACTACCGCGGCTCGACCGGCTACGGCAAGGAGTTCGTCAACGCCGGAGATCGCGAGTGGGGTGGGAAGATGCACGACGACCTGGTCGACGCCGTGGCGTGGGTCGTCGACCACGGCTTTGCCGACCCCGCCAGGATCGCCATCTACGGCGGCTCCTACGGGGGCTACGCAGCCCTTGTCGGGGCGACGTTCACGCCCGAGCTCTTTCGGGCTGCTATCGACGTGGTGGGGCCCTCCAACCTCGACACGTTGATCCGCTCGATCCCGCCCTACTGGGCCCCGCTCATCGCCCAGTTCCACACCCGGGTCGGCAACCCCAACACCGACGCGGAGTTCCTCTGGTCGCGCTCGCCGCTGTCGAGGGTCAAAGACATCAAGGTGCCGCTGCTCATCGCCCAGGGCGCCAACGATCCCCGCGTCAAGCAGGCCGAGTCCGAGCAGATCGTGGCGGCCCTCACCGACGCCGGCATCGACTACGAGTACCTCCTGTTCCCGGACGAGGGGCACGGCTTCGCCAAGCCCGAGAACCGGCTGCGCTTCTATGCCGCCGCCGAGCGCTTTCTCGCCCGCCACCTGGGCGGTCGGGCCGAGGACTGAATGCCGCGGGCAGGGTCGGCGCGTCGCGGGTCGAATCCGTACGTGTGCCCGTCCGCTCCACCCGTCGGCTGCGCCCGCCCCCGATCGCGCCTGGTCCCGGCGCGGGCCCGGTGGCCAGGGCCGACGCCGCCTGGACGACACTGCGCACCCCGGTCAGGCGGACGATCAGGGCGCTCGATGCCGTGGCGGTCGTGGCCTGGGCGCTCCTGGCGGTGATGCTCCTGGCTCTGACGGTCGGCCCGACGCTCGGTGCCTTCGAGATCAGACAGGGGACACCGAAGGCGCCTGCAGTGCGTCCGGTGCCGGCGCAGGCGCCGCACTGGCAGGAGCCGGCGAAGTCGTCGCCCTAGCTGGGGGCAGCGGGAGCCGCTCAGCCTTCGAGGCGCCGTTCGAGCTGGTCGAGCTCGTCGACCAGCGCCGCGGGCAACCGGTCGCCGAGGCCGGCGTAGTGCTCTCGGATGAGCGGTAGCTCATCACGCCATTCGTCGGGGTCGACGCGGAGGAGCTGCTCCATGTCGGCCGCCGACACGTCGATGTCCGCGATGTCGATGGCGCCCGGTGCGGGGACGTTCCCGATCGTCGTCCCCACGGCCTGGCCCCGGCCGCTCACACGTTCGAACACCCACTCCAGGACCCTGCTGTTCTCGCCGAACCCGGGCCACAGCCAGCGACCGTCGCCGTCCTTGCGGAACCAATTGACGTAGAAGAGCTTGGGCAGCTTGGCGGGGTCCGTCGCCTTGCCGATGTCGAGCCAGTGGCCCAGGTAGTCGGCCATGTTGTAGCCGCAGAACGGCAGCATGGCGAAGGGGTCGCGCCGCAGCTTGCCCACCTTGCCGGCGGCTGCCGCCGTGGTCTCCGAGGCCATGATCGACCCGAGGAACACGCCGTGCTGCCAGTCGAAGGCCTCGAAGATGAGCGGCACCACCGACGCCCGCCGTCCACCGAACAGGATTGCCGAGATCGGCACCCCGGCCGGGTCCTCCCACTCGGGGGCGATGGCCGGGTCCTGACGGGCCGGAGCGGTGAAGCGGGCGTTGGGATGGGCGGCGGGCGTGCTGGACTCCGGCGTCCAGCTGTTGCCCCGCCAGTCGGTGAGGTGAGCCGGCTTTTCTTCCGTCATACCCTCCCACCACACGTCCCGGTCGTCGGTGAGAGCGGTGTTGGTGAAGATGCAGTTGCCGTCGAGGGTCAATATGGCGTTGGGGTTGGTCTTGGTGCTCGTCCCCGGCGCCACGCCGAAGAACCCTGCCTCGGGGTTGATGGCGTACAGCCGCCCGTCGTCGCCGAACTTCATCCAGCAGATGTCGTCGCCGATGGTCTCCACCTTCCAGCCCGGCAGCGTCGGCACGAGCATGGCCAGGTTGGTCTTGCCGCAGGCGGAGGGGAAGGCGCCCGTGACGTAGCGGGTCTCACCTCGGGGGGACGTCAGCTTCAGGATGAGCATGTGCTCGGCCAGCCACCCGTCGTCTCGAGCCATCACCGAGGCGATGCGCAGGGCGAAGCACTTCTTGCCCAGCAGGGCGTTCCCGCCGTAGCCGGAGCCGTACGAGCAGATCTCCCTTGTCTCGGGGAAGTGGACGATGTACTTGTTGTCGGGATTGCAGGGCCACGGCACGTCCGCCTGACCGGGCTCGAGCGGCGCCCCCACCGAGTGCAGACAGGGCACGAACGAGCCGTCGGTCCCGAGCTGGTCGAGGACGGCCGTGCCCATGCGGGTCATGATGCGCATGCTGGCCGCGACGTAAGGTGAGTCGGTCAGCTGTACTCCGATGTGGGCGATGCGGGAGCCGAGCGGCCCCATCGAGAAGGGCACCACGTACATCGTGCGCCCGCCCATGCAACCTCGGAACAGCTCGGTCAGCTGGGCCCGCATCTCGTCGGGGTCCCGCCAGTTGTTCGTCGGCCCGGCGTCGACCTGCAGCCTCGAGCAGATGAAGGTGCGATTCTCGACCCTCGCCACGTCGGCCGGATCGGAGTGGGCCCAGTAGCTGTTGGGACGCTTGGCGTCCGACAGCCGGGTGAAGGTGCCCGCGTCGACCAGCCTCTGGGCCAGCCGGTCGTACTCCGCCGCCGAGCCGTCACACCATTCGACCCGCTCGGGCGTGGTGAGAGCGGCGACCTGGTCGACCCATTGCTGCAACTTCTGGTTTTTCGTCGGACCCATCGCCACGTGCCTCGCTTCGTCGAGCGCGCCGTTGCGCGCAACGAACAGACGAGGACGATGGTAGGTCAGGGTGGACGACTGACCCAATTCATCTCCCTGGTGTCCAGCCCCTACGCTCGCCGGATATGGGCATAAGACCAGGTGGCGAGCGGGAAGCCATCGAGCGGATCCGTTCTCGGCTGCCGGGCCCTCCTGCCGGTGAGACCTGGATCGGCGACGACGCCGCGGTAGTGGCGCCACCGCCCGAGAGCCTGCTGCTCACCGCCGATCTGGTGGTCGCCGGAGTGCACGTCGACCTCGATCTGATGGGGATCGACGACATGGGTTGGAAGGCGATGTCGGCCAACGTGAGCGACATCGCCGCCATGGGCGGGCGCCCGCTGTCGGCCTTGGTATCGGTGGCGGGGCCGGCGTCCACCGATCTCGAGACCCTGTACGAGGGGCTCGCCGCGGCTGCCGAGCGCTACCGGTGCCCCATCGTCGGGGGCGACCTGGCCAACGCGGACACGTTGGTGGTGTCGGTGGCGCTGACCGGGACGAGCGACGGGAGCCACGTCGTGCTCCGCTCGGGGGCGAGGCCCGGCGACGCGCTGTTCGTGACCGGACCGCTGGGAGCGTCCGCCGCTGGGCTCGAGGTCCTGCGCTCCGGCCGAGCCGGCGAGGCTCCCGAGCTGGCGGCCGCCCACCGGCGGCCCGAGGCTCGGGTGGCGGAGGGGCGGACGGCCGTGGCGGGTGGGGCCACGGCCATGATCGACGTCTCGGACGGCCTGGCCATCGACGTCGACCGGCTCGCCGCCGCGTCCGGTGTGGGGGTCGCGCTCACGGCGGTGCCGATCGCCGGCGGGGCCACGGTGGAGCAGGCGCTCGGCGGGGGAGAGGACTACGAGCTGGTCTTCAGCGCCGGCGACCCTGAGGCCGTGGAGGCGGCTTTTCGGGAAACGGAGCTGCGCCCGCCGCTTCGTATCGGCTCATGCACGAGGGATCCCGAGCAGCGCCAACTGGACGGTGGTCGTCTCGAGCCCAGGGGCTGGGAGCACGACTGGTCGTCGCAGCAGCGCTAGCGGGAGACCTTCTCGATCTTGCCGGCGCGGATGCAGGACGTGCACACGTTGATGCGGCGCGGGCTGCCGTCCACCAGCGCTCGGACGCGCTGGATGTTGGGGTTCCACCGACGCTTGGTGCGACGGTGGGAGTGGCTGATGCTCATTCCGAAGGAGGGGTGCTTGCCGCACACCTCGCATACCGCTGCCACGAGACGAGCCTCT
>JBPYEI010000063.1:0-21947 GCA_051985455.1 Acidimicrobiales bacterium
CGCGCCC
This sequence comes from Acidimicrobiales bacterium, assembly GCA_051985455.1. GTDB lineage: Bacteria > Actinomycetota > Acidimicrobiia > Acidimicrobiales > AC-9 > AC-9. The sequence goes on from JBPYEI010000063.1 coordinate 8, forward strand.
GAGACGCGACCGTCGGTGGTGAGGAGACGGATGATCGTGCACTCCATGAACACGTCGATGCCCTGGTGCACGGAGTGGTGCTGGAGGGTCCGGATCATCTCCAGTCCGGTGCGGTCTCCCACGTGAGCCAGGCGGGCGAAGCGGTGGCCGCCGAAGTCGCGCTGGAGGATGCGGCCGTCCGGCGTGCGATCGAACAGCGCACCCCATTCCTCCAGCTCGAGCACGCGGTCGGGCGCCTCCAGGGCGTGGATCTGGGCCATGCGCCAGTTGTTGAGGAACTTGCCGCCGCGCATCGTGTCCCGGAAGTGCACCCTCCAGTTGTCGTCCGGGTAGACGTTGCCGAGGGAGGCGGCGATGCCACCCTCGGCCATCACCGTGTGGGCCTTTCCGAGGAGCGACTTGCACACCAGGCCGGTGCGGGCCCCCTCGGCCGAGGCGGCGATGGCCGCCCGCAGGCCCGCCCCTCCGGCCCCGACGACCAGCACGTCGAGCTCGTGGGTCTCGTGCTCGGCCATCAGATGAACCGCGGGTCGTGGAAGGCGCCGATAGCCACCAACCAGATGTAGAGATCAGCGAGCGCCACCCAGACCAGGCTGCTCCACGCCCATAGCATGTGCTGGCCGTTGAGGATGCTGAGACGCTGCCACAGCCAGTGGCGCATCGGCGCTCGGCTGAACGAGTTGAGGTTGCCGCCGCACAGGTGTCGGCACGAGTGACATCCGAGCGTGTAGAGCCAGATCAAAATGGCGTTGATGACCAACACGACGGTACCCAGGCCTACGCCGATGCCGCCGGGGAAGCGGAAGGCGGCGACGGCGTCCCACGTGAGAATGCCGGCGAAGATGAGGGCGAAGTAGAAGAAGTAGCGGTGGATGTTCTGCAGGATGAGGGGGAAGCGCGTCTCGCCCGTGTAGCGGGGACGGGCATCGGCCACCGCACAGGCCGGGGGCGCCCACCAGAACGAGCGGTAGTAGGCGCGGCGGTAGTAGTAGCAGGTGAGGCGGAAGCCGAGAGGGAACAACAGCACCAGAAGGGCCGGCGACCACGTCCACCACGGGCCGACGATGGCGTCGTTCTTGTACTGGCAGATCTGGGCGATGCAGGGGGAGTACAAAGGCGAGAGGTAGTCGCGGCCCATGCTGGGACCGACGTAGTAGTTGTTGCCCCGGAAGGCCGCCCAGGTACTGAAGGCGGCGAAGCCGCTGAGGCCGAGAACGACGAGGACGGGGGCGACCCACCACCAGTCTCGCCGCAGGGTCCTGACCGGCGGGCCACCGCGGACGCCCTGGATGACCACCGGGGTGGCAGTCGCCTCTTCTACCGTGCTCACGGAGTCTCCCTGACGGTCCTCACGATCAGACCGATCTTCGCACCGCGGCCAGCCCGGACAAAATCACGCCCCCCGGCCCCGGTCCCCGACGGCCGCGTCAGGTACGGGCCGTCCGCCGGTTTAGGCTTGGTGCCATGAGCTCCCGCCCCGCAACCCTCGGTCAGCTCCGCGAGTCCGGTTGGGTGTCCGTGCCCGTGAAGCAGGAGGTCAGGCGCAACGCGATTTCCCGCATCGCCGCTGGTCAACCGCTCGTCGAGGGCGTAGTCGGGTTCGAGGACACCGTCCTGCCCCAGCTGGAGAACGCCATGCTTGCGGGCCACGACGTGATCTTCCTGGGCGAGCGGGGGCAGGCCAAGACGAGGATGATCCGCTCCCTCGTCGAGCTGCTGGACGAGTGGCTCCCGATCGTGGGGGGTTCGGAGATCAACGACGACCCCTACCACCCGGTGTCGAGGTACGCCCGTGATCTGGTGGCCGAGCGAAGCGATGACACGCCCCTCGACTGGGTGCACCGCCACGCCCGTTTCGGCGAGAAGCTCGCCACTCCCGACACCTCGATCGCCGATCTCATCGGCGAGGTGGACCCGATCCGCGTGGCCGAGGGCCGGTACCTGTCGGACGAGCTCACGCTGCACTACGGCCTGGTGCCGCGTACCAATCGCGGCATCTTCGCCATCAACGAGCTGCCCGACCTGGCCGAGCGCATCCAAGTCGGGCTGCTCAACGTCCTCGAGGAGCGTGACGTCCAGATCAGGGGCTACAAGATCCGGCTCCCGCTCGACGTGATGCTCGTGGCGTCGGCCAATCCCGAGGACTACACCAACCGGGGGCGCATCATCACGCCGCTCAAGGACCGCTTCGGCGCCCAGATCCGCACGCACTACCCGCTCGACCTGCCGACCGAGCTCGAGGTCGTGTACCAGGAGGCCCGTCCGCTGGCGAGCGACGGGCTGCGGGTGCAGGTGCCCGACTTCATGGCCGACATCGTGGCCGGGCTCAGCCAGCTGGCCCGCGGCAGCAGCAGCATCAACCAGCGCTCGGGCGTGTCCGTCCGGCTGAGCATCACCAACTACGAGACCCTCGTCGCCAACGCCGCCCGCCGGGCGCTGCGCGCCGGCGAGCCGGACGTGGTGCCTCGGATCAGCGATCTCGAGGCGCTCGCGTCCTCGACGGGTGGCAAGGTCGAGATCGAGACGTTGGAGGAGGGACGCGACGACCAGGTCGTCGAGCGGCTGCTCAAGGCGGCCGTGCTCACCACCTTCAAGCAACGCTGCCCCATGGAGCAGTACCGGGATGTCGTCCAGGCGTTCGAGGACGGCACGGTCGTGCACACGGGCGACGACGTCGGCTCGGCTGCCTACGTGGACACCCTCGCCCACATGCCGGGGCTGAAGGCTCCCGTCATGGCGCTGGCCGGGAGCGAGACGCCCGCCGCGGTGGCCAGCGCCATGGAGTTCGTGCTCGAGGGCCTCCATCTGTCCAAGCGCCTCAACAAGGACGCCGTGGGCGGTCGGGCCACCTACCGGGGACGGGGCTGACGGGGTGCCCTGGGCCTACCGCTACGGCCGCTGGGACGGCACCCAGGTCGGGTTCGACCTCGACGCCGACGACGTCCTCTCCGAGATCACCGACGACCTGCTGTACCACGGCGACCTCAACGCCGCCCTCCGTCGCATGCTCCAGTCGGGCTTCCGTGACCGTAATTCCGAGCGCGTCGCCGGGGTCAGGGAGCTGCTGGAGAAGCTGAGGCGGCGGCGGCGCGACGAGCTCGAGCGCTACGACCTGGGCGGGGTCTACGACGACATCGCCCAGGAGCTGCGCGACGTGATGGACACCGAGCGCGCCGGCATCGAGGAGCTCGTCGAGGAGGCGCGGGCGTCGGGCGACGAGCGCCGGCAGGAGATCACCGAGCAGGTGGCGGACGAGCACCGCCTCCAACTCGACCTCATGCCTCCCGACCTGGCGGGGCAGGTGCGCTCGCTCCAGGAGTACGAGTTCACATCGTCGGAGGCGCGGGAGCGTTTCGACCAACTGATGGACAAGCTCCGCCAGCAGCTCATGCAGAGCTACTTCAACCAGATGTCGGGCGCCATGCAGAACACCACGCCTGAGCAGATGCAGCGCATGAAGGACATGTTCGATGCCCTGAACCGCATGCTCGAGCAGCGCGAGCGGGGTGAGCCGATCGACCCCAGCTTCGAGCAGTTCATGGAGCGGTTCGGCGACTTCTTCCCCGGCAACCCGCAGAACCTGGACGAGCTGTTGGAGCAGATGGCGGAGCAGATGGCCGCCATGCAGGCCATGCTCAACTCGATGACGCCCGAGCAGCGGGCGCAGCTGCAGGGTCTGGCCGAGCAGCTCCTCGAGGATCTCGACCTCCGGTGGCAGGTGGACCGGCTGGCCCACAACCTCCAGGGCGCCTTTCCTGATGCCGGCTGGGGACGGCGCTACTCGTTCAGCGGCACGGACCCACTGGGCTTCGCCGAGGCGGCCCAGCTGATGGACCACCTGGGCGACATCGACCAGCTGGAGAACCTCCTCCGGTCGGCGTCCAGCCCGGGTGCCCTGGCCGACGTGGACGTCGACCGGGCGCGGGACCTGCTGGGCGACGACGCCGCCAGCTCGCTCGACCGCCTCAGCCAGCTGGCCAAGATGCTGGAGGAGGCGGGACTCATCGAGCAGCGCGAGGGCCGCTACGAGCTGACGCCGAGGGGTATGCGGCGCATCGGCCAGAATGCCCTGTCCGACCTGTTCTCCAAGCTGGCCAAGGACCGTCTCGGGCGTCACCAGATGGACCGCTCGGGCATCGGCCAGGAGATGGCCTACGAGACCAAGTCCTACGAGTTCGGCGACCCGTTCAACCTCAACATCGAGCGCACGGTGCGCAACGCCATCCAGCGCGAGGGTGGCGGGACGCCTGTGAGCCTCACGCCGGAGGACTTCGAGGTCGAGCGCACGGAGAACCTCACCCGCTCGTCCACCGTGCTCATGGTCGACCTGTCGCTGTCCATGCCGATGCGCGACAACTTCCTCGCCGCCAAGAAGGTCGCCATGGCCCTCCACTCGCTCATCTCCAGCCAGTTCCCCCGCGACTACCTGGGTCTGGTGGGCTTCAGCGAGGTGGCCCGGGAGCTCAAGCCCCAGCAGCTTCCCGAGGTGTCGTGGGACTTCGTCTACGGCACGAACATGCAGCACGCCCTGCTGCTCAGCCGGCGCATGCTCGGTCGGCAGACGGGGACCAAGCAGATCATCATGATCACCGATGGTGAGCCGACGGCCCATCTGATGGCGGACGGTGAGGTGTTCTTCAGCTACCCGCCCGTGCGCGAGACGGTCGACGCCACGCTCACCGAAGTTGCTCGGTGTACTCGGGATGGCATCAGGATCAACACCTTCATGCTCGATGCAACGGGATATCTCAAGACCTTCGTGGAGAAGCTCACGAGACTGAACCAGGGCCGCGCCTTCTTCACCACGCCGGAGACCCTGGGCGACTACGTCCTCGTCGACTTCATCGAGCAGAAGCGGGCCATGCGAGGCCGGCCCGGGAGGCCGGCCCCGAGAGGTCAGCCGCAGGTGCGTTAGCGCCCAGGCCGGGCGGGACGAACCGCCTGAGCGCCTCGGGGCTCGCTCTCCCCGCTCACCCGTCTATCCCCCCCTGGTCCCCCTTGCACAGCCGCGCCCGGAGGAGCATGATGACACGAATGTAATTACATCGGTGCCATGCCGACGAGGGGAGGTGTGCCGATGGAGGCGTTACTGCGGCTGCTCGAGGAAAAGACCGGGTGGCAGGCACAGGCCAACTGCATGGGTGTCGATCCCGACCTGTTCTTTCCTGAGCGGGGCGGTTCGACCCGGGAGGCGAAGGAGGTCTGCCGAGGCTGTGTCGTGCGTGAGGACTGCCTCGAGTACGCCCTGGCCAACGGGGAGAAGTTCGGCATCTGGGGGGGCATGAGCGAGCGCGAGCGGCGCCGGGTGCGGCGGGCGCGTGCGCTGAACGCTCGGCAGGCGGCGTCGCTGTCGAAGTCCACCGCCTGAGCCGATCCGGTTGAGCCTGCTCAGCGGATCCCCGCCGCTTCGAGGCGGGCTTCGATGGTCCGCTCTCGGTCCAGGTCCAGCTCCTTCCACCGGTGGGCCGGGACGGCGTCGAGGAGGGCGCCCGGCACCAGGCCCACCAGCTCGGCCCTCTCGACCCCGGCCCTTCGGGCCACGGCGTCGAACACTGCGGCCGGACCGACGTCAAGGGGATCGATGAGGTTGCAGGAGACCTGGGCCCGTCCGCCAACATCGAGCCCGAGGGCGCGGAGGGCGGGAGAGCGGAGCTCGGTGGCGAGCGCCCGCGCCAGCGCCGGATCGGGATCGGTCAGCCACAGGTTGTAGGCGACGAGCGGGGCTCGTGCGCCGACGGCGGTGGCTCCCGCCGTCGGGTGGGGTGCGGAAGGGCCTGAGGCGGGATCGAGCTCCCGGAAGGCCTGCCGACGCAGCTCGGGCAGGGTGCGCTCGGGCCCGTAGACGAAGCAGGGAAGCTCGAGCTGCTTGCCGGCCCAGGCGACGAAGGCGTCCCTGGCCGCCACCGCCTCGGGCATGTCGCTCCCGCCCACGGGGACGAACGGCACGACATCGATGGCGCCCAGCCGCGGGTGCACGCCGCTGTGGCCGGTGAGACCGATCTCGTCGACGGCACTGGCGCTGACGGCGCGGACCGCGTCCTCGACCTCCCGCCCACCGAGCGTGAGCACCGAGCGGTGGTGGTCCCGATCGCTGTGCACGTCGAGCAGGCTCGGTCCGGCGGCTGCGGCGAGGCGGGCGATCACGTCGCCCCGACGCCCCTCGCTCAGGTTGACCACACATTCCAGCAGCGCACGCACTCCCGCACGAACCGACGAGGGCACAGTACCGTGAGGGGGCATTGGAGCAGGTGGTGGCGGTGGCCGACGTTCCCCGTGGTCAGACCCCAACTCGCCCCCGGGAACCCCTGACCCCGTTCCCGGCGTTCGAGTACCGGAGGCAGAGACCGAGCTCGTCCCTGATTGGGAGGGTGTAGCCCGCACCTACGGCCGGTTTCTGTACACGATCGCCTATCGCCTGACCGGAGATCCAGATGACGCCCAGGACCTCGTCCAGGAGACCCTGCTGCGGGTCCGCCGGGGATTGCGCACGTACCGTCCGGGCTCCATGGAAGGGTGGTTGAGCCGAATCGTCACCAACGCCTTTCTCGACGATGTAAGGCGCCGACGCCGACGCCCGGTGTCATCGCTCGGTGACGCGCCCGAAGGGGCGTTCGGCACGGCACCCGCAGCTGACGAGGCGATGGCGGCCGACGCCCTGCCGTCCGACGTCGAACAGGCCCTTCTCCAAGTGCCGGAGGAGTTTCGGGTCGCCGTGGTCCTCTGCGACGTCGTCGGGCTGTCCTACCAGCAGATCGGCGACGCCCTCGGTGTGCCGGTCGGGACGGTCCGCAGCCGGATCCACCGCGGTCGTGCCCTGTTGCGCGAGGCCCTTTCGTGAGCGGCGTGCCGCCCGGGGGCGGCCGTCCCGCCGGCTCCGACGCCGAGCACCTCGGCGACCGGCTCAGCTCCCTCCTCGACGGCGAGCTTGCGCCGGCCGAGATGGCCGCTGCCCAACGCCATCTGGAGCACTGTGATATCTGCGCCGACGAGCTCGACGAGGTCGAGCGGACCCGCCAGCTGCTGCGGGGCCTCGACGCCCCCAAGCCGCCGGAGGGGTTCGTCACCCGGCTGGTGCGTCGGCACCGCCGGCTGACCCTGTTCGTGGTGGCGCTGTCGCTGCTGGCCGCCATCGCCGCCGCCCTCGTGTTCACGCTGAGCTCGCCCCGAGAGGATGTCACCCCTCCGGTCAACCGCTTCGAGCGCATCCACGCCACGTCCACCCCGAGCCCCGACCCCATCAGCGAGATGGCTCCCGTCGGGGTGTCGACCACGCCGGGGCCCTGAGTGGCAGCACGGCGCGTGAGGAATGTCGTGATCGTCGTGGCGGGAGTCTTCGTCGCCGTGCCGACGGCAGCGGCCGCGGCGGCGGCCGTCGAGGACACGGGACCGGGGACATCTGTCGGCCCGGCTGGTGTTGGGCCGACGGGTGTTGGCCCGGCGGGGACCGACGCGGTGAGCCCCGACGGGCGCCTTGCCGGGCTCGATTTCGACGGTCTCGTGCGCTTCACGTGGGTCGACCGTTCCGGCGTGCACACGGCTCGGGTTCCCGTTCGGGGTGCGGGCGGGCTCGTCACCGTCGGCGGTGCCGGCGGTGCGCAGGGGGTGGAGTGGCCCGCCGGCGTGGGTCCGCTGCCGTCACTCTCGGCCAAGTACCGCACCTCAGAGGTCAGCGGGCCGGTCGTCGCCGGCCGGCCGACCACCACCATGCAGATCCGCTCGAGCGCCGGGTCGACCGAGACGCTGGCATTGGACCAGGCGACGGGGCTGGTGCTGGCTCGGGTGGAGCTGGACAGCGGCGGCTCTGTCGTGAGGTCGATGCAGTTCGAGTCGCTGACGCTGCGCCTCAGCCATGCGCCCGGGGCGCCCGCTACCTCTGCGCAAACAACGGCCAGGCCTGCTCCGGCCCGGCTCTCGCCGGAGTACTCGGTGCCGGCACGGCTGGCCGACGGCTACCTGCGGGTGCAGACCGAGGTCGTCTCCGGCGGACTGCGGGTGGTCTACAGCGATGGGGACCACGGGCTGTCGGTCTTCGAGCAGCCCGGCCACCTCACCGGCACCAAGGGCAGCTCCCAATGGGTCGGGGGTGAGGTCATGACCTGGCAGGGAGGACCGACGGTGTTCACCGTCATCGGGGACGGGCCCTCGGCCGACGTCGCGGCCGCCGCCCGGTCCATCCCCACGCCACACGAGGAGGGTCTGCTGGGACGCCTTACGTCGTGGTCACGAGAGGTGGTCGACACCCTCAGCGGGAGTCGCTGACCGTCTCCAGCCTTCGCCGGCGGGCGATCCGACGCCGCTCCCGCTCCGAGCACCCGCCCCAGACGCCGTGGTCGATCCGGTTGAGCAGGGCGTACTCCAGACACGGAGTCTTGACCGGGCAGTCAAGGCAGATGCGGCGTGCCACCTCGACCCCGACACCGTCGTTGGGGAAGAAGATCGAGGGGGGCATGTCGCGGCACTTGCCCGCTGTCATCCATTCGGTGTCCATGTCACCTCCGTTTCTTCCTCAACGCCGGCGCCGGCCGATTTGGTTCCTGCCGTGTGGCTCTCCGTCACGAGACTACGGTGCGGACGAGCTTGTGGATGCCCGCCAACTATCCTGACCTTGGACCGTTTTGCCGGTCTCTACGTCACGCCGAGGAGGAGATCATGTCGCAGTCACCCGAGGAGCTGGAGGCACCGCAGCCTCCCCGGGGACACGTCCGCGTGGTCTACCTCGGTCCCGTGGCTCCCCATTGGGACGTTCAGTCCGATTTCGGCGACCGAGCCCTGATCGAGGAGTTTCGGCAGCGGACGCTGGCGCGGCTCGTACTGCTGCCGCCCCACGACCCCCAATTTCGTCGAAACCGGGAGCGCGTGGTGCGAGACGCCGAGCGGGAGAACCTCCTCCTCGACTGGGATCTGGGCATCCCGGAGGTCGAAGAGCTGGACGACCCGGCGTAGCGGGGTCGGTCCCGGCTGTCATGCGCCTACTGGTCACCAACGACGACGGAGTCGCCAGTCCCGGTCTGGCCGCGCTCGCCGCGGCGATGGTCGAGGAGGGTCACGACGTCATGGTGGCGGCGCCGCTCGAAGACTGCAGTGGCAGCAGCTCGGCCATCGGCCCGATCGCCCAGACCAACGGCATCTCGTACGAGTCCGTCGCTCTTTCGGGTGCCCCGGGGCTGGAAGCCCTCGGAGTCGACGGACCGCCGGCGCTGATCGTGCTACTGGCGCGCCTGGGCGGGTTCGGTCAACCGCCGGACCTGGTGGTCTCGGGCATCAACCCCGGACACAACACGGGGCGCTCGACCCTGCACTCGGGCACGGTGGGTGCCGCGCTCACCGCCGCCAACCTCGGCATCTCGGGCTTGGCGGTGAGCATCGGTGAGGGTAAGGAGTTCAACTGGGGCACGGCGGCTCGGATGGCAGTGCTCGCCACGCGCTGGCTGGTCGACGCGCCGCCGACGACAGTCGTCAACCTCAACGTGCCCAACGCGGCCCTGTCCGATCTGGTGGGGGTGAGCCTGGCTCGCCTGGCGTCGTTCGGCACCGTGCGCACGGCCATCACCGATGCAGGCCGCGGGAGGCTGCAGTTCGAGCTGCGAGACACCGACGTCGAGCTCGATCCTGACACCGACACGGCTCTCGTGGCGCGGGGCATCGTGGCGGTGACGCCGATCGTGGGCATCAAGGCGGCGGGCGAGAGCGACGTGGCCACCTTCCTCGAGGAGGAGCTCGCCTCGGACGAGGCGTGGCCGGGAGGGCTAGCCGCATCGGGTTCGTGAGGCGCTCGTGAGGCGCTGGTGAGCGTCGATCGCGTCGGCCGGCCCGGGAGGCCGGCTCGAGGAACACCCGCAGACGCGAAGCGTCTCGGTGTCGCCGTCTTGGCCGACAGCCACATCCGCAGCGGCGGACGACGACGTCTGCCATCGGACGCCTATGCCGTGCTCGAGCGGGCGGATGTCATCCTCCACGGTGGTGACGTCGTCGACGAGGGACTGCTGGGCGAGCTCGGTGAGCTGGCTCCCACCCACGCCGTGCTCGGTAACAACGATTGCGCGCTCGACGGCGTGCTTCCGGCCATCCGGGAGCTCGACCTCGCTGGCGTGCGGGTAGCGATGATCCACGACAGCGGCCCCCGACGTGGCCGCGAGGCCAGGCTGGGGCGCCGCTTTCCGACCGCCGACATCGTGGTCTTCGGCCACAGCCACCACCCGGTCGACGCCCTCGGTATCGGTGAGCAGCGGTTGTTCAATCCCGGCTCACCCACCGAACGCCGTCGCCAGCCGTCTCACACGATGGGGTGGCTGGCACTAGCCGAAGGGAAGGTCGTCGAGCACCGCATCGTGGTGCTCTAGATCTCCACTCGCGCGCTTCGCCGGAGCGCAGGTATCACTTCGGTTCCACGTTGCGTCGAAAGTGGGCGTCGCGCCTGCGGCCGCGGTGACCACTTTCGACCAGTCGTGGAACCACAGCGGCGTGCAACGGCCGTGGCGACTGCCGGATCATCCACCGGAGTGGCTGCCTGGCCCCCTCGAGCGGGTGCCCGGTTCCACGAGCCGTCGAAAACGGGGGCTCCCGAGGGACGCTTTCGACCAAACGTGGAACCGAGGGATGTCGCCGAGACGGGGGCGCGGGCCGCGCTCAGGTGTCGTCGGTGGGGATGCTGATGCGCTCGAGCCACAGCCCGGGGGCGTCCACCTCGGCGGGCGTGGGCAAGTGGCGAGCCGAGGTCCACAGCTGGGCCAGCGCTTGTTCGTCCCCCCGCTCGAGCACGCCCTTCACGAAGGCGGCGCCCCGATCGAACTGGGCCTGGCCGAGCTCCAGGCCGAACAGGCGCTCGACGAACCGGTCGGCCTCGCCCCTCTCCACCCGCCGCCGCCGGAGCGCCTCCGTCAGCGCCCCGTACGAGGTGATGAGCCGATGTCCCACGGAGTCCATGACGTGGTCGACGTAGCCCTCGATGGCCGCCGTCAGCGCCTCCAGCTGGCTCAGCTGCTGGCGCTGGGCCGGAGTCTGCAGCTCGCCCAGGAGGGCCGTCGGGTCGCCGAGCGCCTGCTGCAGGGAGCTCGGGTTGGTGGGGTCGATATCGGACAGCCGGTCCTCGAGGGCGCTTGGGTCGTGCTGAAAGCCGGAGGCGTACCCCTCCAGGAGCTCCAGCATCCGGGCCCGAACGTGGGGCCGGCCCAGGATGGCGTGATGGGTGACCTCGCTCAGGGACACCCAGAGGCGCACGTCGTCGAGGGGCAGGCTCCAGTCGTCCGCGAAGGCGGCGATGTTCGCCGGCACCATCATCAGCTGATCGGACTGAGCCCGAGGAATGGGAAGGTCGTACTGACCCATGGCCCGCTCGGCCAGGTGGCCGACCATGGCCCCGAACTGGAGGCCGAGGAGGGTGGGCCCCATCACCTGGCCCAGCTGGCCCAGGAACCCCGACGGGTCCTGGTCGGGACCGAGATCGAAGCCCGGGACGGGGCGCTGCTCGCCCAACCCCGCTGGCTCCGCCGGCACACCCGGCTCGAAGGGCTCGCGCTGCTCTCCCGTCTCGCCCGATCCGGCGGTGTCCTCGGGCCGGCCTCCCGGACCGACGGTTCCCTCTGGTCGGCCTCCTGGGCCGGCCGTGCCCTCGGGCCCTGTGTCTGGCGCGCCGGACAGGGAGCGAGCGAGCGAGTCCAGCAGAGGGCGCCACGCCTCGAGGGTGTGCCAGGCCCACTCTGCCCGCGTCACGGGCTGGATCGTCACCACTCGGCCGCTCACGGTGGTCGTCAGGCCGGTGGCATCGGCCACGTGGAGGTCGGCCACCCGGACGAGCTCCTCGAGGCGGATCCGCTCGAGCGGGTCCACGTTGGCTTCGGGCTGGCCTCCGCTGGCGACGCCCTGGGCGACCTGACGAGCCAGCTCCCAGTGGACCGGACCCTGCGTGGCGAGCATCTTCAGCAGGTCCCCTAGGAGGTTCTCGAAGAAGTTGCCGCCTCCGAAGGGCGAGGGTGTGCTCACCAGTCGCATGCTATGCGGGCGAAGGCGTTAGCCAGGCCCGTCCGGGCGCCACCGCGCCTGCGAGATGTCTCCCTCCGGCCGTCCGCTAGGCACCCGAGCCCAGCGTCGCGTGCATGGGCCAATGACCGCCGTTGCGCACCACGTCGAGCATCACCGGCGCTCCCGGTCGCCGCAGGCGCAGCGCTCCCTGCAGATCCAGGATCGACGGCACGGGTTGGCCGTCCACGGCGTCGATGACGTCCCGGGGTAGGACGCCGGCCGCGGCGGCGGGGCTGTTGCTCTGCACGGTCAGCACCTGGACCCCGGACGGGGTGGACCCGCCCGATGTCGACGGGGCGCGGTCATCGGCGGAGATACCGAGCCAGGCGTGCTCGACCTTGCCTTTGGTGACCAGCTGGGTGGCGGCGTCGTCGACCAGCGTTGCCGGCGCCGCCAGCCAGTGGGCCCCGCTGCCCTGGTCGGTCGTCTCGGTCGTGATGCCGACGACCCTTCCAGACTCGTCGAGGAGCGCACCGCCGGGCGCCGGCCCGGGCGGGGCGTCGGTGTCGATGGCGTCCAGCAATGGCGGGCCGCCGCTAACGCGCACCTGCTCGTTGACCGCCTTGATCGTGCCGATGGTGACGACAGGAGGAGATCCGACCGGGTCGGCCGCTCCCACGGCGATGGCCACCTGTCCCGTCGTCGGCGCCGATGTGGGTGCCAGGTTCACGCTGGGCAGCGGATGGTTGACTCGGAGGACGGCCACGCCGTCGTCGGTGTCCTCGCCGACCACGGACGCCGTCTCCCCCTGCCCGCTCGAGGAGATGACGCTGATGCCCATCGCTCCGGCCAGCAGCCGGGCCACGGTGAGCACCATCCCGTCGCGGCGAAAGACGAGCCCCGAGCCGCGGACGTGTCCCTTCCCCGACGTCACGTCGACGGTGACGATCGAAGGCCAGACCCTGGCCACGATCCCCATCAAGCTGGGACCGGCGGTGATGGCGGCGTGGTTCTGAGCGGGTTGGCCGGGGGCGGGCACGACGGCGGACGCCGTGGTCACGGGCGCGCCCACCTGATTGGACCCGCCGCCGCTCGACGTCCTCGCCGGTCCAAGCCAGTTCACACCCGTGATCACGCCGGAGGCGATGACTGCGCCCGCCACAACGCCCAACACCAGCCCCGTCCACAGGCGACCGCCGGGTGTTCGTCGCGCCCGGCCCGGGACACCAGGCACACCCCCCGACGGCGTGCCGGTGCTACGCAGCTCGGACGGATGTCGCCAGAGCCGGTCGTCCGGTGGAAGCCACGGGCGGTGGGGCGGGTCCTCCGACGGTTCGGGACCGTCGTGATCGTCGTCGAAGTCCCCGCTCTCGACGGTCATCAAGTCGAGGATATCCACGGGGTGCGCTGGTGAGGCATCGCCGCCCCCCACCGGGCCGTACCATGAACCGTGTGAAACCGCCCTCGACAGGCCACGACTGGGTGGGGCTGACGGGCGATCGCCTTCCTGTGGAGGCGGCGTTGGAGTGGGCGGTGCAGCCCGGGTGCGGCGCGGTGGTCAGTTTCGTGGGAACGGTACGAGACCACGCCGAGGGCCGTCCGGGGGTGACCGGCATCGAGTACGAGGCCTACGCCGAGCAGGTGGAGCCCCGGCTCAGCGCCATCGCCAGGGTGGCCCGGGATCGGTGGGGTGGCACGGGTCGGATCGTCCTCCTGCACCGCGTGGGGCCCCTGGCCGTGACGGATGCGTCGGTGCTGGTGGTCACCTCGACGCCCCATCGGGCCGAGGCGTTCGCGGCTGCGAGGTTCTGCATAGATACGCTCAAGACGACGGTTCCCATCTGGAAGCGTGAGAGTTGGTCAGGAGGTGTCGAGTGGGGCACCGACGCCCATGACGTCGTCGGTGTGGTGGAGCAGTCCTGAGGTGGGCGGGGGGAGCTGTGGAGCAGTGGTGACATGACCAATCTGTTGTACGTGGGTGTGCCGGTGATCCTGGTGCTGCTCGTGTCGGTCGTCATTGCCCTGCGTGGGCGGCGGCCGACTTCGGTGGAGTCGGGCGTCGAGGAGTTCTCCCGCGGCCTGCGTGCTCTGGCTCCCGAGGATGTAGGGTCCCGCAGGGGAAGACGGCATCGGAGGGCGTGGCCTGGCTAGGGACCTTGCCATCGATCTCGGTACGGCGAACACCCTCGTCATCGTGCGGGGGCGCGGCATCGTGATGAACGAGCCCACCGTCATCGCCCTGAACTCGAGGAGCCAGGACGTGCTGGCGATGGGCCACGAGGCGTGGCACATGATCGGGCGCACGCCTGGCTACATCGTCGCCGTCCGTCCGTTGCGACAGGGTGCCATCACCGACTTCGACATCACCCAACGCATGCTGAAGTTGCTCCTCCATCGAGCAGGAACGTCACGGTTCAACCGGCCCCGAGTGCTGATCTGCGTGCCGTCGGCCATCACCGCCGTCGAGCGCCGAGCGGTGGAGGAGGCCGCCCGGCGCGCAGGAGCAACCGGTGCCTACCTGATCGAACAGCCCATGGCTGCGGCTATCGGCGCGGGCCTGCCGATTCACGAGCCCGTCGGCAACATGGTGGTCGATATCGGCGGCGGCACAACGGAGACAGCGGTGATCGCGCTGGGGGGCATCGTGTCTCTTCAGGCCATCCGAGTCGGCAGCTTCGACATCGACGCCGCCATCCAGACCTACATCCGGCGCGAGTACGGCATCACGGTCGGCGAGCGGACCGCCGAGGAGATCAAGATGGCGATTGGCTCGGCCTCTCCCTTGGACGAGGAGGTCAAGGCCGAGGTGCGGGGCAGGGACCTGATGTCTGGCCTTCCCAAGACGGTCATCCTGTCGCCGAACGAGGTTCGCCAGGCCATCGAGGAGCCCGTCAGCTCCATCGTCGAGTCGGTGCTCAGGTGTCTCGGTCAGGCGCCGCCGGAGCTGGCCCAGGATCTGATCCTCCAGGGGATCCACCTCGTGGGCGGCGGTGGCCTGCTGCAGGGGATGGCCCGACGACTCAGTGACGAGACCGCGCTTCCGGTGCGCCTGGTGGACACGCCCCTCGAGACCGTCGTGGTGGGGGCCGGTCGCTGTTTGGACTCCTTCGACTCACTGAGGTCGATGTTCATCAGCTCGGAGCGCTGACCCAGGCAAGGTACAGGCGATCGGGCTCAGCCGTCGCCCTGTTCGTCGAGCAGGTCCTCGGCGGCTTGGCGCACCTGCCAGTCGCGATCCTCTCTGGCCCGCTCCAGGGCGGCGTCGACAGCGGGACCGTGAAAGGGGGCGAGGGCGATGACGGCGCGGCGACGGACAGCGGGGCGATCTCCCTGTGCGGCCAGGATCGCGGGCAGTCCCCGGTCGTCGCCGATGGCACCGAGGGCGGCGACCGCTGCCTCACGGCACAGGGGCTCGGGATGTTCGGTCGCGACCTGAGCGACAACGCCGAGCGCGGCGCGGTCACCCCGTTCGCCCGCAGCCCAGGCCGCCGCTTCGACGACGAGCGGCTCCGGATCGGCGAGCATCCCGCGGAGGTCCACCTCGGGACAACCGACGCTCAGCTCGCAGGCTCGCCTGCGAACGCTGGAGGCCCGGTCGGCGAGAGCACCGACGAGGTCAGCCGGAGCCAGCCGGCCCATGCGAGCGAGCGCACCGAGGGAAGCAGCTCGCACGGCGGCAGCTCCGTCGGTCAGACCGCGCCTGGCGGTCTCCTCGTCTCCAGCGTGTCCTGCCAGCGTGATCAGCCGACGTGACTGGATCTCGGCCAGGGTGACCTCGGGCTCCTCGCCCTCAGCCGCCCGACCCATGACCGAGGGCAGAGATGATGAGGAACACCAGCCCGAGCAGTAGCCCGGCGCCGACGGCACCGACCGTGATCGCCAGCACGAACAACAACACGAGCGAGGAGGCCCGCTGACCCGGAGTGGCGCGCACGGCTTCGGGCCAGGGCACCAGGTGCCGCACGCGGCTCGCCAGACGACGGCCGACCGCGATGTGAGCGCGCCGAGATGACCAGCGCTGAGAAGGTGCCGGACCGGCGGATGAAGGGGCTGCCGCCGCTGCGTGGGCGGCGTCCGTCGCCGGCGCCGGTCGTGTGGTCGGTGGAGCGACCGGCCCCGCCTGTGGCAGCCCCGGCGACCACGACCGAGCCCAGGGCGTGGCGGGCGCCGGCTCCGCCGTCGGCGGGGGCGGCAGGGGGGAAGCGGGCGCGGTGGGGTTCTCGCCCTTGGCCGCAGCCGGTGCCTCCGGCTGGACGGTCACCTCGGAGTCGGCGGTCGCTGGCGCTTCGGCCTCGGCTGCCGCCGGCTCCTCCGGCTGGACCGGCGCCTCCGGCTCCGCCGGTGTCACCGCCGTCGCCTCCGGCTCTACGGTCGCCGCGGCCGGCTCCTCCGGCTCTGTTGGCGCCTCCGGCTCTGCGGGCGTCTCCGGCTCTGCGGGCGTCTCCGGCTCGGCGGTCGCCGCCGCCGGCGCCAGCCACGGCGCCACAGCCGGTGCCTCCGGCGAGGCCGGCGCGGGGATCACGGGGCACCCCTCCGGCTCTGCCGTGGCGGCGGCGGGCGCCGGCTCGGGCCCGGGGTCGGGCTCGCCCGACGAGTCCGGCTGCTCGTGCGGCTCCACCCGATCCGCCTCGACCTGCTCGGTGACAGGTCCGACGCCGTTGCCGGCGTCCCAGTCGATCGCCTCGTCCTGCCGGCCGACCCCTGACCCGACGGAGTGGGACCCGTCCGGATGGCCGGCGCGCTCGTCCTCCTGCGGGTCGGCCACGCTGGGCTCCGCCGTCGCCGGTCGGTTCCCCTGGACCGGTCCGCCCTCAGGGGTCGGGGCCGAGTCGGCGGCGGAGTCCTGATCGAACAGTGAGCCCATGGGCGGTCAGGTCACGGGCCGTGACGGAAGGGCCTGTGTTCCGTGGCAGGCTGATACGGACGACGGCGATAGAGCAGGTTCCCGCCGGAGGCCCGAGCAGAGGGGCACAAACCAGACTTGAGCACGATCGACCCGATGCTACAACCAGGCCCCTCGCCGTCTCCTTCCCCGCCTCCTCGGCGTCGGCGGTGGCTGCGTTGGGTCATCGCCGTCGTCGTGCTGGTGATCGCGGCAGGAGTCGCCGGGACCACCATCAACTTGAACTACTACGCGCTGGCCCCCGGGTCTGCCCTCTCCGTGGCCCCGCTGATCAAGGTCCCGCCCGACAAGAGCCACTCCGTCCCTGGCCAGGTGTACCTCACGACCGTGTCGCTGAGCCAGGTTCGCGCCATCGACTACATACCTGACCAGTTGCGCTCGGACGTGTCAGTGGTGCCGGCTGAGCAGGTCCTGGGCACGCTGCCCCCGAGCCAACTGCAGGTGCAGAACGCCTTGGAGATGGACGACTCCAAGCAGTCGGCCCAGGTGGCCGCGCTCCGCCGGCTCAACTATCCGGTTCCGGAGCACGACGGTGGCGCCGTGATCGTCGAGGTCCAGAAGGGGACGCCTGCCGCGGGGGCGCTACAGATCGGCCAGACGATCACCGCCATCAACGGCCACCCGACCCCGACCGCCGATCAAGCTGTGGCGATCACCCACACCCAGCACCCGGGTGACGTCGTGCACCTCACCGTCGACCCCGGAGGTGGCGCACCCGTTCGTGACGTCGCCATCACCCTTGGCGGCCACCAGGTCAACGGGCAGCAAGTGGCGTTCATGGGGGTCGCACTGGCGACGCACGCCCAGTACGACTTTCCGTTCCCGATCACCATCAACTCAGAAGGCATCGGCGGACCCTCGGCCGGCTTGGCCTACACCCTCGGCATCATCCAGGCCCTCACGCCCGACGACATGACGGGTGGGAAAAAGGTCTCGGCGACCGGCACGATCGACGCCACCGGACAGGTCGGGGACGTCGGAGGGGTGGCGCAGAAGACGGTCGCCGTCCGCAATGCCGGTGCCACCTTGTTCTTGGTGCCACCGCCGGAGTACAAGGTGGCCATGCAACACGCAGGGAGCCACCTGACGGTGGTCCCGGTGGCGTCGCTGGACCAGGCGCTCACCGCACTGAGCACCCACGGGGGCAACACCCGCGACATACCTCCCCCGCCGAGAGGAGAGGCGGGATAGGAGCCATGGGTTCCGTCCCGGCGCAGTTCGAGTTCGCTGCTGAGTTCGCCATATTCCTTGTCGCCGCCGCCGGGGTCGCCCTCGTGCTGCTGCGAGCCGAGCTCCTGAGCCGGTCGCCCTGGGCTCGAGCCTGCCTGGGGCTGGGGTTCGCGGCGCTGGCCACCGCCGCCTTTCTGGGGGGGTCGCTGCTGATCCAGCCTTCGACCAGCTCGACCGTGGCGGGGCTGCGCGGAGCGGGACTCGTGTTGATCCTGATCGGATCCATCCGGTGGCGGGCCGGAGACGTCTCTCAAGCGCTCGTCTGGCTCGGGGTCGGGCTGGTGGGCGCGGCGATCGTGCTGCGGGGCAGCTCGGGCCAGGTATCTGACAGCCTCCTGGCCGCCGGCGCCCTGAGCATGGGCATCGCCCTCTTCGCCGCCAGCCGCCAGGCCATCGCCGCCCGCGTGGCGGCGACCGCTGCTGCCACGCTGCTCGTCCTCGTCTTCATCCTGTCACTGGCTCTGTCCCAGGTCGTCTCGTCGACCGTGCACGACGACGCCATCCGCCGTCTCGACGGTCGCGCCTCCTCAGGGGCGACACAGACCTCGAGCAGTCCCGAACAGCTACGCGGGGAGGCGGTCCTGGTGGGTACCTCGGTCCGGGCCTCCATCAACTCGCGCCCTGACTGCGTTCAGCCCGACCAGTCCGTCGTGCCCAGTTGTGTGCGCGACGCCCTCGCCGCCATATCGGCGTCTGCGGTGCCCGCCGGTGTCGAGCTGGCGTGGGTCATACCCGGCAGCGGTGTCGTCGCCTCGTCGGCCAATCTCGGGGCGGTCCTCGGCGCTGGTGAGGCTGGGGCGCTTCCGAGCTCGCCGGCGGTGGCGCAGGCCATCCTCGCCCAGCAATCGACGGGTACCGCGGCCATCGGGGGTGGTCGAGCGGTTGCGGTCGGCGCCTATCCGGACGTCGTCATCGCGCGCGGACCCGGTCTTCCCGGAACGGCGCGGGTCATGGGCGTCGCGGTCGCCGTCCGCGCCCTCGATCGTGGCTACCTCGAGCAGCTCCGGGTCGACGATCCCACGCTGTCGCTCGCCCTGGTCGGGCCGACCAGCGTGCTCAGCAGCGCGGGAGGCTGGAGCCCCGCCTTCAGTACGGTCCAGGGCATCGCCTCCCAGGTGCTCTCGGGCGGTGCTCCGGTGACTTCGGCCACGGTGCAGAGCCGGTTCATCGCCGGACAAGCCGTGGTCGCCAGCAACAACAAGCCAGTCATGGCTTTTCTCTCGTCTACTCCGACCACGGTGGTCGACCAGACCCAGAACGATCTGTACCGAACGTTGTTCATCATCGCCCTGGGTGGCACGCTGCTCGCCTTGCTCCTGGCGTCGCTGGTCGGCGACCGCGTGGGCTCGGACCTGCGGCGCCTCACCATGGCGGCCGAGTCCATCCGGCGAGGTGATGCGGACGTCCGGGCCAGCGTCACCTCGGAGGACGAGGTGGGACGGTTGGGGGCAGCGTTCAACTCGATGGCGGCGTCCATCGAAGACAAGGCGTCGGCCCTGCAGACGGCGGCGCAGGACGAGAGCCGTCTCCGTGGCCGTCTCGAGGCGGTCGTAGGCGGTATGGGCGAGGCGCTCGTGGCCGTCGACTCCGCCGGCAGGATCACGGACTTCAATCATGCTGCCGAGGAGCTGGTCCTCGTCAGCGACAGCGCAGCTCGGGGCCGACCGGTCGAGGAGGTCATCACCCTCGTCGGAGAAGATGGCGCCGATCTCACCGCACACCTGCGGCGCCCTCCCGCCCAGCGGTGGAGCACGCAGTGCTGGCTCCAGCTGGGGGATACGGCGCTGGTGCCCGTGGCTGTTTCGGCCGGCGCCCTCCGCGGCCATTATCCGGGGGATGCGGGCGCCGTGTTCGTGCTCCGGGACCTCCGCCGCGAGCACGAAGTCGAGCGCATGAAGACCGAGTTTCTGTCGCGGGTGGGCCACGAGCTGCGGACGCCGCTCACCGGCATCATGGGGTTCAGCGACCTCATGGCCCGCAAGAACGTGCCTCCCAGCCAGGCTCGAGTCTGGCACGGGGAGATCCTCGAGCAGTCGAAGCGCCTGCTCAGGGTGGTGGAGCGGCTCGAGTTCTTCGCCTCGGCAGGCGCCGGCCGGCTGCGCCTGCGTCCCGACTGGGTCGACGTGCGGACGCTGGTGGACGAGGTGGTCTCGGTATGGGAGACGCGGCTGCAGGCGCCGTGGCTCATCAGCCGACGGGTGGAGCGCGACCTCGATCCGGTGGTCGCCGACCGTCGTTGGATCCGGCTCGCCATCGACGAGCTGGTCGACAATGCCGTGAAGTTCTCGCCCGAGGGTGGAGAGATCGTCGTCATGGCGAGGGCGGTGCGCGGCGGCCGGGTGCTGGAGGTCTCGGTGAGCGATCAGGGCAAGGGCATGTCCGAGCAGGAGGCGACCGCGGCCTTCGGTGAGTTCGTGCAAGGAGACAGCTCCGACACCCGCCTCTACGGCGGCCTCGGTCTGGGACTGTCGCTCGTCCAGCGGGTCGTCGAGGGACACGGTGGCAGCGTGGCGTGGGAGTCGTATCCCGGACGCGGCTCGAAGTTCTCGCTGCTCCTGCCGATCACGGCCCGCCAGGACGCCCCGCTCGAGGCGTCGGGGTGAACCACGGCGCGGCGCTGACGCGCTGGGCGTAGTCTCAGTCAATGCCGGATGGTCATCGCACCTCGATCAACTCGGCCTCCCTGACCGCCGACGAGGTCGCTCGGCGGACCTTCCCCACCGTCAGGAAGGGCTTCGACCCCACTGACGTCCGCGTGTTCCTGGACAGCCTGGCCGAGCAGCTCCAGACCCTGTACGACCGCGAGGACGACCTGAGGCGACGGCTCGGCCGGGCCGAGCAGCTGGCCGCCCATCCCGAGATGGACGAGGCCACGCTGACGGCGGCCCTCGGCCAGGAGACCACGCGCGTGCTGCGCAGCGCCCACGATGCCGCCGGCGACATGAAGGCGCGCGCCGACGAAGCTGCGTCGCACGTGATCCACCTGGCGCACGAGGAAGCGGCGCGCATCCGGGCCGAGGGAGAGCGGGCCGCGGCCGACCGGGCAGCCGAGGCCGAGGTCACCGCGGCTCGGATCCGCAGCGGCGCTTCCGCCGAGGCTGACTCGGTGCTCGAAGTCGCTCGGCAGGAAGCGCAGGCCATGAAGGCGGGGGTCCAGGAGGACTGCCGCTCCATGGTGCGGGAGGCCCAGGAGGTGCGAGCTCGGGTGCTGGCCGACCTGGTTCGCCGCCGCCGGGCCCTGTACGGGCAGGTCGAGCACCTGCGGGGCGGGCGTCAGAACCTGGTCGAGGCGTTGCGCGAGGCGCGTCGGTCGTTCGACCACATCCTCGAGACGCTGCAGCGTGACTTCGATCCGGGGACCGCTGCCCCGCCGACCTCCGAGGACGGTGACGGCGAGCTGGGGGCGTCGCGGCCGGACGAAGCCGTGGCGACCTCCGGACCACGCCACGATGTCGCCGTCGCCGAACAAGTCCGTGCCTCAGCGCGCCAGCCGTCACGGTGGTCCCGGCCGGGCGAGGGCGCAGATGCCGGACGCGGACCCGACGAGAGCACAGCGGCATCGACCGTCCCCGGGCCACCCGGTCCGCCGCCCGCCATCGCCGCCGGCACGCCAGCGGAGTCGCCAGCGGCGGTGGCGGCTGATCAAGCTCACGACGAGTCGGCGGGCGGGGAGGCATCTGGTTTCGGGGAGCAGACCTCGGAGCGGCGTCGCTCGGGATTTCGAATCATCCGGCGGCCGCGGCACGCTCCTGCTGACGCCCCGTCGGAACCACGAGACCGCCAGGAGGCCGAAACACGGGAGTCACCCGCTGACGACGAGGGGGTGCGCATCCTCGGCTCGGTTCCTGA
>JBPYEI010000064.1:0-2044 GCA_051985455.1 Acidimicrobiales bacterium
CGCCCTCGAACTCGAGAAGCTCGTTCACCTCCGCACCCGGAAGACCGGTGACCCGGGCGATCCCGTCGCCCACCTCGCTGATGCGCCCGACCTGCTCGGTGGTGACGCCCAGGGTCTCGTCCTCCAGGTGGCGCCGCAGCACGGCGGCGATGTCGGAGGAATTGATCGCGAGCTCGGCCATCAGCGGCGCTCTCCTGTGTGTCCAGTCATCGTCTCTGGCTTCGAAAGGTCGATCTTCAGCTGGTCCAGCCGGTGGCGGACGCTGCCGTCCACCAACAGGTCCCCCACTACCGCCACCATGCCGGCGATCAGGGACGGGTCCACTATCACCCGGACCTCGACGGTTCGCCCGACCACCCGGCTGAGCGACTCGGCCAGCCGCGACCTCTGATCCTCGTCCAGGTCGACTGCAGAACGAACGTCCGCCACCTTGAGGTTACGCTCCGCCGCCGCCCGGTCAACCAACCAGTCCAGGGTGGCGACCAGATCCCGGCCCCGAGCAGTGCGGACGGCGTAGCGCACGAGCCGGAGGGTGATGAGCTGGACCCGCCCGGCCAGCAGGTCGTCGACGATCGCCTCACGCGTGGAAACGGGCACGTCGGGGTCGGTGAGGACCGAGTTGAGCTCCGGGGAGCCCTCGACCGTTCGGGCGAGCCGGAAGAGCTCGTCCTCGCACTCCTCGAGCGGGGCCTGGCCCTCGCTCTCCACCTCCTCGAAGACGGCCGTGGCGTAGCCGTGGAGCCGGTCCCGGACGGCCGTGCGCCCAACAGGGGGCTCGGGGAGGCCCTGGGCCTCGCCCGCCTCGACCTGGAAGCGACGGGCCAGCTCGTCGACGACCGAGGGCAGCTCGGTGGCCCGCTCGGCGGCGGTGGCGTAGGCGACGAGCCGCACGGTCTCGCCGCTCACCCGCGGGAGTAGGAGGTCCTCCACCACGGCCCGGCGCGTGTGAACGGGCACGGCGGGATCGGTCAGCACTCTGAGCAGGTCCGGCGCCCGTTCGAGCGCGCTGGCGAAGCCCGACAGCTCGTTGCCAACCTGCTCTACCCGGCCCGCGTCACGGGCGGTCTCGAGCACGGCGCTGCTGTAGCCCCAGACGAGGTTCCTCACTCGTCCCCCACCACGTCGGCGGTCACCGGGGACCGGCGCCGGCAGCCTCGCCCGTGCCGACCCCGGCGATGGCCTGGTCGATGAGCGCCCGATGCCGATCCGGGTCCAGCTCCTCGCCGATGACGCGCTCGGCGGCGGCGATGACGAGGTCTGCGACCTGGAGGCGGAGCTCCTCCCGGGCGCGCTCGGTGGCCCGCTGGATGTCCGCCTGGGCCCGGGCGACCACCCGGTCGTACTCATCCTGGCCCTTGCTCCGTGCATCCTGCTGCAGCTGCTCGGCCATGCGGTTGGCGCGCTCGATGACCGTGCGGGCCTCGTGGCGGGCCTCTTCCAGCTTGGCCTGGTACTCCTGGTCGGCGGCGACCTTCTCGCGCTTGGCCTGCTCGGCCTGGTCGAGGGCGTTCTGGATCTCGTCCTGCCGCTGCTGCATGGCCCGCTGGATGGGCGGCAGGATGTACTTGGCGATCAGGCCGAGGATGACGATGAAGGCCAGGAGCTCGACGAAGAACGTCATGTTCGGGAGCAGGAAGTTATTGCTGCTGCCACTGGACGCTGCCAACAACATGAAGTCACCTCGCCTCCTACTGGTTGGCCAGGGAGAAGATGAACAGGGCGGCGAAGGCGAGGTTGATGAAGTAGGCGGCCTCCACCAGACCCACCGTCAGGAACATGATCGTGAACAGCCGGCCCTGGGTCTCCGGCTGACGGGCCACGCCGGCGATCGTCTGGCTACCGGCCAGGCCGTCACCGATGCCGGCACCGATGGCCCCCCCGCCGATCGCCAGCCCGGCGCCGATGATCGCCCCGGCCAGCTGGGTCGCGTATTGCGGTGTGCCCTTCTGGGCTGATGCGGCGAGAATTACGGGAACGTTCTCACTTGCCATTGCTATCCAAATCCTCCGTTCGGTCGAAGCTGCTTACGGGCGCCTGAGCCCGC
>JBPYEI010000065.1:0-8219 GCA_051985455.1 Acidimicrobiales bacterium
GGTGCGCGGCGGCGCCGGGACGCGGAAACCGCCAGGAAGACGGGGCCGGCTCGATGGGCACGGTCCAGACTCGCGCTTGTAGCCTGCCCGACATGGCTGAGCATTCGATGACCCAGCGCCTGGAGGATCTCGCCGCCCGCCGCGAGGAAGCCAGGCACGCTGGATCGGCCCGGGCGGTCGAGCGCCAGCACGCCCAGGGCAAGATGACGGCGCGAGAGCGGATCGAGTACCTCCTCGACGAGGGGTCCTTCCAGGAGCTCGACATGCTGGCCCGGCACCGGGCCCACGGCGGGGGCCTCGACGACAACCGTCCGTACACCGACGGGGTGATCACCGGGTTCGGCACCATCGACGGACGCCGCGTCGGCATCTTCAGCCAGGACTTCACGGTGTTCGGAGGCGCATTGGGCGAGGTCTTCGCCGAGAAGATCCACAAGATCATGGACCTGTCAGCCACGGTGGGCGTCCCCATGATCGGGCTCAACGACGGCGCCGGAGCGCGTATCCAGGAAGGTGTCGTCTCGCTCGCCGCCTACGGCGGCATCTTCCTCCGCAACGTCACCGCCTCGGGCGTGGTCCCCCAGATCAGCGTCATCCTCGGCCCCTGCGCGGGGGGCGCCGTGTACAGCCCGGCCATGACCGACTTCATCTTCATGGTCCGGGAGATCAGCAACATGTTCATCACGGGACCGGACGTGGTGAAGACCGTGACCGGAGAGGACGTCACGCTCGAGCAGCTGGGCGGGGCCAACAGCCACGCCACCAAGTCCGGGGTGGCGACCTTCGTGACCGCGGACGAGAAGTCGTGCCTTGACGAGGTGCGCTACCTGCTCGGCTTCCTGCCGGCGAACAACCTCGAGGAGCCCCCGATCGTCGACGCCGCCGACGAGCCCGAACGGGCCACCCCCGAGCTGTCCGAGCTCATGCCCACCAGCCCCAACCAGCCCTATGACATGAAGCGGGTGATCACGGCGGTGGTCGACGAGGGGGAGTACTTCGAGTACGCCCAGCACTGGGCCATGAACATCACGTGCGGGTTCGCGCGCATCGACGGTCACGTCGTCGGCGTGGTGGGCAACCAGCCCCAGGTGCTCGCGGGTGTGCTGGACATCGACTCCTCCGACAAGGGTGGTCGGTTCGTCCGCACCTGCGACGCCTTCAACATCCCGATCGTCACGTTCGTCGACGTCCCCGGCTTCATGCCGGGCACGGGCCAGGAGCACGGTGGCATCATCCGCCACGGCGCCAAGCTGCTCTACTCGTACTGCGAGGCCACGGTGCCGCTCATCCAGATCGTGACCCGCAAGGCGTACGGCGGTGCGTATGTCGTCATGAGCTCGAAGTCGATCGGCGCCGACCTGGCGTACGCCTGGCCGTCGGCCGAGCTGGCGGTCATGGGTCCGCAGGGGGCGGTGGACATCGTGCACCGCCGGGAGCTGGCCGAGGCCGCCGATCCGGCAGCGCGCCGGACCGAGCTGGTCGAGGAGTACACCGAGCGGTACGCCAACCCCTACATCGCCGCCGAGCGGGGGTACGTGGACGACGTGATCGATCCGGCCGACACCCGGCGGGTGCTGGTCCGCAGCCTCGAGCTGCTGCGCAGCAAGCGCGAGGACCTGCCCAAGCGCAAGCACGGCAACATGCCCTTCTGATGTCGCTGTCGGATTCTCACCAGGAGGACCAGCCCGAGCCGGAGGTCGTCGCCGCCATCGCGGCGGCCGTCGAGCTGTGCTGGCCGCGCCCGGCCCCCACCTCGCCGAGGCGGGAGTCCCGCGCGGCCACGCCGGCGTGGCGGTTCTCCGGACGCTGGTGGTCCAAGCCTCCCCAGCTCAGGCGGGACCGCCCCTGGGCCGCACCGTGAGCACCCTGGCCGGCGACTCGGTCCAGACCATCGAGCTCACGACCGTCGCCGACGATGAGGTCGTGCTGCACGTGCCGACCAGCGCCGACCGCCCGGCCCGGGTGATCACCCGGCGCGGTCTCGAGCCGGATCGTGAGCACGAGGTGGAAGGAGTGGCCTTCCGGACGCTGCCGCGGCCTGGAGGAGAGCGACTGGCGACCTTCGCCACCGTGAACGACATCCACTTCGGCGAGGTCGAAGCCGGCGTGCTCGAAGGCAACACTTCCGGACCGGTGGTGCGGGTCGAACCCGGCGAGACGCCGTACCCCGACACCATGAACCGGGCCGCGGTCCAGGAGATCGCCGCCATCGAGCCCGACGTCGTGCTGGCCAAGGGCGATCTCACGACCCACGGCACGGCGGACGAGCTCGACGCATTCTTGTCCTGCTACCAGCCGGCGTTCGGTGAGCGGCTTCACTACGTGCGGGGCAATCACGACGCCGGCGCCGACTTCTCTCTCGTCGACGCCGGCACGATGGAGCTCAAGCTGGCGGGCGTGACCTTCGCCGTGCTCGACACCACCATCCCCGGACGTGCGACCGGCCGGGTCGACGCCGACCAGCTCGAGTGGCTGGACGAGCTCGGGTCCCGTGCCGATCGTCTGGTGCTGGTGTTCGGGCATCACCACCCGTGGGACCCGTCTTCGCGCGCCCGGCCCGACACCTACTTCGGCATCAACCCCGCCGACTCGGAGGCGCTCGTCGATGTGATCGCCCGCCGGCCGTCGCTGGTCGGCTACTTCGCCGGGCACACCCACCGCAACCGGGTTCGCCGCTTCGAGCCGACCGGCGAGGTGCCCTACGCCGAGGTGGCGTGCGTCAAGGACTTCCCCGGGACCTGGGCCGAGTACCGGGTCTTCGAGGGAGGCGTCCTCCAGGTCCACCGCCGCATCTCCAGCCCCGAGGCCCTGGCCTGGTCCGATCGCACCCGCGTCATGTTCGGCGGCGTCTACCCGGAGTACGCCTTCGGCCAGCTCTCCGACCGCTGCTTTCCGATCTGGCCCCGGAGATAAGTTGCCCGGGTCTGTGGATCCCGGCGAGGTCTTTCAGCGTCTGTACCAGACAGCCCACTGGGAGGGTGGGTCGGGCCAGGGGTCTCGCGCCAGCGGGACCGAGGCCTACAGGCACGTGGTGGAGCGCATGTTGCGAGCGCCAGATGTGCGCGTGGTCGTCGACGTCGGGTGTGGCGACTGGGAGTTCGCGCAGCTGGTCGACTGGTCGATGGTCACGTACACAGGTCTCGATGTGGTTCCGGCGGTGATCGCCGAGAACCAGCAGAGGTTCGGCGCTCCAGGGGTACGGTTCGACTGCGCGGACATCAACGA
This sequence comes from Acidimicrobiales bacterium, assembly GCA_051985455.1. Lineage (GTDB taxonomy): Bacteria > Actinomycetota > Acidimicrobiia > Acidimicrobiales > AC-9 > AC-9. The sequence goes on from JBPYEI010000065.1 coordinate 3,226, forward strand.
ATCACCGCTGCCCCGTGCCGATCTGCTCCTCTGCAAGGATGTCTTGCAGCACTGGCCGATCGGACTGATGCTCGACTTTCTCAGTCGGGTCCGCAATCGGTACCGCTACGTCATGCTCACCAATGACGTCGCCAGCGTGCATTGCCCATCGGAATCTCTGAACGCCGACATCCCCCTCGGCGCATGGCGGATCGTCGATCTCGAGCAAGCTCCATTCGATCTTCACGCCGATTGGCGGCACGACTACGACATCCGGGGTGAATGGACGAAGCGCATGCTGCTGCTCGTCTCGCGTCGCTACCGGCCCAAGGCTCGGCTGTCGCCAAACTCTGCGCTCAACCGCCTCAGAGTCAGCGGGAGGTGACCGACCGGTCGGCGCGGTGGCGTTCGGTCAGGTCGGCGAGCTCCTCGACGAGATGGGTGATCTCGAAGTCCTTGGGGCTGTAGATGGCGACCACGCCCGCTGCGCGCAGGCGAGCGACGTCGCCGGCGGGGACGATGCCTCCCACGACCACCGGCGCGTCCACACCCTTCTCGCGGAGCAGCTCGAGCACCTCGGGGACGAGCTGGAGGTGGCTGCCCGAGAGGATGGAGATCCCGACGACGTCGACGTCCTCGTCTCTGGCGGCCGCCGCGATCTGCGCCGGCGTCAGTCGGATGCCCTGGTAGACGACCTCGAAGCCGGCGTCACGGGCGGCGACGGCGATCTGCTCGGCGCCGTTGGAATGCCCGTCGAGGCCGGGCTTGGCCACGAGCAGGCGGGGCGGACCGCCCGGCAGGTCTCGCACCCGTGCCTTGATGGCGGCGATCTCGCTGCCGCGGTGCCCCACGCCGCCGCCCACCCCGGTCGGCGCCCGGTACTCCCCGAAGACCTCCCGAAGGGCGTCGGCCCACTCGCCGGTGGTTCCCCCGGCGTGGGCCAGGGCGATGGTGGGCGGCATCACGTTCTCGCCCGACTCGGCCGCCCGTCGAAGGTCGTCGAGCGCCTTCTGCACGGCAGAGCTGTCTCGTTCCCGGCGCCACCGGGCGACGTCGTCACGCAGCTTCGCCTCGACGGCGGGATCGACGGTCAGGAAATCGGCGTTCGGGTCCAACGGCGACGGGGCGCTGTCGGTGTAGGAGTTGACGCCCACCACCTTGAGGTCTCCTGACTCGATGCGGCGCGTGCGCTCGGACTGGCTGCGCACGAGGCGGGCCTTGAGCTCGTCGATGGCCTCGAAGGCACCGCCCATGCCGACGACCTCGTCGAGCTCCGCTCTGGCCGCCTCGGCCAGCTCCGTCGTCTTCGCTTCGATGACGCGGGAACCCTCGAAGATGTCCTCGTACTCCAGGATGTCCGTCTCGAAGGCCAGGACTTGCTGGATCCGCAGCGACCACTGCTGGTCCCACGGCCGGGGCAGCCCCAGAGCCTCGTTCCAGGCCGGCAGCTGGACGGCGCGGGCGCGGGCGTCCCTGCTCAGCGTGACGCCGAGCGTCTCGAGCACGATGCGCTGGATGTTGTTCTCGGGCTGGGTCTCGGTCAGCCCGAGGCTGTTCACCTGGACGCCGTAGCGCAGGCGACGCAGCTTGGGGTCCTCGACGCCGTAGCGGAGCCGGCAGATGTCGTCCCACAGGCGGGCGAATGCCCGCATCTTGCAGGTCTCCTCGATGAACCGGATGCCCGAGTTGACGAAGAACGAGATCCGCCCGACGACGGTGGGGAACTCATCCGCGGGGACCTGGCCCGAGGCTCGCACCGCGTCGAGCACACCGACGGCGGTGGAGAGGGCATAGGCGATCTCCTGCACGGGGGTCGCCCCCGCCTCCTGAAGGTGGTAGCTGCAGACGTTGATCGGGTTCCACTTGGGCGCGTGCCGGACGGTGTAGGCGATCGTGTCGACCGTCAGCCGGCGGCTCGGCTCGGGCGGGAAGATGAACGTGCCGCGGGAGAGGTACTCCTTGATGATGTCGTTCTGCGTGGTGCCCGCCAGGGCCCGCGGGTCGACGCCGGTGTTCTCCGCGTTGGCGATGTAGAGGCCGAGCAGCCAGGCGGCGGTGGCGTTGATCGTCATCGAGGTGTTCATCTCGCCGACGGGGATCCCGTCCATGAGCTGAGCAATGTGGCCGAGGTGGGCGACGGGGACCCCGACCTTGCCCACCTCTCCGGCGGCCTCGGGCGCGTCGGGGTCATAGCCGATCTGGGTGGGCAGGTCGAAGGCGATGGACAGCCCCGTCTGGCCCCTCGCCAGGTTGGTGCGGTACAGCTCGTTGGACGCCTCGGCGCTCGAATGGCCCGAGTACGTCCGCATCACCCACGGCTTGTCGGCCATGTGCCCTATTTTCCCGCGCCGCTCAGGTGCGGTGATAGTCGTAGAAGCCCCGGCCCGACTTTCGTCCCAGCTGCTCGGCCGTGACCATGCGACGCAGGAGCGGCGCGGCGGCCTGGCTCGGCTCCCGGTGCTCGGCGTAGAGGGCGTCCAGGATGGCCAAGCTGGTGTCGAGCCCGACCAGGTCGAGCAGGGCGAACGGACCCATCGGGAAGCCGCAGCCGCCCTTCATGGCCGCGTCGATGTCCTCCTTCGTCGCCACGCCCTGCTCGTAGAGCTTGACGGCGTTGTTGAGGTACGGAAAGAGCAGGGCGTTGACCACGAAGCCGGCCTGGTCCTTCACCTCGACGGGGGTCTTGCCGCACTCCTCGGCGAAGGTGCGGGCGGTGGCCATCGTCTCGTCGCTGGCGGTGAGGGGGCGCACCAGCTCCACCAGCGCCATCGAGGGTGCAGGGTTGAAGAAGTGGATCCCGCAGACGCGATCGGGGCGCCCTGTCTCCATGGCCATGTCGATGACCGCCAGCGTGGACGTGTTGGTCGCCAGGACGGCGGTGTCGCCGCAGACCCGGTCGAGCTCGCTGAAGAGGTGCTTCTTGGTCGCCAGGTCCTCGACGACCGACTCGATCACCAGGTCGCAGTCTGTCAGGCGCTCCAGCTCCGATGTGGCGGTCACGCGACCGAGGGCGGCGTCCTTGTCGGCCTCGCTCATGCGCTCCTTCGAGACTGCCCGAGAGAATGACTTGTCCAGGCTGGCCACGGCCTTGTCGGCTGTGGCCTGTTGACGTGAGCGCAGCACCACTTCGTGACCGGAGACTGCGGCGCACTCGGCGATGCCCGACCCCATGATCCCCGAACCGACGATTCCAATTCGCTTGGTCGACATGACGGGCATGCTACTGGTCGGTAACCAGGTCCCTCCAGGGCCCCTGACCTGCTGCCTCGAACCCGCTACATCAGTCCTCCTGTAGCCAGGCGGCGGTCCCGCAACGGGTCGTGTGGCGGCTCGACCGGCGTCGGAGCCTTTTGGTTTACAACGGGTAGCCCCCTCGACCAAGAGGATTTTGAATATCAAGCGTGTAACTCAGATCATTCCGAAGAGCTGGTCACGCCCGGCGACAGTGATCAGGCGGGATCCGGGATGATCACTGGGTGCCCCTGGAGCCCCACCTGCTCCCATCGTCCCAGCTCAAGCGGCATGTTTCGCCATCGACGTCCAACAAAGAATGTTGCCATTCCCGTGATTGACTGAGCGCATTCCGACGAAGTGGGGCCTTGCCAAATCTCCCAATTGCTTTAACGTATCCCCCGAAACCCTGTGATACCTCTCCTCGCTCGCGGGGTGCAGGGATAAAGAATCAGAGGGGGCGGAGTGGGCGTATGCGAGTGTTTTCTCGCGCCTCGGGGGGCGTTGTCGCAGCAATAGGGCTGAGTGTGCTGATGATCGGGAGCGTCACCGCTGTCGCCCTGGGAGAGCTGGCCCTGCTGCCGCCCCCGGCCACGCACGCCCAACCAGCCCACGCCAAGAGCCACGCGCCGATCAAGGCCAAGCTGGCCTCCGTCGGGTCTCCGTGCGGCCTCGGGAGCATCGGGGCCGACAACGGCTGGAGCATGCCCCTGCCGGCCGCCTACATGGTCAACGGCAGCGTCGACCAGGGAGTGGACTACGCCGCTCCGGGCGGAACACCGGAGTGCGCCATGGGCGACGGCACGATCATTCGCGAAGGTGCACAGACGATCGACGGGCTCGGGCCCGGTGCGCTGGACGGGTTCGGGCCCTGGGCACCCGCGCTGCAGATCGATGACGGCCCGCTCGCCGGCCAGACCGTCTACTACGGCCACGCCGGCCCCGACCTGGTCCCCGTAGGCGCCCACGTCGCCAGCGGTCAGCAGATCACCGAGGTGGGGTACGGGATCGTCGGTCTGTCCACCGGACCGCACATCGAGATCGGCTTCTACCCGCCGGGCCCGTTCGGCGCCGGCCAGGCCATGCTCAACTACATCAACGCCGCCGGCCCCAACGACAACTCGAGCTGCACGGTGTGGGGCGGGCACCAGGTCTGCGGTGCCATCAGGGACAAGTACCTGTCTCTCGGGGGCGGCTTCGTGCTCGGCGTTCCCCTCACCGACGAGAGTACGACGCCCGACGGTGTCGGACGGTACAATCACTTCTCCAACGGCTGGTCGATCTACTGGACACCCTTCACCGGGGCACAGTCGATCCACGGTGCCATCAGGGACCTGTGGGCCGCGATGGGCTGGGAGCGCAGCATCCTCGGCTACCCCATAACCGACGAGACCGGGACTCCCGACGGGATCGGACGGTACAACCACTTCTCGCTGGCTGGCTCGATCTACTGGACGCAGGTCACCGGCGCCCACGAAGTGCACGGCGCCATCCGCGCCAAGTGGGCCGCCATGGGCTGGGAGGCCAGCGTGCTCGGGTACCCGACGACCAACGAGAGCACGACCCCCGACGGCATCGGGCGGTACAACCACTTCAGCGACGACGGCTCCATCTACTGGACGCCCAACATGGGGGCGTTCTCGATCCACGGCGCCATCAGGGACCACTGGGCGGCCATGGGCTGGGAGCGCAGCGTCCTCGGGTATCCGGCGACCGACGAGACGGGGACGCCTGACGGCGTTGGCCGCTTCAACCACTTCTCCTCGATCGACCAACCGTGGGCC
>JBPYEI010000066.1:0-9651 GCA_051985455.1 Acidimicrobiales bacterium
CCGAGAAGCTCGAGGCCGACGAGGCCACCGGCGCCCGCATCGTGGCCCGGTCGGTCGAGGAGCCCATCAAGCAGATCGCCGTCAACGCCGGCCGTGAGGGCGGCGTGGTGGTCGAGCGGGTACGCGGACTGAGCAAGCCCAACGAGGGCTTTAACGCCATCAGCGGCGACTACGAGGACCTGGTCAAGGCGGGCGTCATCGACGCCGCCAAGGTGACCCGCTCGGCGCTGCAGAACGCCGCCTCCATCGCCGGTCTCTTCCTCACCACCGAGGCGGTCATCGTCGACAAGCCCGAAGAGAAGGCCCCGGCGATGCCGGGCGGCGGCGGGATGGAGGACTTCTAAGCACCAGTAGCACCGTCGTGAGCAAAGGGGCGCCGCAAGGCGCCCCTTTGCTGTCCTCCTACACTGAGGACGTGCCGGAGCCTCTGTCCCCGTCGACCGGCTGGGGAGTCCTGCACCTGTTCGGCCGGCTCGGTCCCGACGCCAGCCGGGAGGCCGTGATCGCCGCCGTCAAGGGGGCCCAGACCGACGGTCAGCAGGTCGTCACCTTCGCCGTGCTCGGGCACAAGGCCGACATCGGCTTCCTCGCCCTGGGCGCCGACCTGTGGCGGCTGCGGGCCTTCCAGTCGTCGCTCCAGGCGGCGGGGATCGAGGTGACCGACTCCTACGTCTCGTTGACCGAGGTGTCGGAGTACGCCCAGGGCTTCTCCGAGGGGATGAAGCGCCCCCGCCTCTACCCGCAGCTGCCGCCCGAGGGCAAGCGCACCATCTGCTTCTATCCGATGTCCAAGCGCCGTAACCCGGGCCAGAACTGGTACGCCCTGCCGTACCAGGAGCGCGAGGCGCTGATGCGCGACCACGGGGCGACGGGGCGGACCTTCGCCGGTCGCGTCCTGCAGCTCGTCACCGGCTCGACGGGCGTGGACGACTACGAGTGGGGCGTCACGCTGTTCGCCGTGCGCCCCGACGACCTCAAGGACGTCGTCCACACGATGCGCTTCGACGAGGCCTCGGCCCAGTACGCCGAGTTCGGGCCCTTCTACACGGGGCTGATCGCCGACCCCGAAGAGGTGCTCGAGCAGATCGCCCGGCCCTGATGGTTGGCGATCTCGCCGCCCTGCGCCAGGAGCTCCGGCGGCGGGACCCGTTGGTGGTGGCGTTCAGCGGCGGGGCCGACTCGGCCTTCCTGGCCTGGATGGCGACCGACACCCTGGGGCCCGATCGCACCCTGTGCGTCACAGCCGTCTCGCCCTCGCTGGCGCCCGAAGAGCGCGCCGACTGCGAGGCGCTGGCGACGGACTGGGCCCTGCGCTGGCGGGCGGTGGAGACCGACGAGCTGTCCAACCCCGACTACGCGGCCAACGACGGCACCCGTTGCTACCACTGCAAGGCGGAGCTGATGAGCGTCCTGAGCCCGATGGCCGTCGCCGAGGGCGCCACCGTCGTCCTCGGCGTGAACGTCGACGACCTCGGCGACCACCGTCCGGGACAGCAGGCCGCTCAGGAGGGGGGTGCCGTGTTCCCGCTCGTCGAGGCCGGCTTCACCAAGGCTGACGTGCGGGCCGCGTCCAAGAGCTTCGGGCTGCGCACGTGGGACAAGCCGGCGGCGGCGTGCCTGGCGTCCCGAGTGCCCTACGGTACGCCGGTGACCATCGGCGTCCTCGAGTCCGTGGCCCGAGCGGAGTCCGCGCTCCGCCAGCTCGGGTTCCGTCAGCTGCGCGTTCGTCATTACGGGGGCCTGGCCCGCATCGAGCTCGACGGCGCCGAGCTGGCTCGGGCCGTCGAGCAGCGGGACGCCGTCGTGGCCGCCGTGCGGGAGGCGGGGTACGCCTACGTGACGCTCGACCTCGAGGGCTTCCGGTCAGGCAACCTCAACGCCGCCCTGGGCAGCGATCAGCCATGACGGGGGCCAAGGTCAAGCTCACGTTCCCCGAGCACCTCATTACCAGGCCGATCGTCGCCGAGCTGGCGCGCGACCACGACGTGGTGCCGAACATCCGCCGGGCCAGTGTCGAGGCCAACGTGGGCTGGATCGTCTGCGAGCTGGACGGGAAGCCCGGCGCCGTCGACCGGGCCATCGCCTGGCTGCGCCAACTCGGCGTGCAGGTCGATCCCATTGGTGATGTGATCGAGAGCTGAGGAGACCTCAGCTCTCGATCACCGTCCAGGTCGGGAACGAGAGGTGGGTGACCCCGAGGTGCTCGACCACCCGACCCTGTTGTCGGAGCCCCGGCGCGCAGCGCCGGGCCTCCTCGGCTCCGACCATGCGCACGTACTCCGCCCACGTGACGAGCAGCGGCCCGGCGTCGAGGTCGCCGGGCCGGGTGACGGCGTCGACCTCGAGCGTGGGCCGGCAGGGGTTGGACAGCTCGACGGCGTGGCAGTGGTAGACGACGCCCTCGAAGACCGACAACGCTCTGATCTTCACGGGCGCGTCAACTTAGGCTCGTCTCCATGGATGAGCACGCCCAGGCGCTGCTCGACGCCGTCGACGCGGCCGTGCCGGGCTGGGTGACACGCTGCGTCGAGCGGCGGCTGCTCGAGTACCGCGGCGTGGCCGACGAGGAGGCGATGGAGGCGGCCGCCGCCGCCGGCCGCCGGGCCCAGGCCGAGGTCGCGTCCGATCTCAGGGCACTGCTCGAGGCCGACATCGACGCCCAGACGACGACGCCGCTCAGCGTCGTGCGCCGGGCCGTGCGCTACCCGACCGAGGTGTTGCGCTCGGCCGGGGTGCCACCGGTACAGCGGGACGCCTTCGCCGAGTCCACCTTCCCCGACGACGACTACGACCTGGCGCCGGCGTCTCTGGCCGACGTCGATCCGGATCTGGTGGACGTGGGACTGGCCTGGGGTGCGGCCAAGGCCATGGCCCACCGGCGCCGTCACGGCGGCGGCCCCTGATCAGGCCGGTACTAGGTTCGTGGGGGTGGCCGACCGGCTGTCACCGCACGACCTGATCCGCTGGAGCGAGAGCCTGTCGGCCATCGCCCGGACCGGTCTGGGCTTCACCGAGAACCTCTACGAGCGGGAGCGCTTCGAGGAGGTGCTGAAGGTGGCGGCGGACATCCGCGTCGTCGCCAACGGCGAGGCGGACGCCGCCGGCGTCGTCGAGGAGTGGCTCGATCTCGTGGGTGAAGGCATCGCCGGCTACGTCACTCCCAAGGTCGCTGTGGGCGCCGTGGTCGGCAACGAGAACAACGAGCTCCTGTTGGTGAAGCGGGCCGATTCCGGCGTCTGGCTGTACCCGACGGGTTGGGCGGACGTGGGCTACTCGGCGTCCGAGGTGGTGGTCAAGGAGGTGCGCGAGGAGACCGGCATGGATGTCGAGCCGGTGCGCATCATCGCCGTGCTGGACGGCTTGCGTCTCGGCTTCACGCGCGTGCCGCTCTACTCGTTGATCTTCCACTGCCGGGTGCTCGGCGGCGAGCTGCGTCGCCACCCGCTCGAGTGCGCCGACGTGGGGTGGTTCTCCGAGGAGCGCCTGCCCCAACCGCTGGCCGGGGCGCAGTACTGGTCGGCCCACGTCTTCGCCGCCGTCCGGGGAGAGCCGGTCGAGGTGCTGTTCGACCAGCCCCGCGAGAGGACCTGGCGGGGAAGCGACTAGCAGCAGGCTCCTTACCCACCCTCGAGCTGCTCGAGCAGCAGCGCCACGATCGACACCGCACCCCCGCTGCGCTCCCACTCGTCCCCGATGGCCTGGTGGTCGACGAGCCCGACGGCACGGGGTGCGATTCCCAACGAGGCCGTCGCCGCCTGGCCGAGGGGCGCCGGCTCCAGCTCGTCGCCGTAGGCGGCGAATGTCTCCAGGCCCTCCCACAGTGAATCGGGTGGCGCCGGCGGTGGCACGCCCATGCCGAGCGCCAGCGTGACGGCCGGGAACACCGAGTACGTGTCGACGCCGGGCGGGCGCTGGTACCCGGCCACCGGATGCAGACGCCACTCCAGGGTCACGCCGCCCGGGCCGTCGTCGCGCAGCCACACCTGGGAGCCGTTCACGTAGGCGTCGGTCGATTCGCCGAAGCGCTCGTCGAGGGTGACGAGCAGCTCCGGCGTGGCGTCCCACACGCACGTGGCCACGAGCGACGCCATCACGACACCCTACGCGGGTGTACCCCGCGTTCCACCTTGCGTCGAAAAGGCCGGTGACAGGACGACGATTTCGACGACTGGTGGAACCTCACTCACGTCGTGATGCCAGCCGACGGTCCCCATCGGTCCGATCGACGCTTCGCGTCCCGACGAGGGTTCCACGACACGTCGAAAACTCGGCGCCGATCAGCGGTTTTCGACCAAACGTGGAACCCACCAAAGGTGCACGCCGCCGACCGGCGCGACGGCCACTAGCGTTCCCCGCCATGGACACCGTGGTGAACCTGGCCCAGGCCGTCCGTACGGGTGAGCGCAAGGCCACCGAGATCCTCGACGAGCACGCCGACGCCATCGCCGCCGCCCGCGAGCTCAACGCCTTCGTCCACCTCGACCTCGACCTGGCACGCCAGGCCGCCGACGAGGTCGATGCCCGGAGGGCGCGGGGCGAGGACCCCGGTCTCCTCGCGGGAGTGCCGTTCGGCGTGAAGGACCTCGAGGACTGCGCCGGCATGCCCACCTCGCACGGGTCGCTGCTGTTCAAGGGCCGGCCCCCGGTCGCCCGCGACTCGGTCCACGTACATCGCCTCAGAGCGGCCGGCGCCGTGCCGGTCGGCAAGACGGCGGCGCCCGAGTTCGGGATCGTGTGCTTCACCAGCACGCCGGCGTGGGGCACGACGACGAACCCGTGGAACCTCGACCGGACGCCGGGCGGGTCGAGCGGAGGCTCCGCCGCCGCCGTGGCCGCGGGGTTGGTGCCCTTCTGCACCGCCAGCGACGGTGGCGGCTCCACCCGGATCCCCGCGTCGTTCACGGGTCTGGTCGGGTTCAAGGCCAGCTACGGCCGCATCCCGCATCCCCGCGCTGCCCCGTCGGAGACCAGCTGCCTCGGTGCGCTGACGACGACCGTGGCCGACGCCGCCCGCCACCTCGACGTGGCCGCCGGTCCCGACGACCGCGACCGGGCCTCGCTGCCACCGTCCGACGTGGTCTTCGAGCGCGCCGTCGAAGAGCTGGACGTGGCCGGCCTGTGGGCGGCGTGGTCCCCCGACCTCGGCTTCGCCGTGGTCGAGCCCGAGGTCAGGGAGCTCACCGAGTCGGCGGCCCTCGCCCTGGCCGAGGCGGCCGGCCTGCAGCTGGTCGACCGTCCGGTCACCCTGACCGATCCGGTGCGGACGTGGCTGTCGGCGGGCGCCGCCGACCTGTGGATGAACCTCGAGCCCGGCATGTACCCGGAGCGGGCCGACGACCTGGAGCCGCTGACGCGGGCCGGCTTCGAAGCGACCGTCGACCTCGCCATGCCGCGGTACGCCCGTATCGCCCACCGCCGGGCGCAGCTGGAGGAGGATGTCGCCGCCGTCTTCGACGACGTCGACGTGCTGCTGACTCCGGCGACGGCGGTGCCCGCCTTCGCCGCCACCGGACCCATGCCGAGCACGATCGCGGGACAGAAGGTCCATCCCGCCATGGTCGTGCCCTTCACCATGGTCGGGAACCTGTGCTGGAACCCGGCCGTGTCCGTGCCCGCCGGTCCGACCGAGGCCGGCCTGCCCATCGGCCTCCAGGTCATGGGGCGCCGGCACGCCGACGCCGCCGTCCTCCGCCTGGCGCGCATTTACGAGCAGATCCGGCCCTGGACCCGCGTGGCGCCCCAGCCCTTTCCCCGTTCCGGCTGAGGCGAGAGCGGTCACCGCGCTTGCAGGCGCGGCGCCCTTTCAGTCGTCGTGGTCCCGCAGGAAGCGCTCGACCTCGGCGGCGAGGGCGTCGCCGGAGGGCATCTCTTCCTCCTCGTCGTCGGCCTGCTCGAGCTGGGCCACGTAGGCGGACGCTTCGTCGTCGGCCTCGACCAGCTCGGTGACCTGGCGCTCGTAGGCGGAGGAGGCGATCTGCAGGTCGACCACCTCGATACCGGCGCCCAGCAGTGCCGCCGTCCGCTCGACCAGGGCGAGGGTGGCCTTGGGCGAGGGCGTCTGGCCCACGTAGTGGGGGACGGTCGCCCACAGCGACGCGGAAGGGACGCCGGCCCGGGAGAAGTTGTCGTGGAGCACCCCGACGATCCCGGTGGGGCCTTCGTAACGGGAGCGCCGCAGCCCCAGCCGGGCCACGAGCTGAGGATCGGCCGCCGTTCCCGTCACCCGCACCGGCCGGCTGTGGGCCACGTCGGCCAGCAGGGCGCCGAGGGTGACGACGAGCTCCACGCCGAGGTCGCGGGCGGTGCTCGCCAACACCTCGCTGAACGTGCGCCATCGCAGCTGCGGCTCGGTGCCGTGGAGAAAGACGACGTCGCGCCGTCGGCCGGGCAGTGCCGCCGCGGCGAACGTGTTGCCCGGCCAGTCGATGCGCCGCGTGAGGCCCTCGTCCAGGCGCACCTGCGGCCTGGTCGCGGTGAAGTCGTAGAACTCCTCTGGGTCGAGCTCGGCGAAGGGACGGGCCGACCACGAGCGCGCCAGGTACCGGGCCGCCGTCGTGGCTGCGTCCGCGGCGTCGTTCCAGCCCTCGAAGGCCGCCACCAGGACGGGGTGGCGCAACGTGGGGCGCTCCCGCCATCGCAGGGCGTCCATCGCCCCACCGTAGCGCCCGCACCCCCCTGAGCCCCGGTCGACCCCCACCCCGTACACTCATCGGAGAGGCAACCAGAGGAGGCTCATGACCGACGCTGCCGGACCCCGTACCCGTACCGTCGCCGACGTCATGAGCAGCCCGGCCATCACGGCGTCACCGCGCGAGAGCGTGGCCGAGGTCGCCGAGCGCATGTCGGCGAACCGCTTGGGATCCGTCGTCGTCGTCGAGGACCGACGGCCGGTCGGCATCCTGACCGAGCGCGACCTCGTTCGCTTCGCCGGCTCGGGCGCCGACGCATCGGTGACGAAGGTCGCCGAGTGGATGACCGAGCGACCCGACGTCGTCGCCCCCGAGGTCGAGGTGACCGAGGCGTGGCGCAACCTGGCCGAGCGCGGCTACCGCCACATCCCCGTCGTCGAGGACACCGAGCTGGTGGGCGTGGTGTCGATGCGCGACGTCATGCGCGTAGCCCAGATCAGGCCGGTCGAGCAGGCCGTCACCGACGTTCCCAAGGGGCTCGAGGGCGTCGTGGTGGCCGAGACGAGCATCGGCGACGTGCGCGGCCTCGAGGGCTTCTACCACTACCGCCAGTACTCCGCCGTCGAGCTGGCCGAGAAGCGCTCCCTCGAGGACGTCTGGTACCTCGTGTTCTTCGGATCGTTGCCTGACGCCGCCACGAGCGAGCAGTTCCGTCGCCGGATACGGGCCAATCGCACGATCCCCGATTCGGTCCGTCCGCTGCTGCCGGCCATCGCCTCCGCCGGCGAGAGCTTCGTGGCACTCGACGCGCTGCGCTCTGCTGTGTCGGTGTGCGCGAGCTCGTTGGGGTTCCGGGCCAGCCTGGACCTCGACGCCGCCGAGCTGGTGGACGAGGCCATGCAGGTGTGCGCCCTCGTCCCGACGCTGGTGATGGCGCTGTATCGGCTCAGCCAGGGCCAGCAGCCGATCGAGCCCCACCCGGACCTCGACTACGCGGCCAACTACCTCTACATGCTCACCGGCGAGGTGCCCGATCCGGTCAAGGCTCGAGCCCTCGAGAAGTACCTCATCTCGACCATCGACCACGGCTTCAACTCGTCGACCTTCACCGCCCGGGTCATCACCTCGACGGGCGCCGACCTGGGTGCTGCCGTCGTCGGTGCCATCGGCGCCCTCTCTGGTCCGCTCCATGGTGGCGCGCCCAGTCGGGCCCTCGACATGCTCGACGCCATCGGCCGGCCCGAGAACGCCGACGCCCACATCCGCGGGATCGTCGAGAGCGGGGGCCGGATCATGGGATTCGGCCATCGTGTCTACAAGACCGATGATCCGCGCTCGCTCATGCTGCGCCAGGTTGCGATCGACCTCGGCGGACCGCTGACGGACTTCGCCCGTGAGGTCGAGGCCACTGTCGTGCGTGTGCTCGCCGAGCTCAAGCCCGGTCGCTCGTTGTACACGAACGTCGAGTTCTACGCGGGTGTCGTGATGAGCGAATGCGGCATCCCGCGCTTGTTGTTCACCCCGACCTTCGCCAGCAGCCGCACGATCGGCTGGTGCGCCCACATCCTCGAGCAGGCCGCCGACAACCGCCTGATCCGTCCCAGCGCCCACTACGTCGGGCAGCCGCCGCCTCAGCCCGTACCGGACCACGACTAGATGGAGGTGCGGGTCGAGGCGGTGACCGAGGTCACCGCCGAGCTGCTCGAGGCGTTCGCACGCCTGGTGCCCCAGCTGTCGTCGTCCTCTCCAGCCCCCGGCCGGGCGGAGCTGGCCGAGATCGTCGAGTCGCCGTCGACGACGTTGCTCGTCGCTCGGACACCTGAGGGCGACATCGTGGGCGCCCTCACCCTCGCCATGTTCCGCATCCCGACGCAGGTGCGGGCGTGGATCGAGGACGTCGTGGTCGACGAGGACGCCCGGGGCCGGGGTGTCGGCGAGGCGCTGAACGAAGAGGCCATCCGCCGGGCCACGGCAGCCGGCGCCCGGAGCGTCGACCTCACCTCCCGGCCCTCGCGCGAAGCGGCCAACCGCTTGTACCGGCGCCTGGGGTTCGAGATTCGGGAGACGAACGTCTACCGGCACGAAGCCTGAGTCGGAGCCTGGCTCGGGGCGCGCCTCGGGCGGTTCCGGGCCCCTCCGGGCAGCCGTAATATGCCTGCAAGGGGCGCGAGAGGAAGAGGTGCCGACCCGTGCCAGAGAGCGTCACCATCACCGACAACCGCAGCGGCCAGTCGGTGGAGATACCCATCGAGAACGGCGGGATCTCGGCCGCGGCGTGGTCGAAGCTGCTGTCCGGCATCTGGTTCTACGACCCGGGCTTCACCTCGACGGCCGCCTGCCAGAGCTCGATCACATACCTGGACGGCGAGGCCGGCATCCTCAGGTACCGCGGTTACCCGATCGAGCAACTGGCCGAGCGTTCTTCGTACCTCGAGGTCGCCTATCTCCTGCTGAAGGGTGAGCTGCCGACAGCGGCGCAGTTCGACGACTGGCGCCACGAGATCACCCATCACACCTTCATCCACGAGAACATCCGCAAGCGCTTCCTCGAGGGCTTCCACTACGACGCCCATCCCATGGGCATGCTCGTATCGGCCGTGGCCGCCTTGTCGACCTTCTACCCCGAAGCCAAGAACATCTTCGACATCGAGACCCGCGACAAGCAGATCATCCGCCTCATCGCCAAGATGCCCACCCTGGCGGCCGCCGCCCACCGGTTCTACGTGGGCATGCCGTTCGTCTACCCGGACAACTCGCTCGGCTTCGCCGCCAACTTCCTGTCCATGATGTGGAAGATCGCCGAGCCCCGCTTCGACGCCAACCCGGCGCTGGCGCACGCCCTCGACGTGCTCTTCATCCTTCACGCCGACCACGAGCAGAACTGCTCGACGACAGCCATGCGCGTCGTCGGCTCGTCCCACGCCGACCCCTACTCGGCCTGCGCCGCCGCCTGCGCCGCCTTGTACGGCCCCCGCCACGGAGGCGCCAACGAGGCCGTCATCCGCATGCTCACCGAGATCGG
>JBPYEI010000067.1:0-59223 GCA_051985455.1 Acidimicrobiales bacterium
CCCCGCTCGTAGCGCTCGACCAGGTCCTCGACCACGGCGTCGAACTTGGCCTGCTCGGTCTTGTAGACCAGGTCCGGATGGTCGGCCCGGATCATGGGGAGGTTGGTCGGGATCGGCACCACCGGCAGGTTGTAGGTGTTGGCGAACTCCGACGCCTCGGTCTCCGCCGTGCCCGTCATGCCGGCGAGCTTGTCGTAGAGGCGGAAGTAGTTCTGGAGGGTAACCGTGGCCCAGGTGTGGTTCTCCTCCTTGATGCGCACCCGCTCCCTGGCCTCGACGGCCTGGTGGAGACCGTCGGACCACCGCCGGCCCTCGAGGATCCGTCCGGTGAACTCGTCGACGATCTTCACCTCGCCGCCAGAGACGATGTAGTCCTTGTCCCGGCTGTACAGCTCCTTGGCCCGGAGGGCCTGCTGGAGCTGGTGGACGTAGTTCACCGACACCGCGTCGTACATGTTCCCGACGCCGATCTGGGACTCCACCTTCTCGATGCCGTCCTCGGTGGGGAAGACGGTCCGCTTCTCCTCGTCGACCTCGTAGTCGACATCGCGCTTGAGGGTGCGGACCACGCCGGCGAACTGGTAGTAGAGCCGGGCGGACTCGGCCGCCGGACCACTGATGATCAGCGGGGTCCGAGCCTCGTCGATGAGGATCGAGTCGACCTCGTCGACGATGGCGTACACATGGCCCCGCTGCACCATCGCGTCGCGCGATCGGGCCATGTTGTCGCGCAGGTAGTCGAAGCCGAACTCGGTGTTGGTCCCGTACGTGACATCGGCGGCATAGGCCGCCCGCTTGGCCTCGGCGTCCTCCACCGTCGGCACCACGAGGCCGACCTCGAGCCCCAGCCAACGATGGATCTGGCCCATCCACTCGGCGTCGCGGGCGGCCAGGTAGTCGTTGACGGTGACGACGTGCACCCCTCGCCGGGTGAGGCCGTTGAGGTAGACGGGCAGGGTGGACACGAGCGTCTTGCCCTCACCGGTCTTCATCTCGGCGATCCAGCCGAAGTGGAGGGCCATCCCTCCCATGAGCTGCACGTCGAAATGGCGCTGGCCGATGACCCGCTGGGCGGCTTCCCGCATCACGGCGAAGGCCTCGATCAGAAGGTCATCGACACCCTCCCCCCGGTCCAGGCGCTCCCTGAACTCGACGGTGCGGTGGCGCAGGGCGTCATCGTCCAGTGACCCGACCTCGGGCTCGAGGGCGTTGATCAACGGCACGATCTCCTGGAGGCGACGGAGCTTCTTCCCCTCGCCGGCGCGCAGCATCTTCGTGAGGACGCTCATCGCCCCTCAGTCTACCGGCGCCCCTGCTCAGTTCCCGGCGCCGCCCGAGGCCCACGAGGGCGGGCCAGCCCGCCGCAGCGGCAGGTTCTGGCGAAATCGGGCGCTGCATCGACTGGCTCACCCTGCGCCACCTAGCGGCCTCTGCTGGAACGCCTCGGCATACTCCCCCGGTTCCATGTATTGACGAAAACGGCGTTACCGCGACTCGCCCCGTGCCCCACTTTCGGCAATAGGTGGAACCCGCGGAGTGTCACGGACTCTGCGCGCCCGGCGGGCGCGGACGTGGAGGGAGCGGCGCGCCAGGGCGAGCTAGCGGTCTTCGGCTTCGATGAGGCGCTCGCGGACGGCGTAGATCACGGCCTGCATCCGCGAGTGGAGGTGGAGCTTGTCGAGGATGTTGTGGACGTGGTTCTTGACCGTGTTCTCCGAAATGTAGAGGGAGTCGGCGATGTCCCGGTTGCTCATCCCCCGGGCCACGAGCTTGAGCACCTCGAGCTCCCGGCCCGTCAGCTCGGGCGGGGGGACCTGGGGCCGCTCCTCGGCTCGCCTGACCAGGGAGTTGAACTCGGTCAGCAGCTTGGAGGCCATCGAGGGCGAGATGAGGCTCTGTCCCTGGACCACGGCGCGAATGGCGTCGGCCACCTCCTCGACCGAGATCTCCTTGAGCAGGTACCCGTTGGCCCCCGCCTTGACCGCCTCGTAGAGGTCCTCCTCCTCGTCGCTCACGGTGAGCATCAGGATCCGGGCCGAAGGGGTGATGGTACGGATGGTGCGCGCCGCCTCGATCCCATTCACCTGGGGCATCCGGACGTCCATCAACACCACGTCGGGAGCGAGCTCCTCGGCCTTGGCGACAGCCTCGGCGCCGTCCTCGGCCTCACCGACGACCTCGATACCACCCTCGGTCCCCAGCACCACGTACAACCCCCGGCGGAACAGGGCCTGGTCGTCCGCTATGAGGACGCGGATAACCTGCCCGTCTTCGGCGGCGATCTGGTTGTCGACCAAGTGCTCCCCCGGTGTCAGGTGGTGTCGATGAGCCCGATTTGTCCGTCCTTACGTCGGTATACCACCGCCGCACGGCCGGTTTCAGCATTCGTGAACAGGAAGAACCCGTGCCCGAGCAGGTCCATCTCGAGGACGGCCTCCTCAGGGGTCATCGGCTTGGCATCGGATTGGACCGTTCGGATGATGCGCGGGGCATCCTCGTCCAGTCCTTCCTCCTGGCTCTCCTCGTCGGCCACCGCCGTCACGGCCTCGGCCCCGGGGGCCCCCCCGCTGTGCCGGCGGGGGTGGGACCGGCCGATCAGGCGACCCTTGAGCTTCTCCAGGCGGTGCTCGAGCTTGTCGACGACGCGATCGACGGCGGCGAAGGTGTCGCTCGCCGCCGCCCGGGCCCGGACGATGTGCCCGTGTCCGACCACGGTGACCTCACACACCTCCTTGTCGGCGATGCGCGGGTTGCGCTCCTCGAGGAAGCGGACCTCGGCCCGCTCCATGGAGTCGAGGTAGCGCCCCAGGCGGGTGACCTTCTCCTCCACCGTGGCCTTGAGCAGGGCGGACACCTCGACATTGCGGCCTTGGATGGAGATGTCCACCGTGTCCTCCTCGTGTCTCAGCGATCGGGCCGCGAGCGGCTGACCTGGTCTTTGACCCCACACTCGCCTGCCGAGAGGGTGACGAGCCCAGCGCTGGCGGCCGCCTGGCCCCACAGCGCGCCCCGTGGCCCGCGTCGCCCCTTCACCGCCGCGGCCGTGTGCCGGCACGTCGGCGGGCAGGACTTACGCCTAAGCCGCACCATGCTCAGCAACCAAGGGTTGCCTTACGTGGGTCGTTTCGCCTACGGCTGGCCTCGACTTGCAACCACAGACCCGCACGCAGCCCATACGAGAGTGTAGGACGTGCTGACCGGAGCGGGCCTAGTCACTAGGTCCCAGTCGTCCAGGAAGCCAGGTACTCCTCCTGGGCGGGCGTGAGGCGGTCGATCGACACGCCCATGGTGTCCAGCTTGAGCCGGGCGATTTCGCGGTCGATCTCGGGCGGGACGAGATGAACCCGAGCCGGGAGCCCGCTCCCTCGCTGGACGACCCACTCGGCCACGAGGGCCTGGTTGGCGAAGCTCATGTCCATGACGGCGGCCGGATGACCCTCGGCCGCCCCCAGGTTCACGAGACGCCCCTCGGCGACCACAAGCACCCGCTTGTCGCCCCGTGGACCCCCGGGCACGAGAAACTCCTCGACCGACGGCCGCACCTGGCGACGGCGCTCGTCGCCCGTTATCTCTGTCAGGGCCTGGAGGTCGATCTCGATGTCGAAGTGGCCCGAGTTGGCCAGGATGGCGCCGTCCTTCATGACCCGGAAGTGCTCGGCCCGCAGGATGTCGCGATTGCCGGTGACGGTGATGAAGATGTCGCCCTCGGCGGCCGCCTCGTCCATGGGCTCGACCCGGAAACCGTCCATGACCGCTTCCAGCGCGCGCAGCGGATCGACCTCCGTGACGATCACCTGGGCACCCATCCCCCTGGCGCGACTCGACACACCCTTGCCGCAGTAGCCGTAGCCGGCGACCACGATCCGCTTGCCCGCCAGGAGCACGTTGGTGGCTCGGATGATGCCGTCGAGGGTCGACTGGCCGGTGCCGTACCGGTTGTCGAAGAGGTGCTTGGTGTCGGCGTCGTTGACCGCCACGATCGGGTAGCGCAGCGCCCCCTCGCGCTCCATGGCCCGGAGGCGGATCACACCGGTCGTCGTCTCCTCGGTGCCGGCGAGCACGTGGCCCACCTTGTCCTGGCGGGACTGATGCAGCCGGGAGACGAGGTCGCAGCCGTCGTCCATGGTGAGGTTGGGCCCGGCGTCGATGACCGAGTCGATGTGGGCGTAATAGCTCTCGGAGTCCTCGCCCCGGACGGCGAACACGGCGATCCCCTCGTCACGGACGAGTGACGCAGCGACGTCGTCCTGGGTCGAAAGGGGGTTCGACGCGCAGGCCAGCACCTCGGCGCCGCCGGCCTTCAGCGTGCGCAGGAGGTTGGCCGTCTCGGTAGTGATGTGGAGGCAGGCGGCGGCGGTGACGCCCTCGAGCGGTCGCTCCTTGGCGAAACGCTCCCTGATGGCAGTGAGCACACCCATGTGCGAGTCGGCCCAGGCGATGCGCTGACGCCCCAGGTCGGCCAGGCTGGCGTCGGCGATGTCGAACTCCATGTCGGTCACCCTTCTGGTTCGTCGGACCGGCCTCCCGGTCCAGTTGTAGTCATGAGACGGCTCTTGATCTCGGTGAGGACCGGGACGGGCCCGGGGTCCAGCCCCTCCTGGGCGGCCAGGTGGAGCGAGACGAAGTCACCGAAGATCACCAGGTCCAGGAGCTGGGCCAGGCGGCCTTCGCCTTCGGCCCGGACTTCCTCGATTCCTGCCACGACCTCCCGCACGATGTCGTCGACCAGCTGGAAGCGGCGGGCCACGCCGGGGTGCTCACCCTCGTGGCGGAGGTTCACGAGGGTGAAGAGCTGGCGGGTGACGTCCCCGTGCTGTCCCCACCCGGCGATCTCGTTGTGGCACAGCTCGGGATTGCTGGCGGTGAAGGCCGGCGCCTTGGCGTTCTCGTTCACGTCGGCCTTCCAGCGCCGAGCGGCGACGGCACCGACGCCGGCTCCGCCGTAGACGAGCGGGATCGTGCGCCCGATGCGGCGGGCGAGGACCCCGGCCGGATCGGTCGGCCCGGCGAGCTGGTCGCGACGTCGCTGCAGCTGAGCCACCGCCCGGTCGATCGAGCGCCGCGCCCCGGGCAGAAGGCCGAGGTCCTCCGCCACCACCAGCAGCGGGATCGCCATCGCTCCGACTCCGGCACGGGGCTGGGGAATGGAGGCGGGCACCGGCACGGCCGGCACCCTCCAGCTCTCGGCCAACTTGGCCAGCTGGCCGCCGCTCGTCACGGCGACCACGGCCGCTCCTCGCGAGAGCGCGGCCTGCGCCGCCTGCACGGTCTCCTCGGTATCACCGGAGAACGACACGGCGAACACCAACGACGCCGGGCCGACGAAGCCCGGAACGCAGTACGACTTCGCGACCGAGACCGGCACCTGCAGGTCGGGTCCGGCCGTGGCCTCGAAGATGTCGCCCGCGATCCCACTGCCACCCATCCCGAGAACGACCACGTTGGCGAGGGACGCGCTCCGCGGGAGCCCGGAGATGTCCGTGGCCTGCCGGGCGGCAGCCGCCACCTGCTCGGGGAGGTGCGCGGCCGCGTCCCACAACCCCTGGGTGTCGAGCACCGGGCCGCTCACGTCGTCGTGCCGCCCGCCGGCTTCTCCCCGGGATCGAACGTCGGCCGGATGCCCTCCGCCTCGGCCTTGGCCAGGAGGCGTCCGTGCTCGGCGTCGTCGACCGTCTCGGCCTCGTCGATCAGCATGATCGGGATGTCGTCGCGGATCGCGTAGCGGCGACGAAGGCGAGGGTTGTAGAGGCTGTCCTCGTCGGCGAAGTAGAGCAACGGTCCCTTGTCCTCGGGACAGGCCAGGATCTCGAGCAGCAGGGGGTCGAGTGCCACCTCAGCTCTCCCTTCCGTGCGTTGGGCCGGCGCCGGCCGTGTCCCGGGCGGCCAGATCGATCATCGACAAGATCGCCGCCACGTGCTCGTCGCGCTCCGCAGGCGTGCGGGCCTCGAGGTTCAGCCGGAGGAGCGGCTCGGTGTTGGACGGGCGGATGTTGAACCACCAGTCGCCCCAGTCGACGGTCAGCCCGTCGGTGCGGTCCAGGGTCGGACCGGGTACCGACGCCAGCTCGGCGGCGATCGACTCGACGACCCGGCCTGGATCGCCGACCTCGGTGTTGATCTCGCCCGAGTCGGCGTAGCGCTCGAACGGCCGCCGGAGCTCGGACAGCGGCCGGCTCGCCTTCGACAGGAGCTCGAGCACGACAACGGCGGCGATGAGGCCCGAGTCGGCCCGGTAGTTGTCCCGAAAGTAATAGTGGCCCGAGTGCTCGCCTCCGAACACCGCTCCCGTCTCGGCCATCACGGCCTTGATGAACGAGTGACCCACCCTGGTGCGAACGGGCACGCCCCCGTTCTCTTCGATGACCTCCGGAACCGCCTTCGAGCAGATGAGGTTGTAGAGGATGGTGGCTCCGGGATGCTTCTCGAGCATCGCCTTCGCCACCAGGGCGGTCGTCAGCGAGCCCGACAGGGGCTGAGCCTTCTCGTCGACGAGAAAGACCCGGTCGGCGTCGCCGTCGAAGGCCAACCCGACGTTGGCGCCAGTCGCCAGCACCCGCTGGTTGAGATCGACGAGGTTCTCGGGCTGGATGGGATCGGCGGGGTGATTGGGGAAGTCGCCGTCGAGCTCGGGATAGAGGATCTCCACTTCGAAGGGCAGCGGAGCCATCACGCGGGGCACCACGAGCCCGCCCATGCCGTTGGCAGTGTCGGCCACCACACGCAGCGGCGCCAGGACGTCCGTGTCCACGAACGACCGCACGTGAGCGGCGTACTCGTCGAGGAGGTCGATGTGCTCGACCCGGCCTCGCGCCTGCCCGCGGGCTCCGTCGCCGGGGAAGCCGGCCGCCAAAGCCTTGATCTCCCGCAAGCCACTGTCCTGGCCCACCGGGCTGGCCCCCGCCCGGGACATCTTGATGCCGTTGTAACGCGCCGGGTTGTGCGAGGCCGTGAACATGGCGCCCGGTACATCGAGCCGGCCCGATGCGAAGTACAGCAGGTCGGTCGAGGCGAGGCCGAGGTCCATCACCGTGGCGCCAGCGGACGTGGCGCCTTCGATGAAGGCCTCGCTCAGGGGCACGCCGGACTCCCGCATGTCGCGCGCCACGACGAGCCGCGACGCGGCAGTGAAGCTGACGAACGCCCATCCGACGGCCCGAGACACCTCGTCGTCGAGTTGGTCGGGCACGCTGCCGCGGACGTCGTACGCCTTGAAGATCGGGTCGAGTGGCAGCATCAGCGTCGCGAGCCTACTTCGCCAGGCCCAGGAGGCTTTCGACCGATCAGGCGCCGGCGCGGCCGGGCGGGGGGCTCGGCGTCGTGTGAGTCGTCGCCGTCGGGCTCCAGGGCAGCGGCGAGAGAGCGCCGATGCGGTTGAGCGCCGTCTCGAGCTCCCGGCCCTCCCTGTCGCGCCCGTCGCCGTCCCCCCATGACGGCTCGTCGCGCATGATTCTCCGCCCGCGCCGCGGCCCACGAGAGACCAACGGGTGCGTCGCCATCCACACCACGGCGACCAAGCCCAGCGCCGTGACGGCCCAGCCCAGCCCGTCCACCGGCGTGAAGCCGTAGTGCAACGACACGTGGTGGCTGGTGGGAATGACCACCATCAGATTGGGCGCGACCCGCCAGGGACCGTTGGCACCGGCGGCCTGCCAGTTGGGGAAGTAGGACGTCTTCACCAGCACCGGCGACCCCGTCTGGTCGACGTTGAAGCTGATCCGGTCGTCCGTCGTCTTGATGCCGCTCACCTGTGCCGGCGTCACGGCGTGGAGAGGCGGGTTGGGATCGGCACCGTGGACCCGCGCCCATTGTGACGGCCCGCTGGCGGCGAGCATCACGTTCCATCGGGTGGGGTCGTCGTACCATGAGACGGCCGCGTTCAGCCACGACTTGCCGCCCTTGGCGACCCCGGTCATCACCACGGGCTGCTCGGTGAGCGGGACGACCTGGGCGGCATCCCGCACGGTGTAGATGTTCCAGGTGCGCTGGATCACCGTGGAGCCGGACGTGACCGGCCAGGGCCCGCTCGTGGTCACCAGTGTGAGGTCGGGATCGGACGCCGCCTGGGCTTGGGCCTGGGGCGAGAACGCCATGTAGTAGCGGACGCCCAGTAGCTGGAGGTGCCGCACGCCGGCTGCCACGTTGAGCGACTCGTAGGGGAGGTTGCGCTCGGCCTCCGACGGGGTCACGGAGAGCTCGGCCTGGTTGATGAAGTGATAGGGCGTGGTGGCGGCCGACTCGAAGAACAGCCCCTCCATCGACTGGATGCAGTCGTTGGTCCAGTACGGCAGCAGCATGAGTGCCATCGGGGTGCCGAGCTGGTCGAGGTCGGGCGAGTACTCCCACATGGCACGCCCGCAGCCCTGCTGCCGCCCGAGGTTCGCCATGGTGGTGATGAGGGCGCGGTACTGCGGGTACTCGGTCTTTTGCTCGTAGCCGGTGTAGTTCCAGCGCACCCAGTCGGGAATGAAGCTGGCCTGGGGCTTGACCGGTGACCACGAGGGCAGGTTCACCAGGGGCGCGGCGACGAAGCCAGCCGCCGCGACCAGGGCCAGCACGGGTGTGAGAAACGCGACCAGCCCTTCGGTCGAGCTCCATCCGCCCCCCGCTTGTCCTCCACCCGTCGGCGCGCCCGGCCCGGCACCCGCCAGGCCGCTGCCTGCCCACGCCCCGCCCATGCCGACCGAGCCGAGGGTCGAGGCGGCCCGACGTGTCCAATGGACCCACAGCTCCCCTGCCCACGTCCCGAGCTCGGCGACCGCCACCCCCGCCAGCAGATAGAGGCACAGCACCCAGAACGGCAGCAGCCGGGCGTTGTAGAGCCGGCCCTGAGGCGCCAGCACGAAGCCCGCGGCAGAAAGGACCGCCATGACGGCGAGGAACGTGCCGATACGGCGGCGGCGGACGATGGAGAAAAGGACTCCGATGATGGCGAGCGCGAGCACCCACCGCTGTCCCGAGGGGAACAGGTTGTGGGCATATTCGGTGACCTTCTCCCAGCCCATGTCGGTGGTGTACGGAAGCCGGGCGAGGAAGGGGATCGACCAGAAGCCCGTGATGGCGAGGCCGGCCGCCACGACCGGGACGATCCATCGCAGTCGTCGGCGATCGGCCCTCATGAGCAACAGGACGGCCGCCCCGACCAGCACGAAGAAGGTCGGGATCATGTGGCACAGGGCGGTCAGGGCGAGAAGGCCGGCAGCGAGGGCGCGGTGCCGACCGGTTCGTAGACCTCGCGCCACGACGCCGAGGAACACGAGCCCGATCGACAGGCTGATCGAGAACGCGAACTCGCCGGCCAGGGTCGACGCCACGTTGCCGCCGTAGATCGTGAAGCTGCGCTCGAAGAGGAACGGCAGCGTGGCCACGCCCAGGCACGCCGGCCCGGGACGGGCCATCCCGGACAATCGACCGAAGGCCCACGCCGCCACCGGCAGGGTCAGCAGCCCGAGGACCGTGACGAGCTTGAAGGCGATGTTGTACGGCAGGACGAGGTTGAAGGCGACGACGATGAGGCTCGGGAGCGGGAAGTAGAACGTGAGTGCCGGGTAGCCGTCGTACCAGTCAGGGCTCCAGCCGGTGAGCCGCCCGTGCGGCAGGAGGTGGTCGCGCAGGAACGCCGGCAGGGCCACGTGGGCGCCGGTGTCTCCGCCCGAGGTCGTCGTGTTGAGCAGCAGCAAGGACGGGTGCAGCTGCCACAGCACGAAGCCGACGGCACCTCCGACGGCAATGAACGCTCCCAGGGCTGCGGGGGACGGGCGACGCATCTCCGCCTATGTTGCCCGACGGGCCCAGGGGACACGGTTCGGGGGAGCCGGCACCCCCGGGCCGGCCTAGCGGTTGAGGGCGAGGACGATCACCGTGACCGCGTTGAACGTGGCGTGGGCCACGATGCCCGGACCCAGGCGACGCCACTGCTCGGCCAGCACGCCCAGGACGACCCCGAAGGCGGTGAGCCCGAGCAGCTGGAGGACCTCGAGGTGGGCCAGTCCGAACGCCACGGCCGAGACGAGCACGGCGATGGCGGGGCAGGCGCGCCGGCCGAGGGACGCTATCGCCTTGTTCTTCTCGAGCGAGCGCAGCAGCAGGCCCCGGAAGAACAGCTCTTCGACGAAGGGAGCGCCAAGCACCACGAAGATGCCCAGTACGACGAGCCCTGCGGTGTTGGCCCCGCCCGTGAGGTGCTGGGCGGGCTGGCCGAGCTGCTGGTCCAGGTGAGGCACCAGCGCCCGCACCGGGAGGTACAGCAGTGGCACCAGGATGAGCTGGGAACCCAGCCCGACTCCGATCCCGAGGGGCACGTCGGGCCAGGGCTTGAGCCGGAGCCCGAAGTCCACGGCCAGCTGCTTGGCTCCCTTGAGCCGGCTGGCCAGCACCGGCGCCCCCGCCAGACCGACCCAGAGGCCGACCAGCGAGAAGACCGTCACCCCGACGGTCGTGCTCGACGAGCTGGCCGTCCGCTCGCCCGTGGCCGCGACCCAGATGGCCACGGCGATGCTCGAGGTGATCACGCCGACGACGAAGCCGAGTATGGCGTCGCCCAGGCCCCAGCGACCCTGGACCGGTGGTGCGGGCCTGCCGGTGTCGTCAGGCGGGGGCGAGGAGCGCCCGACCCAACTGACCGGCGGCGGTGGCCGTCCGTCCCGTGGCGGTGGCCACCGGCCGGCGCGCTCGCGCGGCGGTATCTCCCTGCTCGGCTCGGGCTGACCCCAGGGCTGACGTTCCGGACCCGGACCAGGCGAGCTCAAGGGGTCGGGTCCTGTCACATCGTGGCCGGGTCCGTCACCCCGACCGACGCTCACCCTCGGGACGCGGCGAGGTGCCGGCGCCGGCCGCAGCGCAGGGAGACGTCCATGGCGCGCGACGTTACCGCCGGGGCCCCGGCGTGTGTGCTCGCTGGGCTTCGATATGGCGCCCGGACCTCTAGCATGGGGGTATGAGTCGCCAACCTCCGGATCTGCGGCCGGACCGTCCGTCGGGTGGTCCAGGTCGTCCCGGCGCTCGCGGGTCGAGCGGGCCGGACCAGAGCTGGCGTTGGGCGGTCATCGTCCTCCTCGGCCTGGTCGTGGCGGCTCTCGTCATCCCGCCGTTCTTCTCCCACAGCCCCAGCCAGCAGCTGAGCTACACGCAGTTCATCAACGACGTGAACGGCAACCAGGTCTCCACCGCGACCATCGACAACAACTCGGGACACATCTCGGGCAAGCTCAGCAACGGCTCTGACTACACGGTGAACGGCCCGCAGCCCCCCATACAGAACGACGTGACGCTCATGCGAACCAAGGGCGTCAAGCTGAACTTCAACACCCCCTCGCAGAACATCTTCTCGTCGGTCCTCATCTACCTGCTCCCGGTAGTGCTTATTATCGGCTTCTTCATATGGATGAATAGACGCGCCCAAGGTCAGATGTCCGGAATCATGTCCATCGGCCGATCCAAGGCCAAGCTGTACACCACCGAGCGGCCGCGGACGACCTTCGGTGACGTGGCGGGGTACTCCGGCGTCAAACAGGAGATCAGCGAGGTCGTCGACTTCCTGAAGAAGCCCGCCCGGTTCAAGGACATCGGGGCCCGCATCCCCAAGGGCGTGCTGCTCGTCGGCCCTCCGGGCACCGGCAAGACCCTGCTGGCGCGGGCCGTCGCCGGCGAGGCCGGCGTGCCCTTCATGTCGGTGAGCGGCTCGGACTTCATGGAGATGTTCGTGGGTGTCGGCGCCAGCCGGGTCAGGGACCTCTTCCAGACGGCGCGCAAGCAGGCGCCGGCGATCGTGTTCGTCGACGAGATCGACTCGATCGGCCGCAAGCGCGGCGCCGGTCTGGGCGGCGGCCACGACGAGCGCGAGCAGACGCTCAACCAGATGCTCAACGAGATGGACGGCTTCGACACGACCGAGGGCATCGTGATGATGGCCGCCACCAACCGGCCCGACATCCTCGATCCTGCCCTGCTCCGCCCCGGCCGCTTCGACCGCCAGATCGTGGTTCCCCTGCCCGACCTCGAGGAGCGGCTCCCGATCCTGAAGGTCCATTGCAAGGACAAGCGCCTGGCGCCAGACGTCGACCTCGAGCTGGTGGCGCGGGGGACGCCGGGGATGAGCGGGGCCGACCTGGCCAACCTCGTCAACGAGGCGGCGCTCCACGCGGTGCGGCGGGGCAGCGACTCCGTGGCCATGCAGGACTTCGAGGCGGCGCGAGATCGCGTGATGATGGGACAGCGGCGCGAGTCGCTGGTACTGACCGACACGGAGAAGGAGCGCGTCGCCTTCCACGAGGGCGGTCACGCCGTGCTCGCCTACGTGTTGCCGCACGCCGACCCCGTGCACAAGGTGACGATCCTCCCCACGGGGATGGCCCTCGGCGTGACCCAGCAGCTGCCGATGGAGGAGCGCCACATCTACCCCCGCGAGTACATCGAGGACTCGCTGGCCGTGCGCATGGGGGGAAGGGTCGCCGAGCTCCTCATCTACGGCAACCTCTCCACCGGGGCCAACAACGACCTGGTCGGCAACACCGAGCTGGCCCGCAAGATGGTCCGTGAATGGGGGATGAGCGACCGGGTCGGGCCGATGGCGTGGGGCTCGCAGGGCATGGTCTTCCTCGGCGAGGACCTGATGCACTCACGGGACTACTCCGAGGACACCAGCCGCGTCATCGACGAAGAGGTCAAGCGCATCCTCCGCGAGCAGGAGGAGCGGGCGACCCAGTTCCTGACCCGCCACAAGGAGGGTCTCAAGCTGGTCGCCACCCACCTGCTGGAGAAGGAGACGATCGACGGCGACGAGGTGGGCCAGCTGGTGGACACCGGCTACGGGCGGCCCGTCCACGGCGACGGCGCCGCCGCCAGTGTTCCCCACTTCGCCTCCTCCGATGACGGCCTCCCTCCAAACGGCCGCCCCGAGCTCCGCCCGAGGCCTCGTCCGCCCGGCGACGGAGCTGCGGAGGAGGGTGTGAGCACCGGAGACGGCGACCACGACCGGACGCCGCTCACCGCCGAGTGGCCCGGCGAGCGGGGGCGGTAGGGCCCGCTCGACCACGATCGGGGTCGCTCGGCAGGTGGAACCGCTCCCCAAGCTGGCGAAGGATGCCGCCTACGTGGCCGTCGGCTTCGGTGTGCTCGGCTTCCAGCGGGCCCAAGTGCGTCGACGCGAGCTCCTCAAGCGGCTCGAGGGGCTCGCCTCCCAGCTAGTCCCGAGCGGCCCGCCAGTAGTCGAGAACCTCCCGCAGGGTGGCGTCGAGAGCGATCTCCGGTCGCCAGCCCGTAGCCGACCGCAGGAGGGTTGAGTCCCCGCGCAGAACGGGCACGTCGGCGGGACGCTCGAGACCGGGGTCGACGACGAGGTCGAGACCCGACTCCGCCAACGCCAGCAGACGGCGGGCGACGTCCTCGATGGCCACGTCGCTACCGGAGCACACGTTGTAGGCGGCGCCGGCCTCGCCTCGCAGGATGAGCAGGCGATAGGCGCGGACGACGTCGCGTACGTCGGTGAAGTCCCGGCGGGAGCGGAGGTTGCCGACGCGCAGCTCCTTGCCCCCTGCCCGCTCGGCCTCCACGATCCGCTTGGCCAGGCCGGAGACGGCGAACAACGGCGACTGTCCGGGTCCGACATGGTTGAAGGAGCGGGCCCTGATGACGGGCACACCGTGGCCCAGGTGAGCCTGGACGCCGAGGAACTCGCCTGCCACCTTGCTGGCCGCGTAGGGCGACACGGGCAGGAGCGGTGAGCCCTCGCCCAGGGGGAGATCCTCGGGCTTCACCGCCCCGTAGACCTCGGCCGAGCTCGTCAGCAGCACCCGCGGCGGCGACGGGCAACGCCGCACCGCCTCCAGCAGGTTGAGCGTCCCCGCCGCGTTGACCCGAAAGACCTCATAGGGCTCGCCCCAGGACTGGCCCACGTGGGTGAACGCGGCCAGGTGGTACACGGCGTCGGGGGCGGCATCGACCAGCGCGCGACGCAGGCCCTCCACGTCCCCGATGTCGAGCGACTCGTCGGAGACCTCCACGTCGTCACCCGATTTCCGGAGGTGGACCTGAAGCCAAGTACCGACGAAACCCTGGCCGCCCGTGACGAACGCTCGCACGACGGCTCACGCTAGTCCGCCTCTTTGACGGCCTTTCGTTGGGCGATGGCGTCGCGATAGGCCTCGAGATGGCCCGTGGCGCTCGCTGACCAGTTGTGCCGGGCGGCGACGGCGAGCCCGCGGGCGCGGCGGGCGGCCAGCCCTTCGTCTCGCCGGACGAGCAGGTCGAGGGCGCCGGCCAGCCCGTCCACGTCACGGGGGGCGACGAGCACCGCAGCGCCCTGCACGACCTCCTGCATGGCCGAGCCGGTGGTCGTGGCCAACGGCGCTCCACACGCCAGCGCCTCGAGTGCCGGAAGCCCGAACCCCTCCTCGAGAGAGGGGTAGGCGACGGCGGCAGCCCGCCGTAGCAGGGCGGCGACCACCGTGTCGGCGACGTAGCCCGCTCGCACGATGCGATCGGCGTGGCGGGCCTCGGCGATCGCCTGGTCTACGGCCGCCGCCCCCCAGCCGGCACCGCCGGCGAGGACGAGGGTGAGCCCGGCGTGAGCGGCGCACATCCGATCGAAGGCGCGCACCAGCGTGGGCACGTCCTTGCGCGGCTCCAGCGTTCCGACGAAGGCGACGTAGGGTCCCGTGATACCGAGCCCTTCCAGCGCCGCCGCGTCAGCACCCGGCTCGGGCTCGTCGGGTCGGAAGCGCTCGTGATCGACACCGTGGGGCACGACGTGCACGGGTCCGGACGGGGCACAGATCTCCGCCAGCCGTTCGGCCGTGCTGGCGCTCACGCACACCAGCGCGTCGGCGTGGCGGGCCGCCACCCGTATCGCCCGGCGGAAGAACGGGACCCGCGTCCGCTGGTGCCATTCGGGATGGTCGAAGAAGGTCAGATCGTGGATGGTCACGACCCTCGGCAACGACGACGCCTCGGGCATCGTGTAGTGAGGTCCGTGATGGACCTCCACCGACAGGCGGCGCAGGCGCCGGGGCAAACCGGTCTGCTCCCAGGCCAGACGCAGCGGCCGGGGGGAGGGCGCCACCGCCTGCACCGATGCGTCCGGCGCCAGCGCCCGCCACCGCTCGGCGTCCTCCGACCGCGACTCCATCGTGAGCTCGACATCGGGTCGTTGCGCCAGGGCGGCCGCCAACCCGAGCGTGTACCGTCCCGCCCCGGCCGGCTCGGACGGCACCGCGCTGACGTCCAGGCTCAGCCGCAGCGGCTGCGTCACCACAGCTGCTCCCACAGCTCGACGTGGCGGCGAGCGGCTGACTCCCAGGTCAGCTTGTCCACCCGCCGTCGGCCCTCGGCGATGAGGCCTTCCCGTGGCGACCCGTCGACGGCGGCGCGCACCAGGCCGTCGGCGATCGCATCGACGTCGAGCGGATCCACGTCGAGCGCCGCACCCTGGGTGCTGGGCATCGGGCTGGCCACCACGGGAGCACCGGCGGCCATGGCCTCGACCGCCGGAAGACCGTAGCCCTCGTGCAGCGGCACGTACGCCAGACAGCGGCACCGCCGGTAGAGGCCGGCGAGCACCTCCTCCGGCACCTCCCCCGCCAGCACAACACCGGCTCGTGGCCGGAGCTCCCCGCCCCACCCCTGCGGGCCGACGACCACCATCGGCCACAGCTCGGGCAGCCGCGACCGGGCCCGGTCGTAGGCGTCACACAGGCGCTGGAGGTTCTTCCTGGGCTCGTTGGTGCCCACACTGAGAAGGTATGGGCTCTCGACGCCGAGTCCACGCAGGAGATGGCGGGTGGCGGCGTCGTCAGCCGGGGGCAGGTGGTCGGCGCCCTCGTCGAAGACGGCGACACGCTCGGCCGGCGCGCCGGCCTCACGGAGCGCCTCCGCCGTCTCCGCCGAAGGCGCCAGGAGGAGCCGCGTTCGTCGCAGCGCCCGCTCCAGGGCCGCCTCGTGCCATCGCCTTCCACGAGGGGGGAATGCGTCCGGCACCTGTCGCCAGGCCAGATCGTGCACGGTCGCCACCGCCGGCGCCCTGCTCCGCGGCACGGCGAGCGAGACCGCGTGGACCACGTCGAACCCGTCGGGTGAGCCGAGGAGCCCTGTGTCCCAGGCCCGGGTCAGCAGGGCGCCCGGAAGCGGAGAGGCCACCACCGGCAGACCGAACGAGGCCAGCGGATCGGCACCGCCGCCCGCCCGGCTGGCGAGGAGCGTCACGTCGACACCGGGCGTCACGGCGGGCTGGCCTCCCGGGCCCGCCTCGAGCCGCCGCAGGCCCTGGAGCAGGCCGCGGGCGTAGGTGCCGATGCCGCCGGGCGCCCTCCGGCGTAACTGCTCGACGACGATCAGGACCCTCACGGGCTCAGCTGTCCACGCTGGCCGAGGCGTCGCGGTAGAGCGAGGCGAGGCCCGCCGCGCACTCCTTCCAGCTGAAGCGGGCGATCCGCCGCCGCCCCCTCGCCACCAGGTCGGCCCTGGCCTCGTCGTCGACGAGCAGCGTATCGATGGCCGACGCCAGCGCATCGGCGTCGCCGGGCGCGACCAGGGCGGCGCCGTCACCGATGACCTCGGGCAGGGCCCCGGCGGTGGTGGCGACGACGGGCACGCCGGCCACCATCGCCTCGAGGGGAGGGAACCCGAAGCCCTCGTACAACGAGGGGTAGGCGAAGAGGGTCGCCCAGCGCAACAGGCAGGAGCGATGGGCCTGGCTCACGTAGCCCAGTCTCACCAGGCGATGGCGCCATGGCGAGGCGGCGACCGCCGACTCGAAGCTCTCCATGCCCCAGCCCTCACGCCCGGCCACCACCAGACGCAGATCGCGATGGCGCCCGGCGACCTGGTCGAAGGCCCGCACCAGCGTCGCCACGTCCTTTCTCGGCTCGAGCGTTCCGAGGGCGAGGACGTACGGGCCCTCGGGCACCGGCCCTGGACGGCTCGAACCCTCGGGCACGGGACCCGCGCGCGAACCCTCGGGCGCCGGGCAGGCGCCGGCGTCGGCACCGTCGACCGTCGGGACACCGTGGTGCACTGCGCGCACACGCTCGGGCGCCGCTCCCAACAACTCGATCACCTCGTCTCGCACGTACGCCGACGGCGTGTGCACCCAGGCTCCGGCTCGGAGGGCTCGGCGCACGAGACGGGGAAAGGTCTGCGTGTACGCGTCGCACATCTCGGGGAACCGAACCGTCGTGAGGTCGTGCACGGTGACCACCCTGGCGGCTCGGCGGGCCGGGGGCACGACGAAGTTCGTTCCGTGGACGACGTCGACCCTCCCCGTGAACCATTCGATGGGCGGGAAGGAGACCACGCTCCAGGCTCGGTGGATGGGCTTGGCGGGCATGGGCCGCTCGACGGCCGCCACGCCAGGAGGCAGGTGCTCGACGATTCGTCCGCGACGACGCCAGCTCACCGCGAACGCCCGCACCTGTAGCCCGTCGACCGCCGCCAGCGCCGGCAGCGCGCCCGTGCAGAAGGCGCCGACGCCCGCTACGGCTCCCAACAGGGGCGTGGCGTCGAACGCCACATCCACGCCCGGTGGGGTCGGCGCGCCCGAGCTTCGCATCAACGGAGCCTCCCACAAGCCGGTGGGCAGAGGTTTCGGGCTGATTAGCCTGACGGCATGATCGCTGCCCTGGCCGGAGGCGTGGGCGCGGCCCGCCTGCTGGGCGGCCTCGTTCGCATCGTCCCGCCCAGCGACGTCACCGTGGTCGTCAACACCGGTGACGACACGGTGCTGCACGGTCTGCACGTGAGCCCCGACCTGGACACCGTGACCTACAGCCTGGCGGGCGTCGTCAACCCGGAGACAGGCTGGGGTCTGACGGGCGAGACATGGGAAGCTATGGCCGCCCTCGAGCGTTACGGCGGCAAGACGTGGTTCCGTCTCGGAGACCGCGACCTGGCGACGCACCTGTACCGCACCCAGCGCCTGCGCGACGGGGCGTCACTGTCGACGATCACATCGGAGGTGGCAGCCAGCTGGGACGTGCGCCCCCGCCTGCTGCCCATGTCCGACGACGCGGTGCGCACACGGGTCACGCTCGCCGACGGCGCCGAGGTCGAGTTCCAGGACTACTTCGTGCGCCGCAGACACGAGGTGGAGGTGCAGGCCGTGCGCTTCGAGGGGGCGGAGTCGGCCGGCCCCGCCCCCGGCGTCCTGGAGGCCATCGAGACGGCCGCGACCCTCATCGTGTGCCCATCCAATCCCATCGTCTCGATCGGACCCATCCTGGCGGTGCCAGGGGTCGAGGAGGCGATCGCCCGCCGGCGAGCCGACACGGTGGCGGTGTCACCCATCGTTGCCGGCGCCGCCCTCAAGGGGCCCGCCGACCGGCTCCTGCGCGAGCTGGGCCACGAGGCGTCGGTGGTCGGTGTGGCCCGGCTGTACGCCCGCCTGGCGTCCACCCTCGTCGTCGACGAGGCCGACGCCGCCCTGGCCGACCGGGTCGAGGCCGAGGGGCTGCGCTGCGTGGTCACTCCCGCCGTGATGAGCTCACCCGAGGCGGCCGCCGCCCTGGCCAAGGTCGTCCTGGCGGCCGCCGGCCGATGAGCCTGGAGGTGCTGCCGGTCGTCGGCCTGCCCGAGGTCGGGAGCGGAGACGTCCTCGCCGATCTCATAACCGAGCGGTTCGACCTCGCCGACGGTGACGTCGTCGTCGTCACCCAGAAGATCGTGTCCAAGGCCGAGGGTCGCATCGCCGCTGTCGATCCGGACGATCCTTCCTCGGTGCGGGCGCTCGTCGAATCCGAATCGACTCGCATCCTTCGTCGCCGCGACGACCTGATCATGACCGAGACCCGCCAGGGCTTCGTGTGCGCCAACGCCGGTGTGGACCTCTCGAATGTCGAGATGGGTCGTGCCGCCCTCCTACCCCTCGACCCGGACCGTTCGGCGCGCCGCATCCGAGAGGGGCTGCGCGCCCGCGCCGGCGTGACGGTCGGAGTCGTTGTCTCGGACACCTTCGGGCGCACGTGGCGTCGGGGCAGCACCGACGTCACCATCGGCGTCGCCGGCGTGGCGGGGGTGGTCGACCTTCGCGGCACCACTGACCAGCGCGGGCGGGTCCTCCAGGCCACCGAGATATGTGTGGCCGACGAGCTGGCGAGCGCGGCCGAGCTGGTCATGGGCAAGGCGAGGGCGGTGCCGGTCGCCGTCGTCCGGGGCGTCGAGCCGGCCTGGCTGCGCGAGTCGTCGGTGCGCGACGAGGTGGTGCGGCCCTACCGCGAGGACTTGTTCCGCTGACCGGACCCACGCCGACCCCTGGCGGCAGGGCCGGTCCTGGCGTCGCCGGTGCCGCCGGTTCCGCCGGTGCCGCGCGGGATCGACGCCAGTACGGCAGCTGTCCCGTCGGCCAGGGTCGTCCAGGGCTTCCAGCCCAGATGGATGGCGGCCCGCCCGGGATCGAGCGCGGTGCGATGGAGCTCTCCTGCCCGGGCGGGGGCGTGCACAGGCCGTAGCGCGCCGCCTGCCATCCTGGCCATGGTCTCGAACAGCTCGAGGATCGACGTCTCGGCGCCGGTACCCACGTTGATCAGCAGTCCGCCGCCACGCTGGCCGGCGCGAGCAAGGGCGTCGACGACGTCGTCCACGAACACGAAGTCGCGGGTCTGCGATCCGTCGCCGAAGATCGTGCAGCGCTCCCCCGCCACGAGGTGGCCGGCGAAGATGGCGACGACACCCGCCTCGCCGTGGGGATCCTGGCGGGGCCCGTAGACGTTCCCGAGGGCGAGGGCGCAGAACTCGATGTTGTGCAGCTCCCGGTAGGCGGTGAGGTAGTCGACCACGACCATCTTGCTGACCCCGTACGGCGACGTCGGGACGTGCGGTAACGATTCGCGGGCCGGGAGATCCGACGGACGGACGTCGCCGTAGAGCGTGCCCCCACTGGCCGCGAACACGACCTTCGCCGTTCCCGCCCGCCGCGCCCCTTCGAGGACCCTCAGGCTGCCGAGGATGTTGATGTCGGCGTCGAGGACGGGATCGGTCACCGAGACCCGCACGTCCGCCTGTGCGGCGAGGTGGAAGACGACCTCCGGCGGCCGCCGGGCCATGAGATCGGCGAGCCCCGGCGAGCGGATGTCGAGGTGGTGGAAGGTCATGTCGTTGCCGGCGCCGGACCGCGCCTCGGCCAGGTTGGCGAGCGAGCCCGAGGACAGGTCGTCGACGACGTCGACGGCGTGACCCTCGGCGAGGAGGCGGTCGACCAGCGTCGATCCGATGAACCCGGCGCCGCCGGTCACCATGACCCTCACGTGGGCACCCTCATGCGGGCACCTTGTCCCTATCGACCACGGTGCCGGGATCGAGAACGACTCCGGCACCGACCACGGAAAGGTCACGCACCTCGGCCCGCTCGCCGACCACGGCGCCGGGGCCGATCACCGAGCGGTCGACCGCGGCCCCGTCGGCCACGGTGACACCGGGCAGCAGGACTGCGCCGGTCAGCAAGGCGCCCCGGTCCACGCGTGCACCGGCTCCCACCACCGAGTCGACCACACTGGCCCCGGCCGCGACCACGGCTCCCTCGCCGATCAGCGACGTCGGCCGGACGTCGCCGTCGATGACCGGCGCTCCCCGCACCCACACGCCGGGCCCCGCCTCCCGAGCCCCTGGCGCCGGGGGGCCCGGACGGGCTCCCGACAGCAGGTCGCGATGGGCCTGGAGGTACTGCGCCGGCGTCCCGGCATCGATCCAGTACGAGTCCGAGGCCAGCGCGTACAGGCGACCGTCCTCCACCAACGCCGGGAAGGTCTCCCGCTCGATCGAGACGCGCCGTTCACGGTCGATCCGGTCGAGCACGGACGGCTCGAGGACGTAGGCGCCGGCGTTGATCAGGTTGGTGGGCGCCCTTCCGGGCTCGGGCTTCTCGATGAACGCCAGCACCCGACCCCGGTCGTCGGTGGGCACCACGCCGAAGCGGGACGGGTCCTCGACCGGGGTGAGGCTGATCGATGCTTCCGCCCCCCGTTGGCGGTGGAAGCGAACCAGCGCGCTCACGTCGAGCTCGGTGAGGACGTCGCCGTTCACGACCAGAAAGGTGTCGTCGATGCCGCCGTGAGCTGCGGCGAAGGCGATGGCCCCGGCGGTGTCCAGCGGTGCGGGCTCGACCGCATAGCCGAGCCGGACCCCGCAGGCCCGGTCCTCGGGAAAGGCGCTGAGGAACGCGTCCGGGCGGTACCCGAGCGACAGCAGCGCCTCCTCTACGCCGTGAGCGGCGAGGTGCGAGAGAACGCGCTCGATCATCGTCAGCTCGACCACGGGCAGCAGCTGCTTGGGAATGGTGTTGGTGAGGGGCCGCAGGCGCGTCCCCTCGCCCCCGACCAGCACGACAGCCCTCACGGGGTGCGACCCTACCGCGGGGGTCGGGGCCGCCCCGCTGCCCGCTGCGCGGAAGCACCCAGGACTCGAACGGCCAGGCCCACCGCCACGATGGGCAGGAGCAACCGGCGCCAGCCCGACGTGGTTCGCCACGCGAACCGCAGCAGCGACTGGTGATGGGCCACGATCATCCGGTACGGGTGCTGGTCGGTCGAGACTCCTTGCACGTGAAGGACGCATCCCGAGGGCTCGTAGGCGACTCCCCACCCGGCTCGGCCGAGCCGCCAGCACAGATCGACGTCCTCGAGGTACATGAAGTAGGACACGTCGAAGCCGCCCAGATCGTCGAGCGCCCTCCGCCGGGCGAGGAAGAACGACCCCGACACCCAGTCGACGTCCCGCGTGCCGGCGTGGTCCCAGTCCAGCATCTTGTAGCTCCTGCTGAACCGGTTCCGAGGCGTGACGAGACCGAGGAAGCCGTGGCCGATGGCGTCGACGAGCGAGGGAAACGTGCGCGCTGACGGGTAGAGCGTCCCGTCGGGGTTGATCAGCCGGGGCCCCACCAGTGCCAGGTCGGGCCGGGAGTCGAGGGCGGACACGAGGGCGGCGAGGGTGCCGGGACGCACGACGACGTCGGCGTTGGACACCAGCACCAGCTCCCGGTCCCCCTGAGCGAGTCCGCGGTTGGCGCCGCCGCCGTAGCCGAGGTTGGCGCCGGTGTTGACGAGCCTGGCTTCGGGATCGGCGCGGGCCAGGCTGGCCGCCGACCCGTCCACGGAGCCGTTGTCGACGACGGTGATGTCGGCCACGCCGTCCGCCCGGAGGCTCCGCACGCACTCGATGAGCTCGTCGCGCGCGTTGTAGTTCACGACGACGGCGCCGACCCGAGCGGCGACGTCGGGCGATGACCGGGCTTCACGTTCCCGGGGAAAGTCCTCGGGCGAGCTGTGTGTCCCGGGCTGGGTCACCTCTCCGGCCGCAGGCGGTAGCGGGCGAGCGTGCGGAGAGCGCCCATGCCGTCGCGCCAGGTGAACTTGGTGCCTTCGCTGGAGTCCCGGCCTGCATACGAGATCGGCACCTCGTAGATGCGGTGACCCCGGCGGAGTACCTTGGCCGTGATCTCGGGCTCGAAGTCGAAGCGGTCGGACTCGATGGTGATGCCGTCGAGGACCCGACGGTCGAAGAGCTTGTAGCCCGTCTCCATATCGGAGAGCGTGGTGGCGTAGGCGAGGTTCGTCATGACCGACAGCAGCCGGTTCCCGAGCCAGCTTCCCAGGGGCATGCTCTTGCGCTCGCCGGTGAACCGGCTGCCGTAGACGACGAGGGCCTTGCCCTTGAGGATGGGATCCAGCAGCCGCGGCCAGTCGTCGGGGTCGTACTCGGCGTCGGCGTCCTGGATGACCACCAGGTCGCCCCTAGCGTAGGCCAGGGCCGTGCCGATGGCAGCCCCCTTGCCCCGGTTCGTGGGGTGCGAAAGCACCCGCAGCGTCGAGTCCTCCAGCGCCGCTAGGATCTTGTCGCTGCCGTCGGTGGAGCCGTCGTCGACGACGATGACCTCCAGGTCCAGCGGGATGTCGACGGCGCGCACACGGCGGACGACCTCGGCCACGGTGTTGCGCTCGTTGAACATCGGGATGATGACCGACAACCTCTGGTAGCGGGTCTCGGGGTCAGCGGTCACGGCGGCTCACGTGGGCCTCGAGGTAGGACACGGTGCGAGCGAGCCCCTCGCGGATGGGGACTCTGGGCTCCCATCCCAGCAGGGACCGGGCGAGGGTGATGTCCGGACGCCGCTGGGTGGGGTCGTCGACCGGCAGGGGCTCGTGGATGATCTCCGACGACGAGCCGGTGATCTCGATGATCATGTCGGCCAGCGCGGACACGGTGAGCTCGCACGGGTTGCCGATGTTCACGGGACCCACGTGGTCGGACTCCAGCAGAGCCAGTATGCCCGACACCTCGTCGTCGACGTAGCAGAAGCTCCGCGTCTGGGTGCCGTCGCCGTACACCGTGAGCGGCTTGCCCTCGATGGCCTGGACGAGGAAGTTCGACACGACCCGACCGTCGGACGGCCGCATGCGGGGGCCGAACGTGTTGAAGATGCGCACGATGCGGACGTCGACGCCATGGGCCCGGTGGTAGGCCATGGCGATGGCCTCGGCGAACCGCTTGGCCTCGTCGTAGACCCCGCGAGGCCCGATCGGGTTCACGTGACCCCAGTAGCTCTCGGTCTGGGGATGGACCTCAGGGTCGCCGTAGACCTCGCTGGTCGAGGCGAGGAGGAAGCGGGCCTCCTTGGCCTTGGCCAGCCCCAGGCAGTTGTGGGTGCCCAGGCTGCCGACCTTGGGGGTCTGGATGGGCAGCTCCAGGTAGTCGCGAGGTGAGGCGGGGCTGGCGAAGTGGAGCACGGCGTCCACCGGGCCCTGGACCGACACCGGTTTGCTGACGTCGTGGCGCACGAAGGCGAAGTCGCCGCGGTCCATCAGGTGCTCGACGTTGACCGTCGTCCCGGTAACGCAGTTGTCCACGCAGATCACCTCGTGGCCGCGCTCCAGCAGCCGCTCGCAGAGGTGCGAGCCGAGGAAGCCCGCCCCGCCGGTGACCACGATGCGACCCCTCGCTGCCGGCCAGCCGGTCACGGGCGCCCGATCCCCTGGTACGAGAAGCCGGCCCGGCGCAACGCAGCCGAATCCAGCAGGTTGCGGGCGTCGACGACCGACGGGCACGCCATCACGTCGCGCACCTTGCGGAAGTCGAGCCACCGGAACTCGTCCCACTCGGTCAGCACCGCCAGCACGTGGGCGCCTTCGCACGACGCGTACGGGTCGTCGCACACGTCGATGCGACCGAGTGGGCCGCGCACGGTGGGGTCATAGGCCCGGACGAGCGCGCCCCTGTCGAGCAGACGGTCGATGACGTGAAGAGCCGGCGAGTCCCGACGGTCGTCGGTGCGCGCCTTGAACGTCAAGCCCCACGCCGCCACGGTCACACCGTCGAGGGACCCGCCCGCCTGGGCCACGACCTTGGCCACGACCCGGGCGTGCTGCTCCTCGTTCACGGCGATGACTCCTCGAAGGAGCCCGAAGTCGTAGCCGGCGTCCTCCCCGATGCGCACCAGGGCCCGGGTGTCCTTGGGGAAGCAGCTACCGCCGTAGCCGGGTCCGGGACGCAGGAACTCGAAGCCGATGCGGCGGTCGTAGCCCATGCCCAGGACCACCTCGCGCACGTCGGCTCCGACGGCTTCACAGAGGTTGGCCACTGCGTTGATGAAGCTGACCTTGGTGGCCAGAAAGGCGTTCGACGCGTACTTGATCGTCTCGGCCGACGACGGGTCGGTGACGATCAGGGGCGCCTGGATGGCCTTGTAGAGGCTGGCCACCCGGATGGCGGTTGCCTGGTCGTCGCTGCCGATGACGATCCGGTCGGGATGGAAGCAGTCGTGCACGGCCGAGCCCTCGCGCAGGAACTCCGGGTTCGACACGACGATGATGTCGCTGCGGCCGAGGGCGCGCTCCACGACCCGGGTCGAGCCCACGGGCACCGTCGACTTGTTGACCACGACCGCCTCGGCCGCCAGCACCGGCCCGATCTCCCGGGCGGCGGCTTCGATGTAGGCCATGTCGGCCGAGCCGTCGCCCCGCTGGGGTGTCGGCACGCAGAGGAACACGAACTCCCGGTCGGCGGCCGCCTCGGCCGACCCGAGCGCGAACGACAACCGCCCGCCGTCGATCCCCTCGCGCACGAGCTCGCCGAGACCGTCCTCGACGATCGGCACCTCGCCTCGCTGGAGAAGCTCGATCTTGTCGGCCACGACGTCCGCGCAGGTCACCTCGTGTCCCAGGTGGGCGAGGAAGGCGCCCGTGGTCAGACCCACGTAGCCGGTGCCGACGATGGTGATCGAGCTCATGCGGTGAGGTCCTTCACCAACCGCTCGAGCGACTCCTGCCAGGCCGGCAGCAGCGGGAGACCGGACAGGCGCATGGCGGCGTTGTCCAGCACCGAGTTGGCCGGGCGAGGCGCGGGGCGGGGCGGCCGCAGGTCCTCGGTCTTCACCGCCTCGACCCGATCGGGATCGTGCCCGGCCGCGGCCACGATCGCTCGGGCGAAGCCGAACCAGGTCGTGGGGCCCTGGTTCGTCATGTGGTACACACCGGGCCGGCGGCTCAGGGCCAGCGAGCGCACGGCGGGGGCCAGGTCGGACGTGAAGCTCGGGCACCCGATCTGGTCGTCCACGAAGCGCAGCTGGCCTCCCTCGTCAGCCAGCCGGAGGACGGTGTGCACGATGTTGGCTCCGTGACGGCCGCAGACCCACGAGGTGCGCACCACCGAGTGCCCCGGGTCGAGCTCGCGCTCGCCCCCCAGCTTGGAGCGGCCGTACACCGACAGGGGGTTGGGCTCGTCCCACTCGGTGTACGGCCTCTGGGCCCGACCATCGAAGACGTAGTCGGTGGAGAGGTAGCAGACGTGAGCGCCCACCAGTCGCGCACCTTCGGCCACGTGGCGGGTGCCGAGGGCATTGACGGCGACGGCCCGATCGGGATCTCCCTCACAGGCGTCCACCGCCGTCCAGGCGGCGGCGTGAACGACGACGTCGGGGCGAAACGCTCCCATGAGCTGGAGCACAGCGTCCCGGTCCGTCACGTCGAGCCCGGCGCGGTCGGCCGCCACCACTTCGTGAGCCTTCCCGCCGTCGTTGGCGGCGAAGTCCTCGACCACGTCGCGCCCCAGCTGGCCGCCCGCTCCGGTGACCAGCACCCGGGTCACGGCGCCCACGCCGTCTCCTCGACGGGCGCCCGATGCCGCAGGGGCTCCCACCACGCTCGGTTGGCCGCGTACCACGCCACCGTGTCGGCCAGCCCCTGCTCGAACGAGACGAGCGGCTCCCATCCCAACCGCGAGCGGATCTTGGAGCAGTCGAGCAGGTAGCGACGGTCGTGACCGGGCCGATCCGGCACGATCGTCTTGAGCGAGGAGGGCCCACCGAGGGCGGCGAGGATGTGGTCGGCCAGCTCCTCGATGGTGGCCTCCTGGCCCGAGCCCACGTGGTAGGTCTCGCCCACCTCGCCCCGCTCCAGCACGGCATCGATGGCGCGACAGTGATCCTCGACATGGAGCCACTCGCGCCTGTGGAGCGTCGAGGCGTAGAGCGGGAGCGGGGTGCCTTCGATGGCGTTGGTGGCGAACAGTGGGACGACCTTCTCCGGGAACTGGTACGGACCGTAGTTGTTGCAGCAGTTGGTGATGGTGACCGCCAGCCCGTAGGTCTCGGCGTAGGCGCGCACGGCGTGGTCGGCGCCCGCCTTCGAGGCGTTGTACGGGGTGCGAGGCCGGTACGGCGACTCCTCGGTGAAAGCCTCGGGGCTGTCGAGAGCGAGGTCGCCATAGACCTCACACGTGGACACGTGGTGGAAGCGTCGCAGGCCCAGCCGCCGGCCCGCCTCCAGCACGGTCTGGGTGCCGAGCACGTTGGTACGAAAGAACCTGCCCGGGTCGACCACAGCCAGGCTGTTGTGTGACTCGGCGGCGAAGTTGATGACGAGGTCGATGTCGTGCTCGGCCAGCGCCTTCTCGACGAGCGCCTGATCGCAGATGTCGCCCTGCACGAAGCGGATGCTGTCCTCGAGGTCGGCCAGGCTGGCCCGGTTGCCGGCATAGGTCAGGGCGTCGTACACCACGACGCGATCGTCGGGATGGGTCGCCAGGCGGTGACGCACGAAGTTCGATCCGATGAACCCGGCTCCGCCGGTGATCAGCACGGCCATCGGCTCGAACACTACGGCGCTCACCATGGCGAGGCCTCTTGGACGGGGGGCCGGGACAACCTGAGCCCGCTGCGGGGTCAGCAGGCGCGGGGATCGAAGGGAGGCAGCGCCGCCGGCGCCGCCGCTGGAGCGGGCGCCGGTGCGGCCGCCGTGGTGATGCCGGAAAACGAGGTCCCCGTGACCAGGGCCACGTCAGCGCCCTGGAGGGCGGGGTCCTGCTGGAGTCCTGCGCCCCCGCCGACCCGCCCCTGCAGGAGCTGGGCCGCCTGCTGCTTGCCCGGCGCGTAGAGCACCTGGGAGCTGGCGGACTTGGTGCCCGGCGCGTTCCCCGTACCGGTGACGACGAAGCCCGCCGAACGGAGCTGGCCGGCGACCTGAGCCGCCTGTCCCGCGGTACCCGTCCCGTTCAGCACCTGCACCTTCACGCTCGACGGCGCCACCGGCGGCGGCGCAGGTGCCGGCGCGCTGGGGCCAGCCGAGGGCTTGGGCGGATGCAGGAACTGGTCGACGGTCTGCTGACCGCCCGGCTGCTGGAGGCGGAGCACGTCGCCGAGGCTCGGCAGGGTCAAGGGCGTGGTCGGGAGCGTGTACGTCGGCAGGCTGGACGGGTCGAGAGAGCGGAACCGCAAGACGAGGCCGAGGATGTCGTTCGTCCCGAGCTTGTCGTCGATGGTCACGTCGTGGACGGCGTTGCTGATAAGCGAGTTGGCCGTGATCGGGTTGTGGATCCCGGCCGAGATGGCCTTCTGCCCCAGAATGCGGATGAACGTGTGCTGCCGCTGGATGCGGCCGAGGTCGCCGGTGCCGTCGTAGTGCCAGGTCCCGTTCTCGAGGTACTGGTAGTCGCGGCTACGAGCCAGCGACAGGGCAGCGGCCCCGTCGAGGTGCTGGCACCCGGGGGCGGTGATGTTGAGCCCGGAGAAGGCGTCCTTGGCCGGGAAGGGGAAGTTCACGTCGATCCCGCCCACCGCGTTGACCAGGCCCTGGAAGCCGTCGAAGTTCATCGACACGTAGTGGTTGATCGGGATCTTCAGGTCGGCCTGGATGGTCTGGACGAGCTGCTGGGGGCCGTTGCCGAAGCTCGAGTTGATCCGGTCCGAGCGGTTGGTGCCGGCGATGGGTACGTACAGATCACGGGGGATGGAGAGCACGGACGCCTGATTCGTGCTCGGGTCGATGTGCAGGACCATGGTGACGTCGCTGCGCTGGCCCTGGACCTGCTGGGCGCTCCCAAAAGCGTTGGCGGCGCCTGGGCCCGTGAGGTTCGCCCGGGAATCGGAGCCGACGACGAGTATGTTGCTCGGTCCGCTGGTCGCCGCTGTCAGCCCGGGGATGTTGACCGTGTTGACCTCCCCCAGCCGCACCCTGACGTAGGCGTACGAAAGCCCGGCGGCGAGCAGCACGGCGGCGATGGCGATGTTGCCTCCGATGAGGACGCGACGCGGCCACCGGCGGGGCCTGATGATTCGGGGCCGGGTGGGCGGAGGACGCTCGGGAGCGATCGTGTCGCCACGGGTCGCCACAGCGAGCCTCAGGGTACCAGCGGCCTGACCAGCCCCAATAGCACCCCCTGTCAGACCGGGGGTCGCTAGCGCACGGGCAGGCCGAGACCCCGGCTGATGACGAGACGCTGGACCTCGCTCGTTCCCTCGCCGATCTCGAGGATCTTGGCGTCCCGGTAGAAGCGCGCGACGGGCGACTCGTCGATGAAGCCGGCCCCTCCGAAGATCTGGGTGGCCTCCCGGGTTGCCCCCACCGCCGCCTCGGTGGCGTAGAGCTTGGCCATGGCGGCCGCCTGCTTGACCGGGCGACCCTGGTCCTTGAGCCAGGCCGCCTTGTAGGTCAAAGTGCGGGCGCACTCGAGCCCAACGGCCATATCCGCGCACTTGAAGGCGATGGCCTGGTGGCGCCCGATGGGGCCCCCGAAGGCCTGACGGGTCTGGGCGTGGGCGAGCGAGTGGTCGAGGCAGCCCTGCGCCAGGCCCACGGCGAGGGCGGCGATGGCGATGCGCCCGCCGTCGAGGATGGCGAGGAACTGGGCCAAGCCCTGCCCCCGGCCGCCCAGGAGGTGGTCGGACGGCACGCGGCAGCCGTCCAGGACCAC
This sequence comes from Acidimicrobiales bacterium, assembly GCA_051985455.1. Classification (GTDB taxonomy): domain Bacteria; phylum Actinomycetota; class Acidimicrobiia; order Acidimicrobiales; family AC-9; genus AC-9. The sequence continues at coordinate 29,161 of JBPYEI010000067.1, forward strand.
GCCGTGGGTGTCGGAGGCGTGCCATCCCATCTTGCGGTAGGACCGCTCGACCACCAGACCGGGTGTGCCCGCGGGAACGACGAGCGCGCTGATGCCACGCCCTCGGTTCGGACCTTCCGTGCGGGCGGTCACCGTGATGAGTGTGGTGATCGGGGTGCCCGAGTTGGTGATGAACGCCTTGGTCCCGTCCAGCACCCACTCCCCGGTCGAGGCGTCGAGACTGGCCCTGGTGCGGGTGGCCGCCGCGTTGCTGCCGGCGTCGGGCTCGGTCAACCCGAAGGCGGCCAGCGCCTCACCCGCGCACAGCGGCGGGAGCCACCGTTGACGCTGCTCCTCGGTCCCGAAGGTGAAGATCGGGTTGGCCCCCAGGCCGACCCCCGCCGAGAGCGTGATAGCCATCGACGAGTCGACCCGGCCCAGCTCCTCCACCGCCACGCAGAAGGTCGTGAAGTCGGCCCCCGAACCCCCGTACTCGACCGGGAACGGCAGCCCGAACAGACCGAGCTCCCCCATCGCCAGCACGGCGTCGACAGGAAACTGCTGGGTGCGGTCCCACTCCTCGGCGTGGGGAGCGATCTCCGCATCAGCGAACTCCCGCACGATCTTGCGGAAGGCCTCGGTTTCCTCCGAGAGCTCGAAGTCCATGGCGGGCTCAGGCTAGGTCTGCGGTCGTGCGCAGGTGGACGACGTCGCCGGCGGTCACCGTGCGCAGACACATGCCCACGTCCACCAGCAGGTGCCCTTCGTCGTTGACGTCGGCCGCCGTCCCCGTGAAGGTCTCGTCGGCGAGCTCGACCCGGACGGCCTGGCCGACGCTGGTGCAGCGCCGGCGGTACTCGGCCGCCTGGGCCAGCTGGCCGGCCCGGGTGGACAGCGCCTGGTACCGGTCCTCGAGCCCGGTCAGCAGGGCGACCAGCAGCCGGGCGCGGTCCACCTCGCGGCCGGCGAGCTGATCGAGGGAGACGGTCTGGCCGGCCAGCTCGGAGTCCCCCAGCCGGCGTCCCCAGTTGACGTTCAGGCCGAGGCCGACGACCACGGCCCGGGCCCGGGGGCCCTCCAGCTGGGTCTCGGCCAGGATCCCACCCAGCTTGCGGGTCCCGACGACCAGGTCGTTGGGCCACTTGAGACCTACCTCGACGCCCGCTTCCGACGCGCAGGCGTCGGCGGCAGCCAGGGCCACGACGGCGGTGAGCAGGTGCAGGCGCTCGAGCGGCAGCTCCGGCCGCAGCAGCACAGAGACGAGCAGGGAGGAGCGGGGCGGCGCGACCCAGACCCGATCGAGCCGGCCTCGTCCCGATTCCTGATGGTCGGCCACCACGACCGTCCCCTCGGGGGCCCCGGCCCCAGCCTCCTGGAGGAGATGGCGGTTGGTCGAGTCGATCGAGGGCAACCAACGCACATCGCCGAAGCGGGGGGTGGCCAGCCGTGATGTGGCGGCACCGTCGAGCATCGCACTAACCATAGGTGGATAGCGTCGAAAGGCTTGCCGTGCTCACCAAGGTCCTGATCGCCAACCGGGGCGAGATCGCCGTCCGGGTCATCCGCACCTGTCGTGAGGTGGGGATCGCCACGGTCGCGGTGTACTCGGAGCTCGACAGCGAGGCGCTGCACGTCCGGCTGGCCGACGAGGCGTACGCCCTGGGGGGCAAGACGGCGGCCGAGAGCTACCTGAACACCGAGGCCATTCTCGAGGCCGTCGCCAGCAGCGGGGCCGACGGGGTCCATCCGGGCTACGGCTTCTTTTCGGAGAACGCCGATTTCGCCCGGGCCATCGAGGACCAGGGGGTGACGTTCATCGGGCCCCCGCCCGAGGCCATCGAGATCATGGGCGACAAGATCAGCTCCCGGCGGGCGGCCGAGCAGGCGGGCGTGGCGGGCGTGCCGGGACGGTCCACGCCGGTCACCGACCTCGACGAGATCGTGGACTTCGGCGATGAGATGGGTTGGCCGGTCGCCATCAAGGCGGCCTTCGGCGGCGGCGGTCGGGGCATGAAGGTCGTCGAGCGGGCCGAGGACGCGAGGGAGGCCATGGAGTCCGCCCAGCGGGAGGCCCAGGCCTACTTCGGGCGGCCCGAGATCTACCTGGAGAAGTACCTGAGCTGGCCTCGCCACGTCGAGATGCAGATCATCGCCGACGCTGGGGGCGAGACCGTCTGGCTCGGCGAGCGGGACTGCTCGTGCCAGCGCCGCCACCAGAAGCTGATCGAGGAGAGCCCGGCGCCGGACTTCCCCGACTTCATCCGCCAGGAGATGGGTGAGGCGGCGGTCAAGGTGGCGCTGGCGTGCGGCTACGTGAACGCCGGCACGGTTGAGTTCCTGTATCAGGACCGCACGTTCTACTTCCTCGAGATGAACACCCGGCTCCAGGTCGAGCACCCGGTGACCGAGATGGTGACCGGCGTCGACCTCGTGGCCCTCCAGCTCCAGATCGCCGCCGGCGAGCCCCTCGGCTTCACCCAGCAGCAGGTGCAGCGTCGCGGTCACGCCATCGAGTGCCGGATCAACGCCGAGGACCCGGCCCACGGCCGGTTCCTGCCCTCGCCGGGCACGATCACCAAGCTGCACACGGCCGACGGACCGGGTGTGCGGACCGACGCCGGCTACGCCGACGGGGACACCGTGAGCCAGTACTACGACAACCTCGTGGCCAAGCTCATCACCTGGGGCCCGGATCGGGGCGCGGCTCGCCGCCGCATGATCCGGGCCCTCGAGGAGACCGAGATCGAGGGTGTGGCGACGAACATCCCCGCCCACCTGGCGATCCTCACCCACCCCGACTTCGCCGCGTCCCGCCACTCGACCCGGTGGGTCGAGGAGAGCCTGGACCTCTCCAGGGTGGAGTCGCCACCGCGGGTGCGGGCCGAAGCTCCGGCGCCACAGGCCGCACCGGCCAGCCCGGCAGCCGAGGCGGCGGCCGGCGCGGCGGCCGCCGGCGCCGTGACCGCAGCCGCCACCACGCCCGAAACCCCGCCGGCCCAGGACGGCCGGGTGCTGCGGGAGGTCGAAGCCGAGGTCAACGGGCGTCGCTACCAGGTGAAGCTCTGGGTCCCGGAGCTGGCGGACGCGCCGGGGTCGAGCTCGCTGACGAGTGGTCCCGTGAGCCGGGCGACCCGGCCGGGCCCGACGCGAGCGCGCCCGCCCGCGGGGGCGACGGGCGGCGCCGGCACGGGGACCATCACCGTCCCCATGCAGGGAACGATCGTCAAGGTCCTCGTCAAGGAGGGCGACGAGGTCGACGTCGGGCAGACCGTGTGCGTGCTCGAGGCCATGAAGATGGAGAACAACGTCAACGCCGACCGGGCGGGTACGGTGACGGAGATCAGGGTGGCTTCCGGTGACGCCGTCGGCCCCGGCGACGTGATCGCCGTGATCGAGTAGTCGCCGGCCGAGTCGGGAAAGGGGTGCCGCCATGCCGGCCAGGGGGGAGAACACAGCGGCGGATCGAAAGGCCCTGGTCCGGCGCCAGCTGGACGCCCACCTCACCGGCCTCGTCGACCTGAGCCACACCATCCACGCCTACCCCGAGCTGGCCTACGAGGAGGAGCGGGCCGCAGGGTGGGTGGGTGAGTCGCTGGCCGGCGGCGGCTTCGACGTCGAGAGCGGCGTGTGCGACCTGCCCACGGCCCTCATCGGTACGAGCGGCCGCGGCCCCATGGTCGTCGCCGTGTGCGCCGAGTACGACGCCCTTCCGGGCATCGGGCACGCGTGTGGTCACAACGTGATCGCCGCCTCGGCCGTGGGCGCCGGCCTGGCCCTGGCACCGGTCGCGGACGACCTCGGGATCACGATCAAGGTCATCGGCACGCCGGCCGAAGAGGGCGGCGGCGGAAAGATCTACATGCTCGAGCGCGGCGCCTTCGACGGTGTCGACGCCGCCATGATGGTCCACCCCGGTCCCGCCGAGCTGATCCAGATGCCCTGTCTGGCCGTCTCACACTTCGACGTCCACTACAGGGGTCGGGAGGCGCACGCCTCGGCGTTCCCGGAGGCAGGAGTCAACGCCGCCGACGCCCTGACCGTGGCCCAGGTGGGCATCGGGCTGCTGCGCCAGCAGTTCCGGTACCACGACCAGGTGCACGGCATCGTGACCAAAGGTGGAGACGCTCCCAACGTCATCCCCGCCCATACGTCAGCCAAGTACTACGTGCGGGCGGCCACGCTCGATGCCCTGGAGAAGCTGGAGGCCAAGGTGCGCCAGTGTTTCGAGGCCGGTGCCCTCGCCACGGGGTGCGAGGTCGAGTTCGACCAGCGCAGCCCGCGGTACTCGGAGTTCGTACCCCACCCCGGCATGCAGGCGGTGTACCGGCGCAACGCCGAAGCCCTCGGGCGGACGTTCCCCGAGCATCCTCAGCAGGCCATGATGGCCTCCACCGACATGGCCAACGTCTCCCTGGCCGTGCCGTCCATCCACCCGATGCTCGACATCGACTCGCTACCGGCGGTGAACCACCAGCCCGAGTTCGCCGCCGCCGCCATCACTCCGACGGCCGATCGTGCCCTCTACGACGGGGCGCTGGCCATGGCCTGGACGATCATCGACCTGGCGACAGACTCGGACCTGCGGACGGAACTCGCCGGCTCAGCCGCCTGAGCGCGCTGCCTCAGCGCCCTATTCCGCCGCCTCGGCGAGGGCCTCGGCCAGGGCGGGGTGCACCAGCAGGCTCTCGCCGATGTCGCCGACCCGTAGGTGGGCGGTGACGGCCAGGGCGATCACCGAGATGAGCTCGGCGGCCCGCTCTCCGACGATCGATCCCCCGAGCACGACGCCGGTGGCCGGATCGGAGACGATCTTCACGAACCCCCGGGCGTCGCCGTCGATCAGGGCCCGGGCGTTGGCCGCGAACGGCACCTTGGTCACCCGGATCTTTCGGCCCAGGGCGAAGGCCTCCGCCTCGGCCAGGCCCACGTCGGCGATCTCGGGCTCGGTGAAGATGGCGCTAGCCGCCTTGTCGTAGTCCAGATGGCGGTGCTGACGGGTGTGGAGACCCATCACGTGCTCGGCCACCTTGCGGCCCTGCGTCGAGGCCACCGAGGCCAGCGGGAGCTTTCCGGACAGGTCGCCGGCGGCGTAGATGTGGCTCACGTTGGACTGGCAGTGCTGGTTGACCGGCACGTAGCCGCCCTCGTCGACGTCGACCCCGGCTGACTCCAGCTCGAGCCCCTCGGAGTTGGGCACCGGTCCGATGGCGAGGAGGGCGTGCGAGCCGTCGACCATGCGTCCGTCGTTGCACTCGACGACCACGCCGTCGTCCTTGACCGTCACGCCCACGGCGCGCGCCCCCTTGTACAGGACCACCCCGGTGCTGAGGAAGTCCGCCTCCAGCGCCGCCGCCACCTCGGGGTCCTTCCCCGGCAGCACCTGCTGGCGGCTGACGATGAGGCTCACCTTGCTCCCGAAGGACCGGAACATGTGGACGAACTCCACACCGGTCACTCCCGAGCCGATCACGACAAGGTGCTCCGGCACCTCGGGGGGCGGATAGGCCTGGCGGGTGATGAGGACGCGCCTGCCGTCCACCTCGGCCCAGTCCGGCACCCGCGGGCGGCTGCCCGTCGACAGCAGGACTGCGTCGGCGTGCAGCTCCAGTACGCCACCCTCGCACGTTTCGACGACCACCTCATGGGGGCCCTTGAGCGTGCCACGGCCGCGCACCACGCGCACCTCCTGGCTGGTGAGGAGCTCGGTCACCGACCGCTCCAGGTAGCCGCTGATGGTCGCGATCCGCTCCGACAGGGCGGGCAGGTCGAGGGTGGCGCTGGTGCACTTGAGCCCCAGGGCGCGGCCACGGCCGGTCACGCCGATCACGCCGCCGGTCGCGATCATCGCCTTGGAGGGGATGCAGTCCCACAGGTTGGCGGCCCCGCCGATGAGGTCGCGCTCGACCAGAGTCACCTCTGCGCCGAGCCGGGCGGCGTGGGTGGCAGCCTGGATGCCCGCAGGGCCACCCCCGATGATGACGAAACGCACGGGCATGCTTCGAGGGTACCGGGGGTGCGCCGTCTCTCAGCGCGTGGGCTGGTACACCCCGAAGGCCTCCCGGAGCACGTCGCTCACCTCGCCGAGGGTCGCCCGGGAGCGCAGCGCTTCCTTCATGGGCACGAGCAGGTTCTGCGTGCCTCGGGCGGCGGCACCCACGTCGGCCAGGGCTGCCTCGGCCCTGGACTGGTCACGCTCGGCCCGCACCCGCCCGACGCGCTCGGCCTGCTGGCGTTGCAGCGCAGGGTCGATCGGAAACACCTCGACGGGCTCGACGGACTCTTCCGCGTAGCGGTTGACGCCGACGATCACCTTCTCGCCGTCGTCGACGGCTTTGGCGTAGGCGTAGGCAGCCTGGTCGATCTCGTCCTGCATGAAGCCGGCCTCGATGGACTCCACGGCCCCACCCATGCCGTCGATCTTCTCGAGGTAGTCCCACGCGCCCGCCTCGACGGCGTCGGTCAGGGTCTCGACGAAATAGGAGCCGGCCAGTGGGTCCACGGTGTCGGCCACCCCCGACTCGTGGCCGATGATCTGCTGGGTCCGGAGGGCGATCCTGACCGCCCGCTCGGTGGGTAGGCCCAGGGCCTCGTCGAAGCTGTTGGTGTGCAGGCTCTGGGTGCCCCCGAGCGCGGCCGACAGGGCCTGCACCGTCGTGCGCACGATGTTGTTCTCGGGTTGCTGGGCGGTGAGCGTCGATCCCCCCGTCTGCGTGTGACAGCGGAGGAGGGCGGAGCGCTTGTCCCGGGCCTGGAACCTTTCGGTCATGATCCTGGCCCACATACGCCGGGCGGCCCGGAACTTGGCCACTTCCTCGAACAGGTTGTTGTGGGCGTTCCAGAAGAAGCTGAGCCTGGGGGCGAACTCGTCCACGCCCAGGCCGGCCGCCAGGGCCGCCTCTACGTAGGCGATGCCGTTCGCCAGCGTGAAGGCGACCTCCTGGACCGCCGTCGATCCGGCCTCACGGATGTGGTACCCGGAGATCGATATGGTGTTCCAGGCGGGAAGGTGCTCGGCGCAGTAGGCGAAGGTGTCGGTGATGATCCGCATCGACGGGCGGGGCGGGTAGATGTAGGTCCCGCGGGCGACGTACTCCTTGAGGATGTCGTTCTGCACCGTGCCGCCCAGGCGGTCGGGCGCCACGCCGGACTCCTCGGCCACCAGCTGGTACAGCAGGAGGAGAATGGCCGCCGTGGCGTTGATGGTCATCGACGTGGTGACCCGGTCGAGCGGGAGGTCGGCGAGCAACGCCCGCATGTCCTCGATCGAGTCGATGGCCACACCGACCTTGCCCACCTCGCCCTCGGCGCGGGGATGGTCCGAGTCGTAGCCCATCTGGGTGGGCAGGTCGAAGGCACACGACAGCCCGGTCTGTCCGTGGCCGAGGAGGAACTTGAACCGCTCGTTCGTCGCCTCCGCCGTCCCGAAGCCGGCGTACTGGCGCATGGTCCACAGCCGGCCCCGGTACATGTCGGCGTACACGCCGCGGGTGTACGGGTACTCCCCCGGTTCGCCCAGCTGGCGGGCCGGATCCCAGCCCTTCAGATCGTCCGCCGTATAAACGGGTTCGATCTCGATGCCGGAATCGGTGCGACGCTCGGACGGCTGCGTCATGGACCAGAGCCTAGACCCCGGCCGTCACCGCCCCCGGAGCCTTGGTGGGGTGGGGCATGCACAGCTCGTCGTACTCGGCGATGACGATCTCACCGGCATCGGGGCCGCAGGCCGGGCAGGCGGGGTCCCGGTGCACGTTGAAGGTCCGGAAGCTCTCCTCGAGCGAGTCGTACGCCATCAGCCGCCCGATGAGCGGGTCGCCGATGCCGAGGATGAGCTTGACGGCCTCTAGGGCCTGGATCGAGCCGATGATCCCACACAGGACGCCGAGCACCCCCGCCTCGGCACACGACGGGGCCAGCTCCGCCGGAGGCGGCTCGGGGATCATGCACCGGTAGCACGGCCCGTTGTACGGGTCGAAGACCGTGATCTGACCCTCGAAGCGGAAGATCGACCCGTGTACGACAGGGATCCTCTTGACCAGCGAGGCGTCGTTCACCAGGTACCGAGTGGGGAAGTTGTCGGTGCCGTCGACGATCACGTCGTACCCGTCGATGATGTCGAGGATGTTGTCGGCACCGAGCCGCACGTCGTAGGTCACGACGTTGATGTCGGGGTTCATGCCGGTCAGCGTCTTCTTGGCCGAGTCGACCTTGCGCTCGCCGATCCGGTCGAGGTTGTGCAGGATCTGGCGCTGGAGGTTGGAGGAGTCGACCTCGTCCATGTCGATGATGCCGAGCGTCCCGACTCCGGCCGCGGCGAGATACAGGGCGGCCGGCGAGCCCAGGCCCCCCGCCCCCAGGAGCAGGACCTTGGCATCCAGCAGTCGCTGCTGGCCGGCCTCGCCTACCTCGGGCAGCAGCAGGTGGCGGTGATAGCGGTTGCGCTGATCGGGCGTGAGCGTCCTGGGGGCCTGCCACTCGCGGCCGTCGTCCTTCCAGCGGTTGAAGCCGCCCGTCATGGAGGCCACGTCCGTGTAGCCCAGCTCACCGAGCGTCTTGGCCGCGAACGCCGATCGGACACCGCTGGCGCAGTACACGATGATCGGGCGATCGTGGTCGCTGACCTTGCCCTCCACCTGGGTCTCGAGGTTGCCCCGAGGGATGTGCAGGGCGCCGGGGACGGCACCCTGCTCGTACTCCTCGGGCTCCCGGACGTCGAGGAACAGCGCATCATCCCGGCGGCTGTCGGCCTGAGCGGTATCCACCTCGTGGATGGCGGACTTGGCCTGGGCGAGGAGCTCTCTGAATGTGGGCACGTGCATCACGCTCCTGCGAGCGGTTGATTCCGTACACCTAAACCCTACCCGCTGAGTCGACATTCCCGCCGCGCCGACCCCGATAGGGTCCAGCGGCGTGGAGCTGGACGACGCCATCCGCCGGCGGCGCATGGTGCGCAGCTTCGAGGACCGCCCCGTTCCACCCGACGTGGTGGATGCCGTCCTGGCCCACGCCGTGCGGGCGCCGTCGGCGGGCTTCAGCCAGGGCTGGGCCTTCGTGGTGCTGGAGGGCCCGGAGCAGACCGGTGCCTTCTGGCGCGCCGTCACCACCCCAGAGTGGAGGGCTTCCACGCGCCGAGCGGGGCTGCTGCGGGCGCCCGTCGTCGTCCTGCCGCTCGCCCACCGGCAGGACTACCTCGACCGCTACGCCGAGCCCGACAAGGCGGGCAGCGGGCTCGACCGGGCCGAGGCCTGGCCGGTGCCCTACTGGCTGATCGACACCGCCTTCGCCACCATGCTCATGCTCCTCAGCGCCGGTGACGCCGGGCTCGGGGCGGCCTTCGTCGGCATCTTCCGGGGCGAGGCGCACCTGCTGGCCTCTCTGGGGGTACCGGAGGGGTACCGCCCGATCGGCGCCGTCGCCCTCGGGTACCCGGCTCCCGACTTCCCGTCGCCCTCGGTGGCGCGTGGGCGTCGCCCCCTGTCGGAAGTGGTCCACCGGGGCCGCTGGTGACTACCCGACGACGATGGCGGGCAGCACCTCGCTGATGGGCTCGGTCAGCACGGCGTCGGCCTCGTGGTCGAACGGCGTGGGCTGGGCGTTGACGATGACCAGCCGGGCCGCGGCCTGACGAGCGATGGGCACCATCCCGGCCGCCGGATAGACGGTGAGGGTCGAGCCCACCGCCAGCAGCAGGTCGCAGGACGACGCTGCCCTCTCGGCTCGGGCCAGATCCTCGGGCACGAGGTTCTGGCCGAAGCTGATCGTGGCGGACTTCAGGATGCCGCCGCACGTCGTGGCTCCGCGGGGAGCAAGACAGGGAGGGTCGAGCTCACCCGCCTTCACCCGCTCGAGCACCTCGGTCATCGGCCTGCGGTCGCCGCACGACATGCACATCGACCAGTGGATCGTCCCGTGGATCTCGACGACGCGGTCAGGGTCGCTGCCCGCTCGCTGGTGGAGCCCGTCGACGTTCTGGGTGACGAGAGTGTCGAGCTTGTCGCGCCGCTCGAGATCCACCAGGGCCCGGTGGCCGGCGTTCGGCTCGGCCTGCCAGGCCCCAGCGCTCAGACGGTCCTGCCACGACCGGCGGCGGACCTCGGGATCGGCGAGGTAGTAGTCGATGGTGGCCCGGCGCTCGGCCTCCGGGTTCTTGGTCCAGACACCCTGGGGACCGCGAAAGTCGGGGATCCCCGAGTCGGTGGAGATCCCCGCGCCGGTCAGGACGACGACGCGGGTCGCGGCGTCGATCCACCCCCGGACGGCATCGATCTGCTCAGTTGATTGCACGGCACCAGCATCCCACCGCGAGCCGTCGTGCTCGGCCTGTTGCTGGCGACCCCCCTACCACCGGACGGTGGCGACCGTCAGCGGCACGGAGAGCCCGCGCAGGTTGAGAGATCGTTCGTCCTCGACCGAGAACCGACCTCTGGTGACAGCCAACGCCGCCTGACTGGCGACGATCTCGCCCGGTCCGGCCGAGGCTGCGATCCGCGCCGTCTCGTGAACGCCCTTCCCGCCATAGTCGCCGTGGCGCTCGGTCGCCTCCGTGGTGTGGAGCCCGATGCGCACGTTCACGGCGAAGCCGTGTTCCCTCCGGTGGTCGGCGAGCCGCCGCTGGATGGAGCATGCCGCTTCTACCGCGCCGGCGGAGTCGTCGAAGGCAACGAAGAACCCGTCTCCCTCGTGCTTGATCTCCACGCCCGCGAACTGCTCGAACACGGATCGGAGGGTGCGGTCGTGCCAGGTCAGCAGGGCGTCCCACGCCTCGTCCCCCAACGCCTCCACCAATTTGGTCGATCCGACGATGTCGGTGAACATGAACGTGCGAACGGGACGTGCCGCCGGCGCCCCCGCCGCGAGGCGATGCGAAACGTCGGCGGCAGCCCTGGTGGCGCCGGTCCGTTCGAAGGCGGCCCGTGCCGACTCGAGCTCCATGGTGGCGTCGTCCTGGCGTCCGGCGGCTTCGTAGGCGCGAGCCAGATCGACCTTCGCCCGGGCCGCCTCGTAGGGAGCGCCGAGCTCGGCCCATCGTGTGACACAGCGCCGAAGCTCCGACGTAGCCTCATCGAGCCGCCCCTCGGCGAGAGCGACCTGGCCCCGGGCGCCTGCACCGCTGGCAGCCAGGGCCGGGGTCCCAGCGGCCTCCTCCAGCGCCGTGAGGGCCGATGTCGCGGCGACGGCGACGTCGGGCGCCCCTGCCGCCAGAGCGATGGTCACCTGTGCCGGCAGCAGCAGTCCCCGCTGCTCCTGGATCAGGCCCGACTGGTCGGCCAACGCGTTCGAGACGGCCTGCAAGGCGACGTCCGCCTGCCCTTCGTCCAGCCGTAGCAGGGCGAGGCCGGGCTGGGGATCGAAACCCAGCTCCGACGCCCGGCGAAAGGCGTCGATCGCACCGGTCCGGTCACCGCGCCGGCGACGGATCTCTCCCAGCTCGTGAAACGCCCAGGCGGCGTAGATCGGTGCCGAGGCCATGAGCTCCTCGCAGGCCTCGAGCGCATCAGTCTCCGCCTCGTCGAGCGCGCCCCGGAGCCGGCGCACCTCGGCCCGATGGAACCGGCACAGTCCGGGGAAACCCGTCACCGCCTGCCGTTCACACCAGCGTGTTGCGGCATCGGTCCACTCGCCGGCACGTCGCCAGTCGCCGATGTTCCTGCAGGCGTTGATCGTCGAGCAGTAGATCGTGCCCGCGTTCATCAACTCGAGCGCGCCCGTGGCAGCGAGAGCGTTCGCCTCGTCGATCAAGGCGAGCCCCTCGGCCGCCCGGCCATCGATGATCAGACCGTGGCCCTGCTCCAACAACCCGAGACCCTCGAGGTCGGGCATGTCGAGGCGGCGGCCCATCTCCACCACCTGGGCAGCGAGATCTCGGCACGCGTCGTGGTTGCCCACGTCAGACATGGCCCGACCCATCATCCACGACATGAGGCCGTACTCGGCGCACTCGGTATCGGTGGCTAGCAGGGTGGACGCCCGCCCGAGCCACCCGCTGGCCACTGCTCTGTCACCGCGCTGGTAGTGCTCCCGCGCCAACGCCAGCGCCAAGCGCGCCGCTCCCCTGTGCTCGCCAGCGCGCGCGTATGCGGACTCGGCCCGCTCGAGCAGGTCGAGGAGCTGATCGAAGTGGCGGGACCACCGGGCGGCGTCGGCGAGACGCTCGAGATCGTCTCCGCCGAGGGAGGACGAACGGTCGGCAGCCGACAGGTGCGCGTAGGCATCGGCCCAGCGGTGCTCGGCATACGCCTGTCGCCCAGCGACGAGGTCGTCGGTCATTGGCCCTCCCGTCCCGCAGTATGGCATTCAGGGGTTCGAGGAGGCGACCTCGGTGACGACCGCGCTGGCCCACCGGTAGTCGGGCTTGCCCGCCGGCGAACGGCGGACCTCGTCCACCAGAAAGAGGGCCCGGGGCGCCTTGTACCCCGCCAGGTGGGCCCGGCAGTGCTCCTGCAGCTCCTCGAGGGCGGGAGCGCCCGCCGGCGACGGCTGGACCACACAGACGACGCGCTGGCCCCACTGTGGATCGTCGGCTCCCACGACGATGGCGTCGGCCACCTCTGGATGGGCCTTGATCACCGCCTCCACCTCTTCGGGGTAGACCTTCTCGCCGCCCGTGTTGATGCACATCGAACCGCGGCCGAGGAGCCGGATGGTGCCGTCGGTCTCCACCGTGGCCATGTCGCCAGGTAGGGACCACCGGACGCCCTCGATCTCGACGAAGGTTCGGGCCGTGCGGGCCGGGTCCTTGTGGTAGCCGATCGGCCCACGACCCCGTGTCGCCAGCCAGCCGACCTCGCCCGAACCCGGCGCCACCTGCCGCAGATCGTCGTCGACCACGATCGTCACGCCGCGTCCGGTAAAGCTCAGCGACGACGCGGGCGTGTCTTTGGTGGCGATGGCAGTCGCCTGCACCGGCGCCTCGGACGAGCCCACCGCCTCGCTGATTGCCAGCACTCTGGGCAGGGACGACAAGAGGCGGTCCTTGATGGCGGCCGTGAGGATGCTGCCGCCGGACCCGAGCAGGCGCAGCGAAGAGGTGTCGTAGGCGAGGGGTCGGGCGTCCAGGATCTCCACGAGCGGGCGCCCGCTGGTGTCGCCCACGATCGTGAGCATCGTCACGCGCTCGCGCTCCACCAGCTCGAGCACGCGGCTCATATCCATGCTCCGGTGGGTATACAGCACGAGCTTGCCCCCACCGAGCAGCGCGCTGAGCGCGGTCCACTGGCCGCTGGCGTGCACGAGCGGACCGAGGGCCAGGGCAACGAACTCGTCGGGACCGGGGTCGCCCGGCGGCAGGAAGGGCCCGATGCGGTGCGACCGGTTGACCAGCGCCCGCTCGCCGACCTCCTCCGGGCGCTCGATCGGCGGACCACCGGGGTTCCCTCCTCCGAGGGTGGCGAACAGGATGTCCTCCTGACGCCACACCACGCCCTTGGGCAGTCCGGTCGTACCGCCCGTGTAGAGGACGTAGTGGTCGTCCGCCGACCGCAGGTCGAAGTCCCGGCGCGCCGAACCTGAAGCGAGCACGTCCTCGTACGGCACGAACTGCAGACCGCCGAAGTCCGCGTCACCGCCGTCGTCGACCTGGACGAGCCATCGGAGCGTTTGCGGCCGGCTCGGGAGCGAAGCGATCCGAGGCGCGAGCTCGCGGCTGTAGACGACGGCCACGAGGTCGGCGTCGGAGAATAGGTGGGCGAGCTCCTCTCCCACGTACCGGTAGTTGACGTTCACCGGCACGGCCCGGAGCTTGAAGCAGGCCAGCATGGCCTCGATGAACTCGGCCCCGTTGTAGAGGTACAGCCCGACATGGTCGCCACGGCGGACCCGGCGGCGCGCCAGCCCGTGGGCCAGCCGGGTGGTGCGCTCGTCGAGCTGGGCGTATGTGAGCCTCCGACCCCCGGCAACGAGCGCTTCCCGATCGCCCACCACGTCGGCCACACGCTCGAACAGATCGGCCAGGTTGAACTCCATCGGCGTCGACCTTCCCTGGCCAGCGGGACCTTCTCCCTGCCGGTCGCTCCGCCCCGCCGTCCGACGAGCAACCAGAATGGCCGGGCGCGAAGCTAGAGATGGCATTCTGGCAGGAAGGAGCGAGCCGGGCCATGTCGATCGGCGACGCCACGGCGATGTTGGTTCGGGACGACGGGCTCGTCCCCAAGGAGCGCTACGTCTCCCGGGAGTTCCTCGACCTCGAGATGGAGAAGCTCTGGCCCCGGGTGTGGCAGGTCGCCTGCCGCGAGGAGGAGCTCCCCGACGTGGGCGACTACCTCGAGTACACGATCGGTGACCAGTCCATCCTCGTGGTGCGCGCCGACCGCGGAAACGTCAAGGGGTACTTCAACACCTGTCTGCACCGGGGCACGAGACTGGCCGACGGCCGGGGCAATTTCGGAGACGGCCACATCCGGTGCCGCTACCACGCCTGGCGCTACGCCCTCGACGGGAAGGTAACCGAGATCGTCGACCGGCACGAGTTCCCTGACGTGCCGTCGGACCTCCGCCTCCACGAGGTGCGAACCGAACGTTGGGGCGGCTTCGTGTTCGTCAACATGGATCGCCATGCCCAGCCCCTGATGGACTTCCTCGATCCGATCCCCAAGCTCCTCGGGCCCTTCCATCTCGACCAGATGCGCTTCGCCACCTATCGCACCACCATCCTCCCCGCCAACTGGAAGGTGGTCGTCGACGCCTTCAACGAGGGGTACCACGTGCAGGGCACCCATCCCCAGCTGCTGGCGTGGACCGACGACGTGAACATGGAGTACGTGCAGTTCGACACCCACGCCCACTACGGGCGGCTGGCCCACGCCCGCCGGGAGCTGCGCCCCAGCCCCCGGCTCGGTCTCCGTGATGACGAGTTCGACGAGGGTGAGATCCTCTCCTCGCTCGTGTCCGGGCTCGGCGGGCTCTTCTACACCGAGGAGCGCACGATCGTCGAGGAGCTGCGGAGCTCACCACTTCCGCCGGGCGTGTCGCTGCTCGAGGCGTACCAGCAGCGGCGCATGGAGATGTTGCGGTCGCGCGGCCTCGACGTGTCCGGTCTCGAGCCGGACCAGATGACGAGCGCCGACGACGTCTACTGGTTCCCCAACATGGTGGGCCCCACGTACCCAGGCACGGCGATCCTCTTTCGCATCCGTCCCAACGGGCTCGACCCCGACTCCGCCATCAAGGACCTGTGGACGCTGCAGTGGCCGAGCCCGGATCGGCCGTGGCAGATGCCGGAACGGAAGTTCTACCCCGACTGGACGGCGAAGGACTGGGGCCTGATCACCAACCAGGACTTCGCCAACATGGCCCACGTCCAGGCCGGCATGAAGTCGCGCGCCTGCCACGGGCTCCGTCTCAATCCCCGCCAGGAGAGCAATCTCCTCCACATGCACCGCGTGATCGACCGGTACCTCACGGCGTGACGCCGCGAGCCAGCCGACGACCGGCGATCCGCGTCCGCGACGTCCTTTCAGCTGCCGCCTACGCGGGCCGCCGTCACTGGCCACGCGTCCTCGGGGTGGCCATCGTCGTCTTCGGTGTCACGGCCCTGCTCGAGACCGTCGTGGCCGAGTGGGCTCACAAGTACGCGATCGGCTGGGTGGTGGCTGTCGACGTGCTGGCGTTCGGTGCCGACCTTCTGGGCGAGGTCTTCTTCGTGGGTCTACTCGACCGCCTGGTGGGTGAAGCGGCTCACGGACATCCCGCTCAGAGCCTCCCCACCATTCTGCGCACGCTGCCGTACGGCCCGCTGGTCCTGGCCGACGTGCTCTTCACTGTCCTCGTCGTCACGGGCCTGCTCGTGCTGATCGCGCCGGGGGGGGTGCTGTTCACACTGCTGTGCCTGGCTGTCCCCATCGTCAACATCGAGAAGACGTCGGCCGTCCGTGCTCTCCGGCGCTCGGCGCAGCTCGTGCGCCGGAGGTTCTGGTTGACCTTCATCCTCGTGCCGGTGCCGTACTTCGTGGGCGAGACGGTCGCCACCACGGTCCAAGACGCCGCTCATGGGCTCCCGCTGGCAGCCGACTACGGAGTGCACACGGTCGTCGCCACGGTCATCGCCATCCTGACCGGCCTGGTCCAGGTCGAGCTCGCCCACCGGTTCGTCGACGCCGACAACGAGAGCCGCGCCGCATCAGGCGTGCAGGCCCGGTAGGCGCCCGTGCCAGGGCTGGGCCGCTTCCAGTTGGGCGGCCAGGCGGAGCAGCAGATCCTCTCGGCCGTAGGCGGCCAGGAGCTGCACGCCGACCGGCAGACCGTCCGCCGTCCAGTGCAGCGGCAACGACATCGCCGGCTGGCCGGTGGCGTTGAACGGCGCGACGAGACGCGTGAGGGCCCCGATCATCGACGAGAGCTGCTCGAGGTCCGCGTCGGGAGCCATCACGCCGAGACGAGGTGGCGGCTGGGTGGTGGTCGGCGTGAGCAACACGTCGAAGGCGTCCGACCACCAGACCACGACCCGCCGGGCCCAGGCGTACATCTTCTCGAGGGCGGCGAGGTACTGGGTGGCGGTGACGGCGGCGGCCTGCTCGACGAGGGCCCGGTTGAAGGGCTCGAGCTCCTCCGGGTCGAATCGTGCTGTAATCGGCCGAGCACCGTCGATTGCATCGTCGTACATTGAGAAGAATGCGACCAGGATTTGACCATGTGACGATCGTGGTGACCGACCTGGACGAGGCCAGGCGGTTCTTCGAGTTGCTCGGGTTCGAGGTGTCCCAGAACGTCGTCGTGAGCGGAGAGCAGATGGCGAAGTACATGGGGATCGCCGACTGGGAGGCCGACCACGTGACGCTCGTCCTGAGGGGCGCGGAGTCCCATCAGGAGGTGCAGCTCCTGAGGTTCCACAACCCACCCGTCCAGGTCGACGCCGAGACCGGCAACCTGGCCCGAACCGGCTTCAACCACGTGTGCTTCCGGGTCGACGACGTCGACGCCATGATCGACAAGCTGCAGGCCGCCGGGATCGGGATCCGAAACCAGGTCATGACGTTCCACGACCGTCGACTCGTGTTCCTGCGGGGCCCGGGTGGCGTCACCATCGAGCTCGCCCAGTGGCTCGCCGAGCCAGCGACGCCGTAGGCGAGCGGCCCTCCTACCGCACTCCCACCGCCCTACCGCCGCCGGATGTCGACCCGGTCGCGGGTGACCTTCACTCCTTCGGCCCGCAGGAGACGAGCATGGCGCCGTTCGTGGCCCGGTACCAGCCGTCCCGTGGACGTGACCACGCGCCACCACGGCAAGTCGTGGCTGGCCTCGGTGCTGAGCAGCCGCCCGACGGCACGGGCGGAGCCCGGGGTGCCGGCCTCGGCCGCCACCTCGCCGTAGGTGACGACCTCGCCGGGATCGAGCCCGCCGACGACGGCTCGCACCCGCTCGGCGAACCCATCGTGCCTCTCGGTCACCGCAGCAGTCTGTCGAACCGGACCGATGCCGTCGATCTGGAGACCACTCAGCCGGCGGGTAAGGTCGTAGGAAAGCTTCCAGCAGCGTGGGAGGAGCCATGACGACGACGTCGGGCCTGCGAGCCTCGTTCAAGAGCTTCGACGAGTCCACCAGGGAGGACTGGGCCGCCATCACGCCCCAGCTCCAGGTCACGCAGAGCATGGTCGCCGATCGCGTCCTCGAGCAGCTGGGCTACCTGCGCCACGACTACGGGGGCTTTCCGGTCGACCGCCTCGAGCACTCGCTCCAGACCACCACCAGGGCCGAGCGGGACGGTCGTGACGACGAGTACCTGGTCTGCGCGCTCCTCCATGACATCGGCGACACGCTGGCCCCGTACAACCACCCCGCCATCGCAGCCGGCATCCTCGAGCCCTTCGTCTCCAAGGCGAACCACTGGATGGTCGCCCACCACGGGATCTTCCAGGGCTACTACTTCTGGCACCTCATCGGGCTCGATCAGAACGCCCGCGACGCCTACCGGGACTCGCCGTACTTCGACTACACGGCCGAGTTCTGCGCCAAGTACGACCAGGTGGCCTTCGACGACGGCTACAAGAGCGAACCGCTCGAGCATTACGAGCCCCTGGTGCGTTCCTTCTTCGCCCCCAAGACCGGCTAGCGCGCTCCGCCCGCCTCAGCTGGACCCGGCGGCGACTTCCCGCCTGGTCGCCAGTCAAAAGCCCATGGCCGAACCGGTCGAAAATGGGCGATACTGAGCACCGTGGCCACCGAGGCTGTGGGGCGCCTCGCGTCCGATGGGGACCGCGAGCGGGCGATGGAGCAGCTGCGCGCCGCCGCCGGCCAGCTGGGGCTGCCCGAGCTCGAGCGGCGCCTCGACGCCGCCGTGCGGGCCCGCACGGTGGCCGAGCTGGCGGAGCTGGTGTGGGAGCTGGACCCGACAGGCCGGCCCGCGCCCAGGACGTTCCCGAGCGCCCGGCGCAACCTGGGCTTCCGCCTCCACGCGTGGACCTACGGGCTCACCAACGGCCTGCTCGTCGGCACGTGGGCCCTGACCGGGCTCGGTTTCTTCTGGCCGTTCTTCCCCGCCGCCGGCTGGGGCGTGGCGTTGGGGCTGCATGCCGTCTGCGTCCGCTCGGTGCAGGAGCGGCGTGCCCACGCCAAGTCCAACAAGCCCCTGTGGCCAGAGCCGACGGCCGCGGTCGGATCGGGGCCCACCCCGCCTCGGGCACGCTCGTCCCGGAGCCTGGTCGTGGCCATGTTCACCGACGTCGTCGACTCCACGCGCCTGACCGAGGTGATCGGTGACGAGGAATGGAGCCGGCTGCGGGCCCGCTGCCGGGCTCTGCTCCGCAGCTGCTACGGCGCCTATTCCGGGGCCGAGGTCAGCGCCCAGGGGGACGGTTTTCTGGCTCGGTTCGGGTCGTCCGGCGACGCCGTCCGATGCGGGATCGAGATCCAACGGCGCCTGCGGGACCAGCGCGAGGACACCGGCTTCGCCGTGAGCGTGCGGATCGGCCTCCACGCCGGCGAGGCCATGGAGGAGACGGGGGACCTGCTGGGGACGGTGATCAACATGGCCGCCCGGGTCACCTCCGAGGCCCAGCCGGCCGAGGTCCTGATCACCGAGGCCGTCGCCGACCAGCTCGACGGCCGTTTCGAGCTGGCCGACCGGGGCCTGCGGACCCTCAAGGGCCTGTCCCGGCCTCGTCACCTGTTCACCGTCGACTGGGCCGACTGACGAGATCGTGGTGACGTCTGGTCCGCGCCGCGTAGGCTCCGATCCGTGCTGATAGTCGTTGCAGCTCTCAAGGGCGGAGTCGGGAAGACGACCGTGGCTGTGGGCGTGGCCGAGGCGGCCGCCAGCGAGCACGGATCGGCGCTGCTCGTGGACGCCGACCCGCAGAGCTCGGCGATGCGCTGGTCGGACACGGCGTCCGAGGAGGGTCCCGGGCTCCGGGCCGTGACCGTGTCGCTGCCCACCCGCGACCTCAGACGTCGCCTCAGCGGGATCGGCGCCGGCTATCCGGTGGTGGTGGTCGACACGCCCCCCGGCCAGCTACCGATCGTCAGCGCCGCCATCGATCTGGCCGACGTCGTGGTCGTGCCGTCCCAGACCAGCTGGTCCGACCTCGACCGGCTGGACGGGACCCTCGACCTGGCCCGGGATGCCCATGCCCCGGCGATGGTGGTGCTCAACCGAGTCCGGGCTGGCACCCGCTCCTTGGAGGAGGCGACCGCTAGCCTCGAGGACGCTCGGGTCTGGCTGGCCAAGACGACGCTCCCACAACGGGAGGCCATCGCCGCCACCTACGGCCGCCGCCCCGGAGCGCCCCTCCTCTCGCTGACCAGCGAGCTGGCGGCGGAGATCGAGGCGGGGGCCAACTCGCGTCGGAAGCGCCGTCGCTAGGAGCCGACGCTCCCTTTCCCGTCGTCGGCCTCGGATCCGTGAGAGCATCGGGGAGATCGACCTAAGGGGGGCCATACCGATGGGCTACGTCCAGATCATCGAGTTTCGCAGCGCCAACTTCGACGCCATGCAGGACGTGGAAGAGCGGTGGCAGAAGGCAACGGAGGGCAAGCGGACGGCCAGGCGAGCCGTCATGTGCCGTGACCGCAACGACCCCAACCGCTACTTCAACGTGGTCTTCTTCGACTCCTACGACTCGGCCATGCAGAACTCGAGCCTGCCCGAGACCCAGCAGTTCTCGCAGGAGATGATGAAGTTCGCCGACGGCCCGCCGACGTTCTACAACCTGGACGTCGTCGACGATCGCTCCCTGAGCTGACCTGAGCTGACCGGCCCCCCATCCGGGCGGGCGCTCTGGCCTTCCTGGGCGCGTGGACGCGGTCGTAGAGTTTCCATATGGCCGACCGCACCCGCGCCTTGATCAGCGCCATTCTCGCCTTCTCGACGTTGCTGGCGACCGCCGCGTTCTGGCGAAGTCCCTGGGCGCTCGTGGCGCTGGTTTTCGCCGTAGGACTTGCGATATTCATGATGCGACCTACGCGGGCGAGCCTGGTCGTCTACGCAGTGGGATTCGTCTTCGGACCCTCAGCTGAGGTTCTCGGTATTCACGCCGGCGCCTGGAGATATTCGAGCAACGATTTTCTCGGCATCCCCATTTGGCTCCCATTTGTTTGGGGAAATGCGGCGCTCTTCATACAGAACACCGCCGACGTCGCCAGCAGCGTGCTGTCCACCCGACGGCACGACGGACCGAGGCGCCTGCCACCGGAGCAGAGCGAGGCTGACCGCCAGCGCGTCTGAGGTCCCGCCGCCGGCTTGACCGCATTGCCGTCGCGGGAAATAATGAAAGTATATGAAACAGCACAACAAGCGCCTCGAGGCGGCGATTGGCGCCCCCGCCACCGGAACCCTCACCGTTGTCCCCTGGACCGATCCGGTCATCGACGCCCTCGGGCACGACCCGCGCTCCCCGTACGTGGAGACCTACTGGCTCGCCGTCCTCGGTCCGTCGACGACGTGGCTGCTGCGGCGTCTGGCCTTCCGTCTGGAGGCCGAGCCCGACGGCTTCTCCCTCGACCTGGCCGAGATGGCCCGCAGTCTTGGCCTCGGCGCCAAAGGGGGCCGTCACTCACCGTTCGTGCGGACCCTCGCTCGGTGCGTCGACTTCGGGCTGGCCAAGGTCGACAGCTGCAAGAGCCTGGCCGTGCGACGGCGTCTCCCGCCGCTCAACCGCAGGCAGGTCCTGCACCTGCCGGAGTCGCTCCAACGGGGTCACCGGCAGTGGGAGGATGCAGAGTTGCGTTTCAGCGAGGCGGGGCAGCGTCAGCGCTCGCGCCAGCTCGCCCTCAGCCTCAGCCGTCTCGGTGAGGACCACGACGCCGTCGAGCGGCAGCTGCGCGAGTGGCGGTTCTCTCCTGCTGTCGCCGGCGAGGCGGCGGCGTGGGCGTGCAAGCAGCGACCAGTCGTCAGCGATCGGCGCCCTGCTGGCGACGGGGCGCCCCGAACTGCGACAGCAGCTCGATGAGAGTGCGGACGCCGAAGCCCGTCCCTCCCTTGCGGGTGTAGCCCTCGTCGGTGTCGGCGCGCGACGGCCCGGCGATATCCAGGTGCGCCCACGGGACCCCGTCGACGAACTCACCCAGGATCAGGCCTGCCGTCAGGGCCCCACCGGCGCCCGCCGGCGACGAGATGTTCTTCATGTCCGCCACCTCGGACTCGATGCCCTTGCGGTACTCGTCGGGAAGCGGAAGATGCCAGACGAGCTCACCGGCCCGCTCCGACGCCGCACGGACCTGACCGACCAGGTCGTCGTTGTTGCCCATGAGCCCCGCGATCTGGCGGCCCAGAGCGACCACGCACGCGCCAGTCAGTGTCGCCAGGTCGACGATGGCGTCGGGACGGGCCTCGGTCGCCAACGACAGGCCGTCGGCCAGGACCAGCCGCCCTTCGGCGTCGGTGTTGAGCACCTCGATGGTCTTGCCGTTGCGGATCTTCAGGACGTCGCCCGGCTTGATGGCTCGGCCGCCGGGCATGTTCTCGGTGGTCGGCACGATGGCGATGACCTTGGTGCCGACGGCGAGGTCGGCCAGCGCCGACATGGTGGCCAGGACGGCCGCGGCTCCGCTCATGTCCGTCTTCATCGTCATCATCCCGTCGGCCGTCTTGATCGAGAGCCCACCGGAATCGAAGGTGATGCCCTTCCCGACCAGTGCGACGGTGGGCACGTGTCCGTCACCGACGCCGGGAGCGGGAGCCGACGGCTGGTACACGAGCTCGATCAGGCGGGGTGGCTCCTCCGAGCCCTGGGCGACACCAGCCAGCCCGCCCAGGCCCTCGCTGATGATGGCCACCTCGTCGAGGACGGTGACCGCCAAGCCGTGCCGGTCGGCAAGATCCCGAGCCACGTCGGCCAGGCGTCTCGGCGTCATGGCTCCGGCGGGCTCGTTGACCAGATCGCGGGCCATGCTCACGGCCTCGGCGATGCGGGCGCCTCGCGCCGCGCCGGCTCCGAGCTGGGAGACCTCCTCCCCGACGACCGAGACGCGCTGAAGGCGACTGGGCTTCGCTTCGCCCTTGTACGCCGTGAACTGGTACGCCGCCAGGGCGATCCCCTCCACCACCGCCTCGGCGGCCTCGGCAGGGTCGAGGCCTGCGGGTCGCGCCCCCGGCAGCACGAAGGCTGCGACCTCCGCGTGCCACGAGGTCTTGGCGAAAGCCGCCCCGGCCTTGCGCAGGGTCTCGCGGCCGACCTCGCCAGGCGCGCCCAGCCCGACGGCGACGACCGTGACCCCGTCTTCACCCTGCAGCGGGAGGGCCTCGCCCGTCTTGGCCTCGAAGCCCCGCTGCTCGGCGAACCGGCGGTCGATCCCGGCCGGCGCGCCGGCGATCGGGTCCAGCCCGGTGAAGACGGGAACGCCGAGGGCATCCAGGTCGTCAGGGACCGCGCCGGCGGCGGTGAAGGCGATGGGCATCACGGCTCCTTGTGTCGCTACGTCTCTCGCTTTGGGCGTCGCTGCGGTCTGGCGCCCCCCGGGCGGGTGGGGAGATGCTCGTCCTCCTGCCAGCGGGCCATCGTCCAGCACAGGTCGGACAGGCGGTTGAGGTACGGGCCGACCTGTGACCCGTCGGCGAGCGCCAGCGAGAGACGTTCGGCCCGCCGCACGACCGTGCGAGCGACATCCAACAGGGCGGCCACCCGGGTCTGTCCGGGGACCACGAACTCGGTCGGCATGTCGAAGCGCTCGTCGAGGGCGTCGATCCGGCTCTCCAGGGCGGTCACCATGTCGCTGGTGACGAGGCTGACCCCGGGCGTCAGCTTGTGACGGTTTTCGGGCGCCGTCGCCACCTCGGCCATCAAGACCCACAGGTCGCGCTCCAGGGCGATCAGAAGCTCGTCCAGCTCCGAGCCCCGGTCCGCCTCGGCCCGGGCGACGCCGAGGGCCGCCTGGGCCTCGTCCACCGCCCCGTTGAGATCAATGGCGGCGGAGTCCTTGCGGACCCGACCTCCGTACAGCAGGCCAGTGGTGCCGTCGTCGCCTCTCTTGGTGTAGATCTTCACGGCCTGGTCAATCTACCGGGGGGTTGGGGTCCCGGTAACCTGAGCCCGCCATGACCACCTACCTGGAGGCCGCGTCCGAGCGCGTCGTCGTCTTCGATGGCGCCACCGGCACCAACCTGCAGCTGGCCGGCCTGGGACCAGAGGACTTCGGAGGGGCGCAGCTGGAGGGCTGCAACGAGGTGCTGGTCAGCACCAGACCGGACGTGGTCGCCGACCTGCACCGTTCGTTCCTGGACGTTGGCGTGGACGTGGTGGAGACGGATACCTTCGGCGCTTTCCCGACGGTGCTAGCCGAGTACGGCATCGCCGACCGGGCCCACGAGCTCAACGTCGCTGCTGCTCGTCTGGCCCGGGAGGTCGTGGACGGCTACTCCCGGTCCGACCGACCCCGGTGGGTCGCCGGCAGCATCGGCCCTGGCACCAAGTTTCCGTCTCTCGGCCAGATCCGCCTGGCCGAGCTCCGGGACGCCTACGAGGTCCAGGCCCGGGGGCTGCTCGAGGGCGGCGTGGACCTGTTCATCATCGAGACGGTCTTCGACCTGCTCCAGGCCAAGGCGGCCATCATCGCCTGCAAGCGAGCCATGGCAGCCACCGGACGCCACGTCCCTGTCCAGGTGCAGGTCACCATGGAGCTGACCGGTCGCATGCTGCCCGGCACCGAGATCGGGGCCGCGCTGTGCGCACTCGACCCCATGCGACCCGACGTCATCGGGCTCAACTGCGCCACGGGGCCAGCCGAGATGGGCGAGCACCTGCGCCACCTGTCGCACCATGCCCGCATGCCGATCTCGTGCCTGCCCAACGCCGGCCTGCCGTCGGTCGTCGAGGGCCGGATGCACTACGACCTCACCCCCGAGCAGCTGGTGGACTTCCACCAGCGGTTCATCACCGAGCTGGGCGTGACGGTCGTGGGCGGGTGCTGCGGCACGACGCCGGAGCATCTGCGGCAGGTCGTCGAGAGGTGCGCCGGCCTGACGCCCGCCCGTCGTGCCCCCGAGCTCGAGCCCGGAGCCGCGTCGCTGTACACCAACGTCCCCTTCTCCCAGGAGACGTCGTTCCTGGTGGTGGGCGAGCGCACCAACGCCAACGGCTCCAAGCGCTTCCGCGAGGCGATGCTGGCCGGCGACTGGGACACCTGCACGGCGATGGCCCGCGATCAGGTGAAGGAGGGTGCCCACCTCATCGACGTCTGCGTCGACTACACCGGCGCCGACGGCCGGGCGGACATGGAGCAGGTGGCCAGCCGGTTCGCCACCCAGGCCAGCCAGCCCATCGTGCTCGACTCGACCGAGGCGGAGGTGGTGGAGACCGGGCTGTCCTGGCTCGGCGGCCGGGCGGTCATCAACTCGGTGAACCTGGAGGACGGCGACGCTCCGGGGACCCGGCTCGACCGCTTCTTGTCGCTGGCCCGGGAGTACGGGGCCGCCGTGGTGTGCACCTGCATCGACACCGAGGGTCAGGCGCGGACCGCAGACTGGAAGCTGCGCGCGGCGCGGGCGATCCACGACATCGCCGTCGGCCGCTACGGGCTGGAGCCGTCCGATCTGTTGTTCGACCCGCTCGCCCTGCCCCTGTCGACGGGCATGGAGGAGAGCAGACGCGACGGGATCGAGACCATCGAGGGCATCCGTCGCATCAAGGCCGAGCTACCGGGCGTGTTCACGATCCTCGGCCTCTCCAACGCGTCGTTCGGGTTGTCACCTGCCGCCCGCCACGTGCTCAACTCGGTGTTCCTGCACGAGTGCGTCGAAGCCGGTCTCGACGCCGCCATCGTGCACGCCGGGCGCATCCTGCCCCTCAACCGGATCGACGAGCAGCAGCGCCAGGTGTGTCTCGACCTCGTGTACGACCGGCGACGCGACGGCTACGACCCGCTGTCCAAGCTGCTGTCGCTCTTCGAGGGCGTGTCGTCCAGCGCGGCGGCGACCGCCGAGGACCGCAGCGGCTGGAGCCTCGAGCGCCGGCTGGAGCAGCGCATCGTCGACGGGGACCGCAACGGTCTCGAGCCCGAGCTCGACCAGGCGCTGGGCGGTGGGTGGTCGGCGCTCGGCATCGTCAACGACCTGCTCCTCGCGGGGATGAAGACGGTGGGTGACCTGTTCGCCTCGGGCGAGATGCAGCTCCCCTTCGTGCTCCAATCGGCCGAGACGATGAAGACTGCGGTCGCCTACCTGGAGCCGCACATGGAGACCACCGACCAGGGAGGGAAGGGTCGCGTCGTCCTGGCCACGGTGAAGGGCGACGTGCACGACATCGGCAAGAACCTGGTCGACATCATTCTCACCAACAACGGCTACGAGGTGCACAACCTCGGCATCAAGGTCTCGATCGGCGAGATGCTGGCCAAGGCCGACGAGGTCAAAGCTCACGCCATCGGCATGAGCGGGCTGCTGGTCAAGTCGACGCTCATCATGCGAGAGAACCTCGAGGAGATGAACGACCGCGGCCTGTCAGACGTACCCGTGCTGCTGGGCGGAGCCGCGCTCACGCGGACGTACGTGGAGCGAGATCTTCGTCAGGTCTATCAGGGCCGCCTGTTCTACGGTCGCGACGCCTTCGAGGGCCTCCGCACCATGGATCGGCTGCGCGAGCTGGAACGCACCGGCGAGGACGACAACGACTTCGGGCGGAAGCTCGGCGGTCGGGACCTGCCACCGCGCAAGAGCCAGCAGGCGGCCGGGACCAGCCCCGAGGACGTACCTTCGCGGTCGCCGGAGGTTGCCGTCGACAACCCGGTGTTCGATCCGCCGTTCGTCGGGTCCGATTTGGCCAAGGGCGTAGCCATCGACGAGATCGCCGCCTTCCTGAACGAGACGGCGCTGTTCCGCAACCAGTGGGGCTACCGTCCCGAGGAGGGCGAGGCGGACGCCGAGTTCAAGAACCGGGTCCGCGCCGTGCTGCGGGACCAGCTGGCCGAGGCCCGGGCCAGCGGCGTGCTCGTGCCCCAGGTGGCGTGGGGCTACTTCGCCGCCAACGCCGAGGGCGACGACCTCGTGATCTGGAAGGACGAGTCCCGCCGGGCCGAGTGGCTCCGGTTCACCTTCCCCCGCCAGCGCAAGCCGCCCTGGCTCTGCATCGCCGACTTCTTCCGGCCCGCTTCGTCGGGAGAGCCTGACTGGGCCGCGTTCCAGATCGCGACCATGGGAGAAGCCGTGTCGCGGGCGACGGCTCGCCTCTTCGCCGAGGACCAGTACCAGGCCTACCTGCTCCTGCACGGACTGGGGGTCGAGATGGCAGAAGCACTGGCCGAACTGTGGCACCGCCGCATCCGGGAGGAGTGGGGCTTCGCCCATGAGGACGGCCCGAGCCTGGGAGGGCTGTTCCGTCAGCAATACCGAGGCGGGCGCTACTCCTGGGGATACCCCGCCTGTCCCGATCTCGAGGACAACGCCAAGGTCGTCGAGCTGCTCGGGGTCGACCGCATCGGGGTACAGCTGAGCGAGGAGTTCCAGCTCCAGCCCGAGCAGACCACGTCCGCCATCGTCTGCCATCACCCGCAGGCCAAGTACTTCGTGGCCTGACCAAGGCGGCTCGCGGCTCCGCTCTCCGCCGGCTACAGCGCCAGCGTCGCTCCCCCGTCGACGACGACGGCGGCGCCGTTCACGAAGCCGGCGGGCTGTGAGCACAAGAAGGCGACGACCTTGCCGAAGTCGGCGGGATCGCCCATGCGCCCGCCGCCACCTCCACTACCGCCGCCGAGTTGGGTCATCCGCTCGGTGGCGTGTGGTCCAGGACAGGCCAGGTTGAGCGTGACGTTGTGGTCGCCGAGATCGGCGGCGGCCGTCTTGGCCCACGCCCACAGGCCCACCCTCGCCGTATTCGACAGGGCGAGCGTCGGGATGGGCTGCTTGACCGAGTAGGAGGTGATGAAGCAGATCCGCCCCCAGTCCCGGACACGCAGATGCGGGACAGCGGCGCGTGCCAGCCGGACCGAGGTGAGCAGGTTGGCTCCGACGGCAGCTTCGATGGCCGCGTCGTCGACCTCGAGGGCGCGCCCGGTGGGAGGGCCTCCTGCATTGGCGACGAGGACATCGAGTCGCCCGAATCGCTCGACCGTCTCCTCCACGAGCCGGGTTGGTGACTCCGGATCGCTCACGTCGGCCACGACGGCTGCCGCCGCCGCGCCGTTCGTGGCACGCGACTGCAGCTGCTCGTGAGCCGCATCGACGGAGTCCTTGTCGCGTCCACAGATGAGAACGCTCGCTCCCTCCTCGACCAGGGCCGCGGCCGAGGCGAAGCCAAGGCCGCGGGAAGCGGCTGTCACGAGGGCGACACGACCAGCGAGACCGAGCTCCACGGCGTGTCAGCCCGCCGCCGGCCGCGCCGTCGTGGCTGCCGCCGCGGCCCTGGCGTGGTAACTCGATCGCGTGAGCGGCGAAGCCTCGACATGGCGCAGACCGAGAGCCAGTCCGGCCTGACGCAGCCGGTCGAACTCCTCCGGCCGCCACCAGCGCACGACGGGCAGATGATCGGCCGTCGGCCGCAGGTACTGCCCCAGGGTGACGATGTCGACACCAACCGCCGCCAGGTCGGTCAGGGCGCCGAGGACCTCTCCCTCCGTCTCGCCCATGCCGAGGATCAGGCCCGACTTGGTGACGAGTCCCGCCTCCTTGGCGCGGCCAAGGACCGACAGGCTGCGGGCGTACGACGCCGAGGGCCGGACCGCCCGCTGTAGTCGGGCAACGGTCTCCAGGTTGTGGTTGAGCACCTCGGGCCGGGCCGCGAAGATCGTCGTCAGGGACGCCTCGTCGCCCTTGCAGTCGGGGATCAGGACCTCGACCGCTGTGCCCGGGCAGCGCCGGCGGATTGCGTCGATGGTAGCGGCGAAGGCGCCCGCGCCCCCGTCGGGAAGGTCGTCACGAGCGACGGCGGTCACCACGGCGTGCGCCAGCCCGAGGCGCGCCGTGGCCTCGGCCACCCGCTGCGGTTCCGATGGATCGATGGGCAGGGGGTGGCGGGTGTCGACGAGGCAGAAGCCGCACGCTCGCGTGCAGCGCTCGCCGTTGATCATGAACGTGGCCGTGCCTTCTGCCCAGCACTCGAAGATGTTCGGGCAGCCCGCCTCTTCGCACACGGTGGCCAGGTCGAGGCTGCGCATGGTCCGCTTCAGCTCCCGGTACTGCGGTCCCATGACCGCCTTTGCCCGCAGCCACGGCGGCTTGCGATCCGACAACGCCACGGCGGCTGACCGATCAACACCGGCCTCGGCGAGGCGACCCTCGAGGCGGCTGGGTCCCGCTCGGGTGAAGACGGACAGGTCCGAGGGCGCAACTCGCCAGGCCACGTCCTGCCGCTCGACTCGATCTGCGTCCCCGCCCCATAGACGCGACGCCCGTGCGACCACGGCGTCGACCACCGTCGCCATGGCGACGTCCACGCCCTCGGCCGCCAGCGACGTGACGGCCTTGTCGGAGATGCCGCACGGCACGATATGGCCGAACATGGCGAGATCGGGATCGACGTTGAGGGCGAACCCGTGCATCGAGCGTCCCCGGCTGATGCGGACGCCGATGGCGGCGATCTTGCGGGGAGAATCGCCGTCCGGATCGATCCAGACGCCCGGGTAGTCGCCCAGCCGGCCGGCGCTGGGAAGTCCCACGTCGGAGAGGGCGTCGATGATCAGCTGCTCCACCGACCGCACGTACGAGCGGGTGGCTCCTGGGACAGTCGGCACATTGACGATCGGATAGCCGACCAGCTGGCCGGGGCCGTGGTACGTGACGTCGCCTCCCCGGTCGGCCCGCACCAGCTCGGCGCCCACCGACTCCGGTGGCACCAGCACATGCTCGGTGTTGCCCCGCACCCCGAGCGTGTACACGTGGGCATGCTCGAGGAGGAGCAGATAGTCCTCGTCGGCCCGGGCGAACAGGGCGCGCTGGAGCGCGTGGGCGTCGTCGTAGCGGACCCGCCCGAGCCAGCGTGCCCGAAGCACCTTCGATCGCCTCCCGCTCCTAGAGCTCCTGAGACCAGTCCCTGGTCTCGAGGATCTCACGGAGCTTGGCGAGGAACCGGGAAGCGTAGGCACCGTCGACGGCGCGATGGTCGAACGACAGGGCCAGCACGCCGACCGAGTGGATGGCGATGCCCTCGCTGCCGTCGGCGAGCGTCACGACCACCGGCTTGCGCTTCACACCGTCGGTGGAGAGGATGCCGACCTGGGGCTGGTTGATGATCGGCACGGTGATCAGCGTCCCGAACGGGCCCGGGTTGGTGATCGTGAAGGTGCCGCCGGCGATGTCGTCGGCGCTCAGCTTGCGCTCGCGCGCCCGGCTGGCGAGGTCGGCAGCCTCCCGCGCCAGCGCGGGCAGCCGCTTGCCGTCGGCGTCGTGGATGACGGGCACGATGAGGCCCTCGGCATCGAGGTCGACTGCGATGCCCAGGTGCAGGTCGTGGTGGACGACCAGCGCGTCGTCGCCGACGGACGCGTTCAGGTGGGGATAGGCCCGCAAAGCCTCGATCGTCGCCCGAGCCACGAACGGCAGGTAGGTGAGCGAGGTGCCCTGCTGGGACCTGAACCGCTCACGCTCGGCCCCTCGCACCCGCTCGACCGCCTCGAAATCGACCTCGATGGAAACGAGCGTGTGCGCCGAGGTGGCCTTCGACCGGACCATGTGCTCGGCCGTCCGCCGACGGATGTTGGAGAACGGGATCACCTCGTCGCGCCCGGCTGCCGGCG
>JBPYEI010000068.1:0-2588 GCA_051985455.1 Acidimicrobiales bacterium
GTGTCGCCCACACTCGCTTGGAGCTCGCCGACATCCTCGTCTCGCTGCGCAAGGCGGGCGTGGAGAACCTGATGGCGCTCGGCGGCGACCCGCCGGAGGACCCCTCGGCCGGGCCGGGCGAACTGGCCTACGCCGAGGAGCTCGTCCGGCTCGCCCGCGCCGTCGGCGGTTTCTCCATCGGGGTGGCAGCCCACCCGGCCGGCCACCCGCGTTCGCCGGACATGGCGAGCGACCGCGACTTCCTCGCCGCGAAGCTGGCGTTGGCCGACTTCAGCATCACCCAGTTCTTCTTCGAGGCCGACGAGTACCGGGGCCTCGTCGCCGACCTGCGCGAGAGGGGCGTGGAGACGCCCGTCCTGCCGGGCATCCTGCCCGTCACGTCCATCGCGACGATGGGGCGGTTAGGTGGGATGGGAGCCGCGGCGCCGGCGTGGATGGAGGAGCGCCTGCGCGCCGCGGATGCTCGTGGGGGGAAGGAGGCCGTCCGAAAGGAAGGCGTGGAGCTGGCCACCGAGCTCTGCTCCGAGCTCCTTGATTCCGGCGTGCCGGGGCTGCACTTCTATACCTTCAACACCTCGAGCGCGACCCGCGAGATCTACGCCGCCCTGGGGCTCGGACCGAACGCGTTGTCCTAGCGGCGACCTGGCACCGGAAGCGCCTCCTCGTCAGGGCATACGGCACCCGGAACACCTAGTGGGTACGATAGTGGGCCCATGCCCGCTAACCTAGTGGGTATGGCCTACGTGGTCGCCCGCCCCAAGGGGCGCTTCGAGATCCGGGAGTCGGTCCACACCGACAAGGGCCCCCGCGCCCGCTCCCTGGCCACCTTCAAGGAGCTGGACGACGAGGTGCTGGCCAAGGCCCGCCGAAGGGCGTCCCGGCCGTTCGACGCGGAGGCGGTTCGTGCCAGCGCCGAGCGTGCCGCCGACGGCTCCCCGCCCCCGCGCCACCGGCGACCCGAGACGCGCCGGTTCGTCGAGTCCTCACGCCGGATGGCCCGATCGCTCCAATCGGCGCCGCCACGGGCCGGAGCCCGCCGAGACCCGGGCGACGCACTGATGGACCTCCTCGACCTCGTCGCGCAGGTCTCGGCCTTCGGCCCCCGGCGCGCTCGAGAGCCGTTGCGGTTCCCGCCCCTGGCCCGTTTGCGGGCGGCGCGCCCCCCGGCAGCAGCGTCGCGATGACGACGGCCGGCCGGCCGTCGACCGAGACCGCCACCGCGGCACAGGGCAACCTGGTTCCCAAGATCGTGTCGCTCCACGAGATGCTCGACTCGGCCGGGGTGCCGCACCAGTTCGGCGGCGCCCTCGCCCTGGCCTGGTACCGGAACCCGAGGGCGACCACCGACATCGACATCAACCTGACGGTCCCGCCCGAGGCCGCCGGACCCGTCCTGGAGCTGTTGTCCCGGCTCGGTGTGACGGTCACCCCCGAGGACCGGGAGACGATCGCCCGGGACGGGCAGGCGAGGCTCGACTGGGACGGCTCCTACCTCGATGTGTTCTTCGCCACAATGGACCTGCATCTCCAGATGGCCGAGCGCGCCCGGTTGGTCCGCTTCGGTCCGGTGGACATCCCGATCCTCGCCCCGGAGGACCTCATCGTCTGCAAGGCGGTCTTCGACCGACCAAAGGACTGGCTCGACATCGAGGAGATCCTCCGGTGGGGCACCGAGGTCGACGCCGCCGGGACGCTCCACTGGGTGGCTGAGATCCTCGGCCCGGAGTCCGAGCCGTACATCCGCCTTTCCGACTTGTTGTCCGACCGGGCGGCCGGCTGAGCCATTTCAGGCCGAATTCGACAGGCCGACCACGCCCTGAGCTAATTGGGACGCTGTCTTCCCGCCCCCTAGCATCCCGGCCATGGCAGAGCTCATCCGCATGGGCGACGACGGCACCCTCCAGGTCCCCGACGAGCCCATCATCCCCTTCATCGAGGGCGACGGCACCGGGGTCGACATCTGGCCCGCCGCCAAGCTGGTCCTCGATGCGGCCGCCGCCAAGCACGGCCACAAGGTCGCCTGGACGGAAGTGCTGGCGGGCCAGAAGGCGTTCGACGAGACCGGCAGCTGGTTGCCCGACGAGACCGTCGAGACGTTCCGGACCCACCTGATCGGGATCAAGGGCCCCCTCACGACGCCGGTGGGCGGGGGCATCCGCTCCCTCAACGTCGCGCTGCGCCAGATCCTCGACCTCTACGTCTGCCTGCGCCCCGTGCGCTGGTTCGCCGGCGTCCCCTCGCCGGTGCTCCATCCCGAGCTGGTCGACATGGTCATCTTCCGGGAGAACACCGAAGACGTCTACGCGGGGTACGAGGTCCAAGCGGGTACGCCCGAGGACGACAAGCTGACCAAATTCCTGCGCCGGGAGATGGGCTGGCCCATCCGCGACGGCTCGGGCATCGGCATCAAGCCGGTGTCCGAAATGGGATCCAAGCGTCTCATCCGCGCCGCCATCACCTACGCGCTAGAGCGCAAGCGCCGCAGCGTCACGCTCGTGCACAAGGGCAACATCATGAAGTTCACCGAGGGCGCGTTCCGCGAGTGGGGGTACGAGCTCGTGCGCGAGGAGTTCTCCGACGTCGCCGTC